>JALHMN010000043.1 GCA_022844005.1 bacterium | reverse complement strand
GACGAGGCGGCGCTGACGCTGGGCGAAATCGCCGGGATCGAGGCCGCGCTGCAACTCCTGGGTGGCGCCATCCTGCAGGCGCTCGGGCGCTGGCAGACCGAGAGCGAGACAACCGGCGCCCAGCTTGTCGCGGTGCGCGATCTGGCGCGGCGCGAGGCGAAGCTTTTGCGCGATCTCGGCGCCGATCGCGACCCGCATGCCGCGCGCATCCTGCGCGACATCGAAAAATCCCTGGATATTGCTCGCATGGCCCGGCAGATACGCAAGGCCAAGCTCGGCCGCTCGCTTCTGTCTTTGCCCGGAACCCCGTCATGAATGCCCCGCGTCTGCAAAAGCTTCCCTCCGTCGATGCCGTTGCCAAAGGCCTCACCTCCGTCGGCTATATCCCGAACCGGCAGATCTCGACCGCCGTGTTCCTCTCCGACCACCTGACCAAGCCGATCCTGGTCGAGGGCCCGGCGGGCGTCGGCAAGACCGAGCTCGCCAAGGCGCTCGCCAGTTATCTCGACCTGCCGCTCATCCGCATGCAGTGCTACGAGGGGCTGGACGAGGGCAAGGCGCTGTACGAGTGGAAGTACGGCAAGCAGCTCCTCTACACCCAGATCCTGAAGGACAAGCTGGGCGAGGAGATGCGCCAGGCCGACACGCTGGAAGAAGCGCTGGTCAAGCTCGACGCCGTCGACGACATCTTCTTTTCCGAACGTTTCCTGGAGGAGCGCCCGCTCCTGAAGGCGCTGCGTCAGCCCGGCGGCGCGGTGCTCTTGATCGACGAGGTCGACAAGGCCGACCAGGAATTCGAAGCCTTCCTGCTCGAAATCCTCTCCGACTTCCAGGTGACCATTCCCGAACTCGGCACCGTCTCCGCCACCGTGCCGCCGCTGGTCTTCCTCACCTCGAACTCCATGCGCGACATGGGCGATGCCTTGAAGCGCCGCTGCCTGCATCTGCACATCGGTTATCCCGATCCGAAGCTGGAGCGGCGCATCGTCGAGGTGCGGGTGCCGGGCGTGGGCGAGCGGCTGCGGCGCCAGCTCGTCTCCTTCGTCCAGCAGATCCGCTCGATGGAACTGAAGAAGCTCCCTTCCGTCAGCGAGACCATCGACTGGGCCCGCGTGCTGGTCCTGCTGCATGCAGACAATCTCGAACCCGACATGGTGCGCGACACGCTCAACGTGCTGCTCAAGTTCGAGGAGGACGTGGAGGCGGTCAGCCGCCAGGTGCCGACCTTCGTCCATGAAGCCCTGAAGGACGGCGAAGCGGGGTTGTGATGACGGGCGGCGCGAGGGCTTAGGCGATGACGGTGCACGAACCCCTCGTCCGGTTCCTCGGTACGCTCCGTACCGCGGGCGTCAGGATCTCGGTTTCCGAGGGACTGGATGCCGTGGCGACGGCCGAGGTGGTGGGCTATTCCGACCGCCAGACGCTGAAGGACGCGCTCGGCCTCGCGCTGGCGAAGTCGCTGGAAGAGAAGGTCCTGTTCGAGGACTGCTTCGACAATTACTTCCGCCGCGACGAGTTTCGGCCCAGGACCGAGAGCGAGGAGGAAAGCGAGAATCAGGACGGCGCCGAAGGGGCCGAATCCGAACTTGGCCAGATGATGCTCTCGGGCGACGGCGCAGCGCTCGCCCAGGCGATGGAGGCGGCCGCCAACCAGGTCGGCATCAGCCAGATCCGCATCTTCACCCAGGTGAACCTCTACACCCGGCGCATCATGGAGCAGATGGGCCTCGATGCGATGGAGGGCGAGATCGCCAGCCAGCGCCGCATCGGCACGCCGCAGAGCAACCAGCGCGCCGATGTGCTGGACCAGGCCCGCGACGACCTGCGCGAAGAGGTGCGGAATTTCGTCGCCCGCCAGCTCGACGTCTTCGCCCGGGGCGAGACCGACCGGCTGCGCGATTCATTCCTGCGCGAGATGCGGCTCGGCAATCTCGGGCCGCGCGACAAGGCGCGCATGCGGGTCATCGTGAAGCAGATCGCCCGGCGCCTCGCGACGCGGCATGCGCGGGTGCTGAAGAAGAAGCGGAAAGGCCAGCTCGACGTCCGCCGCACCATCAGGAAGAACCTGCCCAACGACGGCGTGCTGTTCAAGACCGCCTTCCGCTTCAAGAAGATCGATCGCCCGAAGATCATCGCCATCTGCGACGTCTCCGGCTCGGTCGCGGCCTCGGCCGAGTTCCTCCTGCTCTTCCTGTGGAGCCTGCGCGAGGTGCTGGCGGGCGTCCGTGCCTATGCCTTCTCCTCCGACATCGCCGACGTCACCGACATCCTGTCGCGCCAGGACGAGGAGGAGGCGACCAAGACCATCCTGCGTACCATCGGCTTCGGCTCGACCAACTACGGCCGCGCCTTGGATACCTTCCGCAAGAACTGGATGCACATGGTCGACCGCAAGACCACGGTGATCATCCTGGGCGACGGACGCGGCAACCGCACCGAGGCGCGGGCCGATATCGTGCGCGAGATTTCCGAACGCGCGAAACGGCTGATCTGGCTGAACCCGGAACCGCGCCAGGTCTGGGGCACCGGCGACAGCGACATGCCGCGCTACCGCCCCTATTGCCACCTGGCCAAGGTCACCAACTCGGTGAAGCATCTGGAAGAGGTGGTGTCCGACCTCCTCGAAGCTGACCGCCACGGCTGATTGTCGATTTGGCCGGTCGAGACTATATTCGTCTCATCTGAGGCGAAATTTCGATGATCGAAGCTGCGCGCATTGCCGATGTCCTGGGCGGGACCAAGGTCCTGGGCCTCGCCGTCCGATCCCTTGGCGACCTCGACGCACGGGTCGCCGACGGCCTGCCGCGACGTTCGCTCGAGGCCTGTATGGAGCGCATCTTCGATGGCGCCCGCGAGCGGCGGGCCGCGCTCTATCGAATCGTTCCCAAGGCAACCTTCGCCCGGCAGCTTCGCAAGATGGGCCCGGCCGCCAGCGAACGTACGGCGCGCGTTGCCAAATTGATCGCGACCGCCGAGTTCGTCTGGGACGATGCCGAGGATGCGGCCGAATGGCTGCGTAGCCCGCATCCCGAACTGGGCGGCAAAAGCCCCTTGGGTGCCGCGGCGACGGAGATCGGCGCGCTTCGGGCGGAAACCGTTCTGTGGCAGATGGCGCATGGCGTCCCCGCCTGAGGGGGCACCCATCCCCTGGCGCATCTGCAAGAACATCTATTCAATTCTCGATGGCGAAGGCGCCGCCCGCTATCCAGGCCGCTGGAACCGGCTCGGCCAGCGCGTGATCTACGCCGCCGAAACCTTCTCCGGTGCCATGCTGGAAATCCTGGTGCACGCCAATATCGGCCGGCCGCCGAAGGACCAGCACGCGGCACGCATCCTTATTCCGGCGAGGATGAGCATGGACAGCATCGCCGAGGATTCGATTGCGCCATGGGAGCATCCCGACCGCGAGGCGACCCGCGAGGCTGGCAGCGCCTGGTACGAGGCCGGGCGCAAGGGCAGGCGTTCTGCGATCCTGCTGGTGCCCTCGATCGTGGCGAGACGAGAGCGGAACTTCCTGATCAATCAGGACCACCCGGACTTCCGGCACATCAGGGCATCGGCGCCCGAGGCGGTGGCCTGGGATCCCCGGCTGTTCCGGCAGTAGCGGCTACATCACCGCCAGCGTCGAGTTGCGGATGTCGGTGATCAGCATGCAGCCCGGCGCGTGGGTGATGCAGAAGGGCAGCTTCGCCGCCTCCACCACCGCCTGCGGGGTGACGCCGCAGGCCCAGAAGACCGGCACTTCGCCGCTTCGGATTTCCACCGCCTCGCCGTAGTCGGGACGGCCGATGTCACTGATGCCGATCTCGGTCGGATCGCCGAAATGCACGGGCGCGCCGTGCACGGCCGGAAAACGGGTGGTGATCTGGATCGCCCGGATCGCATCCGCCGCCCGGAACGGACGCATGGAGACGACCAGCGGCCCGGCGAAGCGTCCGGCGGGCGAGGTCGCGACACTGGTCTTGTACATCGGCACGTTCCGGCCCTGGTCGATATGGCGGATGCGAAGCCCGCCGGCGATCAGCGCCTCCTCGAAGGAGAACGAACAGCCGAGCAGGAAGGCGACCAGGTCGTCCCGCCAATGCGCATGGATGTCGACCGGCTCCTCCACCACCGTGCCGCCGCGCCACACCCGATAGCGCGGCACGTCGGTGCGTATGTCGATGTCGCGGCCCAGCATCGGCAGCATCGGATCGCCCGGGGAAGACATGCCGATCACCGGGCAGGGCTTTGGGTTCTGCTGGCAGAACTGCAGGAACTCGCCCGCGGCCTCGGCCGGCAGGATGGCGAGATTGCCCTGCACCATGCCGGGCGCGAGCCCGCTGGTCGGGCCCCTGAAAGCGCCGCTGCGGATGCGGGCGCGGGCGGCCTCGGCCGCCGCTTCCGGACTGCTCTCGATCCTGGGCTCGACCGTCATGTCTTCCACCCTCGGCTTGCAACCCCGCCACTGTAGCAGGAGGTTCGTCTCGGCCGCACGCGAAGCTGTGTTCGGCGCGGTTCGCGCCCAGGGGCTATGCTGCCCGCATGAACGACGTTCTGACGCCCGACCTTTGCGTGATCGGTGCCGGATCGGGAGGGTTGTCCGTGGCCGCCGGCGCGGTCCAGATGGGCGCTTCCGTGGTGCTGATCGAACGCGGCCTGATGGGCGGCGACTGCCTCAATTTCGGCTGCGTGCCCTCGAAGGCGCTGATCGCCGCCGCCGCTTCCGCCAACGATATCCGCGGCGCCGGCCGCTTCGGCGTGCACGCCGCGCCGCCGCGCATAGATGCTTCGGCGGTGCGCGGCCATGTCCGCGGCGTGATCGAGGCGATCCGGCCGCATGACTCGGTGGAGCGCTTCGAGGGTCTGGGCTGCACCGTGATCCAGGCCTCGGCCGCCTTCACCGGACCCGGCGAAGTCGAGGCCGGTGACTGGCGCATCCGCGCCCGGCGCTTCGTCATCGCCACCGGTTCCTCGCCGGCGGTCCCTCCGATCCCCGGCCTCGAGCAGGTCGGCTTTCTCACCAACGAGACGATCTTCGATCTGGCTGAAACGCCCGCGCATCTCATCGTCATCGGCGGCGGCCCGATCGGGCTGGAACTGGCACAGGCGCAGCATCGCCTGGGCGCGAAGGTGACCGTCGTCGAAGCCGCCTCGATCCTGGCGCGAGAGGATCCCGACCTGGTCGCTCTCCTGCGCCGGCAGCTGTCCGATGAAGGGCTGGCGATCCTCGAAGCAACGGGCGTGTCCGCGGTCGGGCAGGCCGATGGCGGTATCCGCGTGACCCTCGAGGGCGGGGGTGCGCTCGAGGGCAGCCATCTCCTGGTCGCCACCGGCCGGAAGCCGGCCATCGGCGATCTCGGGCTGGACCGCGCCGGGATCGAGCATTCGCCGAAGGGCATCACCGTCGACCGGCGGCTGCGCACCAGCAACCGGAAGATTTTCGCCATCGGCGACGTGACGGGCGGTCCGGCCTTCACCCATCTGGCCGGGCACCATGCCGGCGTCGTGGTGCAGAACGCGCTGCTGCGCCTTCCCGCGAAGGCGAATACCGATGCCATTCCCCGCGTCACCTTCACCGATCCGGAACTGGCACAGGTCGGCATGACCGAAGCCGAGGCGCGGGGCCGGTACGGCCCGCGCCTGCGGGTCCTGTGGGAACCCTTCGCCGGCAACGACCGTGCCCGCGCCGGTGCCGAGACCCTGGGCGGCATCAAGCTGATCGCCTCGCCGGGCGGCAAGGTGCTCGGGGTCGGCATCCTGGGAAGGCATGCCGGGGAACTGCTGCTGCCCTGGTCGCTGGCGATCACCCGGGGCATCGGCCTCAAGGCGATCGCCGGCGCCATCGTCGCCTATCCGACCCTGAGCGAGATATCGAAGCGCGTGGCGGGCCAGTTCTATACCCCGCGGCTCTTCGGCCCCGGCATGCGCCGGCTGGTCCGCATCCTCGCCCGGTTCGGCTAGCACCGTGTCGGCCGGGCGCCTCCTTCCCCTTGCCGCCATCCTGCTCGCGCTGGCGCTGGCACTGCTGTTCGATCTGCAGCGCTTTCTCGGCCTGGAAAGCCTGCGGGCGCATCGCGAATTCCTCACCGGCCTGGTGGCGGCCCGGCCGGTTCTGGCCGGCCTCGCCTTCATGGCGGTCTATGCGGGCGTGGTGGCGGTCTCGCTCCCGGGCGCGACGGTGCTCACGCTCGCCGGCGGATTCCTGTTCGGGGTGGTCTGGGGCGGCCTCCTCTCCGCGGCCGGAGCAGCGGCCGGTGCCGTCTGCGTCTTCCTGGCCGCGCGGTTCGCCTTCGCCGACCTGTTGCGCGCCCGCGCGGGTCCCTGGCTCGCCCGGCTGGAGCAGGGATTCAGGGCCAATGCCTTCAGCTATCTCCTGTTCCTGCGTCTGGTGCCGGCCTTCCCCTTCTTCATCGTCAACCTGGCGCCGGCCTTCCTCGGCGTCTCCCTCGCCACCTTCGCCGCCGCCACCGCGATCGGTATCCTGCCGGGCTCCTTCGTCTTCGCTTCGGTGGGCGCGGGCCTCGGCGCGGTACTCGATTCCGACGGGCCGCTCACGCCCGGCACACTGCTCACCCCGCCGGTGCTGGCGGGCCTGATCGGACTTGCCGTCCTCGCCCTGTTGCCGGTTCTCGTCCGCCGGATTCGGAGGCGCTAGCCGGGAACCTGACGCGTGCCTCGCGCGTTGCCCTGTGCGGGCGAAACGAACCAACCCGGGAGCAGGCCTGTGGATGAAGCGGCGCGCCGGGATCCGTCTCGGGCGGGAGCGGGGCCATCGCGCGTGAGCAGCGGGCTGGTCCTGGGTCTGGCGATCGTGCTGATCGTTTCTGCCGCGACCTATGCCTTCATCGCCTTGCAGGAACTGGTTCGCGCCGGCGGACGGGTCGAGCACGCGCAGATGGTCCTGGTGGAGATCGCCGATCTCAGCGCCGCGCTGGTGGATTCCGAAACCGGCCAGCGCGGCTTCACCGCCACGGGCGAGAAGCGCTATCTCGCCCCCTATGAGGCGGCGCTGTCCGCCATCCCGGGGCATGTGGCCACTTTGCGTCGGATCATGTCCGGGGACGCGGCGCAACTCCTGCGGCTGGCCGAACTGGAAAAGCAGATCGACCTGCATCTTGCCGGCCTCGCGCGCGCCATCGAAAGCTCGTCCGGAGCGGATCGGGCGCCGGGAGAGGCCGTCATTCTCGGTGCGGGCAAGCCGGTGATGGACGACATTCGCGAATTGCTCGCCGGTATGCGCAGCGCCGAACAGGCCCGCTACCTGGATGTCACCCAGACGGCGTCCCTGCATGCCAACCGGGCTCAGTTCGTTCTGGTCACGGCCACTTTCGCCAGCCTGACCACGATCCTGATCGTCTTCTCCCTGGTCCGCCAGGAGGGTCGCCAGCGGCGGGAGGCGGAGGGCAGGCTGCAGGCGGCCAATACCATGCTGGAGGCACATGTCCGCGAGCGTACGGAGGCGCTGGGCGCCCGCGAGCGATTCCTCGCTGCCGTCATCGACGGCATGCGCGATGCCGTCCTGGTCAGCCTCGACGGACGGATTCTCTTTGCCAACCGCGCCTGCCTCGATCTCCTGGCCGCGGAATCGGTCGAACAGCTCGCCGATCGGCCGATCCTCGACATCGCATCCGCCGAATTCCGCGCGAGCGCCCACGAGCGCATCGCGATCCTGCATGCCGCTGACCGCGCGCTGCCCGCGGTCGAAGAGCAGGTGCAGCGTCTCGACGGCCGGGATGTCGATGTCGAAATCAACGCCGCATCCTTCGATGCGCGCGGCGGGCGCGCGATCCTGCTGATGCTGCGCGACGTCACTGCCCGCAAGACGACCGAGCAGCAGCTGCGCCAGGCGCAGAAGATGGAGGCGGTCGGGCAGCTCACCGGCGGGATCGCCCATGATTTCAACAACATCCTGACCGTCATCGTCGGCAATCTGGATATGCTCGCCGCCGGGCTCGAGGACCGGCCTCGGTTCGCCGCAATGGCCGGGGCCGCGCTGCAGGCCTCGCTCCGCGGGGCGGAAATGACGCGCCGCCTGCTGGCTTTCGCCCGGCGCCAAACCTTGGAGCCGCGCCGTTTCATCCTGAACGACCGCCTGCCGAGCCTGGTGGCGGTGCTGGGCCGCACCCTGGGCGAACAGATCCGGATCACCACCACGCTGGCGCCGGGTCTCTGGACGGCCCGCGCCGACCCCTCCCAGGTGGATGACGCCCTGGTCAATCTCGCGATCAATGCGCGCGATTCCATGCCGGGCGGCGGCGAACTGACGATCGAGACGGCGAACGTCCGCCTGGACGACGCCTATGCCGCCGCGAATGCCGAGGTTGTGCCGGGGGACTACGTGCTGCTGGCGGTAAGCGACACGGGCAGCGGCATGACGCCGGAAGTGGCCGAGCGGGCGCTCGAACCCTTCTTCACCACCAAGCCGGCGGGAGAAGGAACCGGCCTCGGTCTCAGCATGATCTACGGCTTCGCCCGCCAGTCCGGCGGCCACCTGAAGATCTACAGCGACGTCGGCATCGGCACGACGGTGAAGCTCTACCTGCCCCGCAGCGCCGAGGCCGATGCCGCGCCTGCTGCCGTGGAGAACGCCCCCCTGCCACGCGGCGACGAGACGATCCTCCTCGTCGAGGACAACGCCGATGTCCGCGCCATGGCCGAGCGCCAGTTGACTGAACTGGGCTATCGCGTCCGTACGGCGGAGAACGGCCCCGCCGCGTTGGCACTGATCCGCTCGGGCGTCGACTGCGACCTGCTCTTCACCGACATCGTGATGCCGGGCGGCATGACCGGGTATGAACTGGCGATCGCCGCGCGTGCCCGCCGCCCGGGCCTGCGGGTGCTGTTCACCTCCGGCCATGCTCGCGTCTCGCTGTCTTCCGATGCCGGCGGCGCCGTCGAGGGGCCGCTGTTGCACAAGCCCTACCGGCGCGGCGACCTGGCCCGGCACGTGCGCGAGGCGCTGCATCCCGATCTCGTTTGACCGCGATTGGGCTCCTCGAAAGGCCGCACTCCTCCGTGCGGGAATTTCCGGCTAGCATGCGCCGATGCGCAACCGATCGGCGATCCTCCGGCCGCGTCGATGCGCCGGACGAATGATCCGGTGCCTTGCGATCTCGGCCCTGCTCATCGTCTTCGCCCCGGTCGACGGTGCCGCAAGCGCGCAGGGCCTGCCGCCCGCGCCCGCGCCGGTGCCGGGCGGCCTGCTGGATCCGAACCGGAATGCCAAGCCCGCGCCCGCCAAGCCCGAGCCGGCGGCCCCGAAGGAAGTCTCCCGGCCGCCTCAGCCGACGAATCCGCAGCAGGCGGCCCCGGCAGCGAAGCCGCAGCCGAAGGCCACCGATCAGTCCCGGCCGCGCGAGCAGGCCAGACCCAAGTCCGACCCCAAGGCGACCCCCCAGGCCGCTCCGAAGGCCGCCGCGACACCGGCCCGCGCGCCCGCGCCGCCGCGTCCCTCGCGGCCGAAGCTGGAGCCGCTCGATTTCACGGTGCCGGCGGAATACAGCGAGGTGAAGCGCGGCAGGAAGCCCGGCACCGAAGCCCTCCTCAGCGCCGTCGGCCCGGATCTCGCGCCACGCTACACCAGGGGAGGACGTTGCGCCGATCCCAAGGCCAAATGTCCGGACTTCACCAACCTGATCGTCTTCCGCACCCATGACGCCGTCGCCGCCATCGTGGCGGATCGCTACAAGAGCCCGCCGGAAACCCTGCGCACCTTCGCCGCGGCGCACGGGCTGTCGCAGATCCCGCCGCGCGCTGCGCGCGGCTACAACAAGCGGCACTTCCTGGCCACGGTCGAGGGACGCACGGTCTGGGTCGTCTGCCATCGCTACGATCTGCCGCGAAAGCCGCGGCCCGAGAGCCGCTATTGCGATGTCACTTTCGATATCGCCGAGGGCGTTGCGGCGCGCCTCATCTTCCACGAAGCGCGGTTGGGCGACTGGCGCAGGATGCATGCCGCCGCCCGCGCCCTGCTCGCGCGCCTGCGCGGTTGATTTCATCCCGCCACCGCGCTTTGTAGGGGATCCAAGGATTCAGGAGCGATTGATGAGCGACGAAGCGGCGGAACGCATTCCGGTATCGGTGCTGACGGGATTTCTCGGCAGCGGCAAGACCACGCTGCTTTCGCACCTGATCCGCCAGCCCGACATGGCCGATACCGCCTGCATCATCAACGAATTCGGCGAGGTCGGCCTCGACCACAACCTGATCGCGAAATCCGACGACAGCACCATCCTGCTGAATTCGGGCTGCCTGTGCTGCACCGTGCGCGGCGATCTGGTGGAAACCTTCCGCGACCTGTTTTTGAAGCGCGTGAAGGGCGAAGTGCCGGAATTCAAGCGCGTGGTGGTCGAAACGACCGGTCTCGCCGACCCCGCCCCGGTGCTGCACACGCTGATGACCGATCCTCTGGTCGCTTCGCGTTTCCGCCTCGACGGGGTGATCGCGACGGTGGATGCGGTGAACGGCGAAAGCACCCTCGACAACCACATGGAATCGGTGAAGCAGGCGGCGGTCGCCGACCGTCTGGTCGTCACCAAGACCGATCTGGCCACGCCCGAGGCCATCGCCTCGCTCTCGGCGCGGTTGCGCAAGCTGAACCCGGCTGCGCCTCAGATCCGGGCGATCCAGGGCGCGATCCCGGCCGACACGCTGTTCAATGCCGGCCTCTACGATCCCAAGACCAAGACCGCCGATGTGCAGCGCTGGCTGAACGAGGAAGCCTATGGCGACGGCGGCCACGGGCACGATCATCACGACCACGGCCATGATCACCACCACGATCACGCGCACGGCCACGAGCATCACGACCACGGCCCGGTTCACGCGAACCTCGACCGCAACCGGCACGACGACCGGATCGGGTCCTTCTGCCTGTATCTGGACGAGCCGGTGGAGTGGGGCCGTCTGGCCTATTGGCTGGACCTTCTGGCCCAGCACCGCGGCGAGGATCTGCTACGGATGAAGGGCCTGGTGAACGTGAAGGATGTCGACAAGCCGGTCGTCATCCATGCCGTCCAGCACCTGTTTCATCCGCCGGCTGTGCTGGATGCCTGGCCGGACGAGGATCGGCGATCCCGCATCGTCTTCATCACCCGCGACATCGACCGCGGCACGATCGAAAAGACCCTGGCGGCGATCGTCAGCGCGGACGAGCCTTCGGCGCAGGCGGCGCTTCCCTGACGGCGACCGCGGGCTTGGCGGCGGGTTTCGCCGTCGCCGGCCTTGCCTGCTTGGAGCCGTAGCCCCAGGCCCAGGTCCGTACCTCGCCGGTATCCATGTGCACGAAGCTCTTGCCGGCGTAGCGGCCGACGCCGCCGAGGCTGAGCGCGCGCGCCGCCTCGAAGATGCGGCTCGGATCGCGGCCCGGCAGGCGGATATCGGCGGCCTTGCCCTGGAAGTGATAGCTGGTGCGGATGACCCGGCTGCCGGATTCGGTCTGCGTCGGCGTGCGGAAGCCCGAGAGGATGTCGAAGGTCTGGTCGGTGTCCAGCCGCTTCTGCAGCGCGACCAGCCCGTCGACCAGGGCCGGATCGATGCCGATCGCCTTGCCGTTCTTGGGTTCGCGGAACAGGTGGCTGATCTGCTCGATGGCCTCGGGGATGTACTGGCCGTCTTCCCAGTACACGCCGGAGAACTTCTCGCCGAATTGCGACCTGTTCAGAACGATCCGCCGCTCGCGCAGTCCCTGGACGGCCGCGTAGACGGGGCTGGCCGAAACAACCGCACCGGCGAAGGCGCCGGCCAGCGAGACGAGAAAGGATCGGCGCGCAACGCCGGTTTGGGCAAGCGCAGCGAAACTGCGCAGGTCCTTCGCCCCCATGACATCCCCTTCGCTCTTTCTGTCGTTGCCGGAAGATTAACCATGCCCATTCCGTTTGCAACCCGATTTCGTTGCAAGTTGAAACAGACACGTGAATCCGCCCCGACCGTGGCGCGAGGACGTTAAGAGATCGTTTCTCCGGCTGTCTTTCCGGTTAACTCGCTGGGAAATTGGGGAAAACAACCCGCCGACCGGGGCGGGGCAACAGGCGCGGGCCATCCCGAGCCGTGCTAGGATGCCGGCTTGGTGGAGGAAACGTCTGTGCCAATCGTCACCCGATGATCGACTTCGCCCGCCTGCGGCTGACGCCGAAGCCGAACCAGTATCTGCTGGCCCCGCCCGGCCTCTGCGCGGAGGCCGTGGCGCATCGCGAAAGCCCGCGCTTCGCACTCTCGGCACCGGAACTCGCGGCGCGCTTCGCCGACAGCCTGCGGACCGAGCCGCGGCTCGAATGGGCCGAGCGCAGCGCCGACGGGCTCGCCGCCCGGCTGGTTCAGCGCTCCGCCGTGTTCCGCTTTCCCGACGATATCGATGTCCGGTTCCTGGCGACGCCCGAGGGCGGGTCCACGCTCGCGATCTATGCCCGGGCGCGCTACGGTACCTACGATTTCGGGGTGAATCGTCATAGAATAGAGCGCTGGCTCGCGCGGCTTTCCGACTGAAGCCGCGCGGCGAGGCTTGTAGGGAGGACAAGCCATCGCGGCCGATATCGAACAGATCCACGGGCGGGCCGAACTCGCCGATATCCTGCGCGGGCTGCCGCTCTTCGCAGGGCTGGACCCGTTCGTCCTCTCCGATCTCATGGGCGAGATCGACTGGTTCGTACTCCCGGGAGGCAGCCTCGTCTGCCGCCAGGGCGACGCGCCCGACGCCCTCTATGTGGTGATTTCGGGGGCGCTCGGCGTTTTCCGCGAGACCGCGGGCGGGCCGGCGATCCGCATCGGCGACATCAATGCCGGCGAGACCGTGGGCGAGATGGCGCTGATCACCGGCGGGCGGCGCACGGCGACCGTCAGGGCGCTGCGCGACAGCGAGCTGGTCCGCCTCTCGCATGCCGGATTCGAGGCCTTGCTCGACCGCCATCCCAGGATCGCCGTGCCGCTGGCGCGCTTCGTCGCCGAACGGCTCGGCCGCGCCCAGGACAATCGCCGCTACCTGCCCCGGCCGCGCACCTTCGCGCTGTTGCCGCGTGATGCCGGCTTGCCGGCGGCGGCCTTCGCCGATGCCTTCGCGGAAGCGCTGCGCCGCTTCGGCGGCACCGAGATCGTCACCTCGGAACTGGCGGCCAGCCAGCCGCTCGACTGGTTCCACCGGATGGAAGGTGCATGCGACTATCTCGTCTACCTGGCCGACCCCGCGGTGAGCGCCTGGACCCGGCTGTGCCTGCGCCAGGTGGATTGCATCCTGATGGTGGGCCGGGGTGCCGACCCACCGGGGACCTGGCCCATTCCGGAAGAGATCGCTCCCGAAACGGATACGGGTCCGCGCCGCGAGCTGGTCCTGCTGCACGAGGCCGGGCGGCGTCCGGCCGGGACGGCCGGCTGGCTCGCCGCGACGGGGGCGGCCGCCGCCCATCACGTGCAGACGCCGGCCGATATGGGGCGGCTGGCCCGCGCCCTCACCGGACGGGCCGTGGGCGTCGTGCTCTCCGGGGGCGGTGCGCGGGGCTTCGCGCATATCGGCGTGATCCGGGCCCTGAAACAGAGCGGCATGCCGATCGATCTGCTGGGCGGCACCAGCATGGGCGCTGTGGTCGCCGCCAGTGTCGCCATGGGCTGGGACGACCGGGAGATCGTCGAGCGCAATCGCCGCTCCTTCGTCACCACCAACCCGCTCTCCGACTTCACCTTGCCGGTGGTCTCGCTCTTCGGCGGCCGCAAGGTCGCCGAGATGCTGCAGCGCGAATTCGGCGAGGTGCTGATCGAGGATCTGCCGCTGCCCTTCTTCTGCGTCACCGCCAACCTCACGCAAGGCCGCGCCGACGCGCAGCGGCAGGGGTTGCTCTGGCGCTGGCTGCGCGCCTCGGTCGCCATCCCGGGCGTGTTGAGACCCGTCTTCGACCAGGGCCAGGTCCATGTCGATGGCGGGGTGATCAACAACCTGCCGGTCGACGTGATGCGCGGCTTCGGCCGCGGCCCGGTGATCGGCGTCGATGTCGGCGCCGATCCCGCCTTCACCGCGGCGGCCGATGCGGATATCGACATACCGCTCTGGCAGCGCCTCTTCGGCCGCCGCCGCCGCGGCATTCCCAACATCCTGCAGATCCTCTGGCGCTCCGGCACGGTGAATTCGGGCGCCATGAGCCGGGCCGTCGGCGAGCAGACGGACCTCCTGATCCAGCCGGCGCTGGAGAGCATCGACATGCTGAACTGGAAGGACTTCGATCGGGCCATCGAGGCGGGATATGCCCATACCATGCGCGTCCTGGATGAGAGCCCCCGACCGCTCCCCGACACCTTCCAGTAGCAGGCAGCCGACAACAGTCCCGAGGAAACGTCCAGATGACCGCCCAGCCCACGCTTCTCTTCTCGCCGATCAGCATCCGCGGCATGACCTTCCGCAATCGCGTGGTGATTGCGCCGATGGCAACCTACGCCGCCACGGACGGCCAGGTCGGCGACTGGCACCTCGTGCATCTGGGCGGCATGGCCCGCGGCGGTCCCGGCCTCGTCTTCATGGAGGCGACCGCGATCAGCCCGGAAGGGCGCATCACCTACGGCGATACCGGCATCTGGAACGATGCGCATGTGCCCGGCATGAAGCGGATCACCGACTATCTGCGCACGACCGGCGCCAGGTCGGGCATCCAGCTGGCGCATGGCGGGCGCAAGGCCTCGATGCAGCGGCCCTGGCACGGCAACGGTCCGATGGGACGGGCGGATTTCGACCGCGGCGAGACCACCTGGGACATCATCGGCCCCACGAATGAGCCGGCCGGCGAGGGCTGGCTCACGCCGCAGGCGCTGTCGCTCGCCGACCTCGACCGGCTGCGCGGGGCCTATCGCGCCGCCGCCCGCCGCGCCCTCGCCGCCGGGTTCGACGTGCTCGAGGTGCATGGCGCGCACGGCTATCTGCTGCATTCCTTCCTGTCGCCGCTCAGCAACAAGCGCGGCGACGAATACGGCGGCGCGGCGCGCGAGAACCGCATGCGCTTCCCGCTCGAGATCGCCGAGATCGCGCGCGCCGAGTGGCCGGCCGACCGGCCGCTGTTCTTCCGCATCTCCGCCGTCGACGGCGTCAATGTCGGCTGGGGGGTGGAGGATTCGGTGGCGCTGGCCCTCGAATTGAAGGCGCGCGGGGTCGATGTGGTCGACTGCTCCACCGGGGGCATGATCCTGCCGCGCGACGCGCAGCTCGTTTCGCGCACGCCGGGCTTCCAGGTTCCCTTCGCCGAGGCGGTGCACAAGGCCGGCGTCATGTCGATGGCGGTCGGCCTGATCCGCGACCCGGCGCATGCGGAAGCGATCCTGTGCGAGGGCAGGGCCGATCTCGTCGCCATCGCGCGTGAAGCGCTCTACAATCCCCATTGGCCGGCCCAGGCCGCCCAGGCGCTGGGTGCCGATCCCGACTGGTCGCTGTGGCCCGAGGCCTATGGCTGGTGGCTGAAGCGCCGCGACCGGCAACAGGCCGCGGTCAAGGTCGCCTGAGGGCTATGGACCTCCGCCCGCGCAACCTGACGGCGAAGCAGATCGAGCGGGCGCGGTCCTGGCTCGCCTATCAGCCCTTCATCGTGACCGACGACTTCCAGACCGGCGCCGGCTACAGCTTCGCCCACAAGGCCGATCCGCGCGAAACCCCGGCGCTGCGCTTCGATCGCGGGCTCTGGGACGACGAACAGTGGCGCGACATCACGGTATCCAACCGCGCGCTCGCCGCCATGTACGACGATTTCGTCGCCGCCGTGGCCACCCGCTATCCCGGCGGCAGCCTGCTCGATGTCGCCTGCAACAACGGCTATATGCCGGTCAAGGCGGAGACCCTCGGCATGCGCCGCTGCATCGGGCTCGACCAGACCGATTACGCCCCTTCGGTGAAGCTGTTGAACGAGGTTCTGGGCACTGAGGTGAAGTTCGTCTTCGGCAGCTACGACCCGCTGCGCCACCGCGGGCCCGAGCGGCATCGCGCCGACGTGGTCATGGCCATGGCGATCATGTGCCATCTCCCGGACCCGCTGCATTTCCTGAAATACCTGGGCGGTCTCGCCCGCGAGGCGGTCCTGTTCTGGGGCCAGGTGGTGCAGACCGACAGCTACCTCATCGCCTACAACCCGCCCTACAAGGGGCTGAACCGCTTCGAGGGCTTTCCGCACGGCTTCAACGACAACACCCGCATCTCGCGGGGTCTGCTGCGCGATTCACTGGCCGGGATGGGGTTCAGGAACCAGGTCGAGATCGGCTGGCGGCCGGAATGGCTGCCGCAGGGCCTGTTCGTCCCCCGCCATCCGGATCTCGAAGGCGAACTCGCCGGCGGCTCACCCCACATCGCGCTCCTGGCGATGCGCTGACTTGACCATGGTCATGACCATGGAGATATTGAAAGGAGTCGACTGGAGGTCACCATGCAGACCATCAAGGCGTCGGAATTCAAGGCGAAGTGCCTTGCGTTGATGGATGAGGTCGCCCGTACCGGTGAGCCGATTCTGATTACCAAGAACGGCAAGCCGGTGGCGGAACTGCATCGCCCCCGCCCGGCCCGGGCCCCTACGCTGATTGGGTTGCACAAGGGCCAGATCGAGATCCTCGGCGACATCATGCAGCCGGTCGACGTCGAAGCGTGGGATGTCCTCAAATGATCCTGCTCGACACTCACACCTTGATTTGGGTCGATCAGGGACTACCGAAGTTGGGTCGTGACACGCTGGCGCTGATCCAGCGCGCGTGGATGGAGAGCAAGGTCGGCGTCAGTGCCATTAGCTTTTGGGAAGTTGCACACCTTCATGACCGCGGGCGGGTCAACTTGAAGCTTTCACCCGCGGATTGGAGGACACGCCTGCTCGAAGCCGGTGTGGATGAACATCCGATTGATGGAGCGATCGTCATTCTGGCGACGGAGCTTGAAGGTCTGCACAAAGATCCGGCCGATCGCTTCATCGCGGCTACGGCCATCCATCATGCTCTCGTCCTCGTCACCGCTGACGAGGCACTGCTGGCCTGGAGGCATCCACTTCCCCGCCATGATGCGCGCCTGTGAGGCGCGATCAGGCAGCAGGCCGCTTGGCGTAGGCAGCGAGCCACCCCACCGGCGCGCCCAGGATGCCGAAGGCGATGTTGTCCCAGCCGAAGGGCCGGGCGACGAGGCGTCCGTCGATGCTGGCCAGCGGGGCGAGATCGCCGAGCGCCGCATGCATCGCGGGGCCCAGGAACTCGCTGGCGCCGACCAGTGCCAGGCAGACGGCGGCGCCGGTCAGCGCGCCTATGCTCTCGCCGCCCTCCGCGCGTCGAATGACGCGTGGGCCGAGCGCGGCGGCCGCGAGGGCCAGGGCGAAGAGGGCGAGACGGAAGGGCGAGGCGACGTCGCCCGCCGCCAGGGCCGCCGCCAGCAGGCCGCCGCCGATCAGCCAGGGGGAACCGCCCGCGCCCCGGAACGGCGCCGCCCTGAGGGCCGTTCCCGCCGCGGCGAGGCCCGCCGCCAGCACCCCGGCGGCGATCAGCGCGGTCAGTACCGGGGGCAGCGTGCCGAGATCCGCCGCGGCCAGCAGCACGACATCCGGATGCAGCTTCAGTTCCTCCGCCTGGACCACGCCGTCGGCATTGCCGGCCGATGCGCAGGCGGGTCCCGGCCGGTCGCAGACGGCGATCAGCCCGCGCCCGGGCGCGCTCCACTGCTGCACCCAGACCGGCAGGCCCGCCACGGTGCGGCCGAGCACATTGCCGTCGATCTCCGAGCGCAGCAGGGCGGCGTGCACCGGCAGGGTGAGCAGGAAGAGGGCGCCGAACGCCAACCCCCATCCGGCGCGCCGGCGCCGCTCCCGGTCGGCCGGTCCCGCCAGCGCCGGCAGGGCGGCGAGGCCGAGGGCCATCGTCGCTCCGAGGAGCGCGAGGCCGATCGGGCCCTGGCCACGCAGGAAGGGAATGGCCGCTGCGCCCGCCGCCCGTTCGGTCTCCAGGATGCGGCGCAGCACCTCGACGAAGGCGATCTGTGGCACCGGCATACCGGTGAAGCGCGCGCCGACGACGATCGCCGGCACCAGCACGGCCAGCGCGGCCACGATATAGAGCCCGATCCGCCGGTTGCCGTCGGCCCCGGGCCCGCCGGGCAGGAAGGCGATGCCGAGGGCGAGCAGCGCGACGGCCAGCGCGGGCAGGGGGGCGAGGCCGAGGAGCAGGCCGAGGACCCGGCCGACCGCGGCGAGATTGGCAGCGGCGAACAGGACGAGGACGGCCACCAGCACCCAGGCGGCGGTCCCGCGCGGGGCGTCGGCGCGCGCGAATCCGAGGGCGATCAGCAGCATGCCGAGGACCGTTCCGGCGAGGAGCGCCAGCCCGTCATAGGCGGCGCCGAACAGGATCCCGGGCCAGGCCAGGAGGAAGGCGCCGCCGATCCAGGCGATTCCCGCCCCCATGCCGGCCCCCGGCAGCGGGGGGACACCGCCGGCGCGGCCGCAGGCGGCGATGCCGGCGACCGTGCCGGCCAGCAGCAGGGCGGTCGTCTGTGCCGGCGCAAGGCCCATCAGGTCCGCGGCGGCCACCGCGATGGCGAAGGCACCAAAGGCACCGGCGAAGGTCCAGGGAAGGCTGTCCGGCCGCATCTCGGCTCCCGCTATGGGCCGGGATCGCGTTTCGGTCCGGCGGCGGCGTTTGTAGACGTCGCGCCCGGGGGGCTCAACGCCGATCCGTAGGCGAACCGGCGATGGTCGCCGCAAAAGGATGGGGGCGGAGCCTCCCAGCTCCGCCCCCATCCGGCGAGACGCCTCCCTTATTGGTCTTATGCGTCACTGCACCGAAGCTTTTCGTTATTTATCAGGATCGAACGAACGACGATTTCCCCGATCGCCAGCCGCTCGTCACCAAGTCATCATCAAGATAAAGTCCAGAAACAACCGGCTTTTCTCTTTTTGTTTGGCGTGACCCCCGTCTCCCGCCTCCAACTGATCCAGCAAAACCGCTCGGCGCTTCTCTCCCCACGAAGGCTGTACTTGCTTGACCGAATTCCTTGAGCCAAGATCTTGGCTCGGAGGCGGGACGTTATTACGCGAAAGCCAAGTCGTCCAGCTTTTTTTCTTGTTTATCATCAGATAATCAGTCGCGGGACTCCACTTTGTCTTGTGCACTGCAACAGCGGCCATCCCGGCGCTTGACCGCGCCAGGCGCATGGGGCCGAATGCCGGCTAGGTAACGGGGAAGGATGACGGAATGCTCGGCCGCCGGGACGACAGTCGGGCAGACGCCAGCCAGCGGCCGGAGACGCTCGCGGCACTGCTCCGCCGGCCCGGGCGGCTGTGGCCGATGCTGCGCGAATACCTGGGTGTCGGCGCCCGGCGCCGCCAGCAGCCGGTGGCCGATGCCGCGGCGCTGCGGGTCTTCCTCGAGACGAGATCGAGCTTCATCGCCCAGACGACGCTCTACGGCTATCTGCGAACCCGTGCCGGCTCGCGCTATCCGGAACTGTTCGACAACGACGGCTTTGCCGCCTCGATCAACGTCGCCAAGTGGCAGATGTGGCTCGCCTGTCTGTCGGATCTCTCGGTCTATGCGGGCGGCCTGCTGGCCCGCGACGCGCCGGGCGCGCTGCCGGCCATCGGGGGGCTCATGCGCCGGACGGTGGATCGCATCCTCGCCGATACCGGCCATCCGGCCGATGCCGGCCCCGATTTCGAATCCTCGGCGGCGGCGCTCCGCCGGCGGATCGAAGGCTGCGATTGGTCGGCCGTCGGCGAGGAGGAAGCCTTCTCCGAAAGCCCGCCGGCCCTCGTGCGCTGGGCGCCGGTCATCGATTCGCTGAAGGAGGTGGATGCCCCGATCGTGCTGAACTCGGTGCGCTTCCGCTGGCAGGAGGTGCGGCGCGACCTGCGCCAATCCCTGAACGCCGCCGCGGTCCTGGCGGGCTGAATCCGGGGCTTCCGGTTCAGCGGGTGAACAGGGCGGCGAAGGCGGCGATTCCCTGCGCGATCTCGCCTTCCAGCGGGAAGGACAGCATGCCCATGACCGAATAGCCGAGCAGCCAGGGCATCAGGTAGAAGCGCGCCATGTAGAAGAACCAGGCGACGTAGAGCGGCACCAACGGGGGGATGAGGAAGCCCGGCGTGATCGGCGCGAACAGCCGCAAGAGCGGGTCGGTCACCTGGATGAAGAAGCGCGAGAAGAAGAAGCGGCTCTCCTCCGGCAGGAAGAGGCGCATCCCGAAGCGTCCGATCAGCGTCCACATGACGACGCCGAGGATGTAGTCGAGAATGCTCGCCCAGAGGGGAATGGCTGCCATGGCGGGATCGGTCCGGGACGACGATTCGAATTGCCGTCGAGCATAGGGCAAAAGAAAACCGGGGGGAGAGAGGCTCTCCCCCCGGCTTCTAGTGATCGGCCGACGCTTAAGCCTTGTCGGCCAGGATGGTCGCTCCGCGCGGAATCCGCACTTCGTCGACCATCGCCTGGGTTTCCCGGTCCGGTGCCTCGGTCATGAGCGTCACCACAACCATGGCGACCAGGCTGGCGGCGGTGCCGACGATCCCGAAGCGCAGGTCGTCGAGGCCGAGCCAGGGTGCCATGCCGGCGAACTTGACCATGTAGAGGTACCAGGAACCGACGCCGAGACCGACCGCCATGCCGGCGATCGCCCCCGCTCGATTGGCCCGTTTCCACCACACGCCCAGCACCAGCGGGAAGAACAGTCCCGACATCGCGAAGCAGAAGGCCCAGGCTACCGCGCCCAGGATGCCGGTCAGCTTCAGGCTGGCCACCGCGGCGCCGGCGGCGCCGAGGACGATCAGCAGCACGCGGGCCACCATCAGGCGCTTCCTCGTTTCCGCCTTGGGATCGATGATCTTGTAGTAGAGATCATGCGAGAGCGCGTTGGCGATGGCGAGGAGCAGGCCGTCGGCCGTCGACATGGCCGCTGCCATGCCGCCGGCGGCGACCAGGCCGGAGATGACATAGGGCAGACCCGCGATCTCGGGCGTCGCCAGCACCACGATGTCGGCGCGCATGAAGAACTCGTTGATCTGCAATATGCCGTCGCCGTTGCCGTCCACGACCTTCAGCATGCCGACGGAAGCCCATTTCTGGATCCACTCCAGCGCGTTCACATCGGCGATCGACTTGCCGATGATGCTGGTCGCGAGGTTCGGGTCCAGCACCTGCAGCTTGGTCAGCGTCGCCAGCGCCGGGGCGGTGAAGTACAAGAGCGTGATGAAGAACAGCGACCAGGCCACCGACGACCGGGCGGCGCGAACCGTCGGCGTGGTGAAGTAGCGCATCAGGATGTGCGGCAGCGACGCGGTGCCGAGCATCATGCAGGCGACCAGGGTGACGAACTTCCAGGCCGCCATGGCCGACGAGCCGGCGTCCGAGTGCAGGGTCGTGAGCGCGGCGAGGCCGGGGACCGGCGCCGCCGGCTTCAGAGTGCCGACGCCCAGGATGGGTTCCAGCTCCTTGATCCGCGCCACCGCGTCGCCATAGGCGAATTGCGGGAAGATGCCGAAGTCCTGCTTGATCGACATCCAGAACACCGGCACCAGGTAGGCGATGATGAGGACGATGTACTGGGCCACCTGGGTCCAGGTCACCGCCCGCATGCCGCCCAGCATGGAGCAGAGCAGGATGCCGACGAGGCCGAACCACACGCCGGCTTCATAGGGGATCTGCAGCGCGCGGGCGGCGATCGTGCCGGTGGCGTCGATCTGCGCCGTCACATAGGTGAAGGACGCGACCACCAGGACGAGCACGGCCAGGAAGCGCGACAGGTTGCCGCCGTAGCGGGTGCCGATGAAGTCCGGCACCGTGTAGCAGCCGAACTTGCGCAGGTAGGGCGCCATCAGCACGGCCACCAGCACATAGCCGCCGGTCCAGCCGACGACGAAGGCGAGGTAGGCGTGGCCGCCGACATAGATGCCGCCCGCCATGGCGACGAAGGAGGCGCCGGACATCCAGTCCGCCGCCGTCGCCATGCCGTTGAACACCGGGGGCACTTCGCGCCCGGCGACGTAATAGGCCGACAGCTGCATCGTCCGCGACAGCCAGCCGATCAGGGCATAGATGGCGATGGTGAAGCCGACGAAGCACAGCCCGATCACGTCGGCGCTCAGGCCCATCTGCTCCAGGATCGCCATCAGGATGACGAACAGCAGGAAGCCGCCGGTATAGAAGGCGTAAATCTTGGTCAGGTTGTCTACGAACCTGCCTTCAATTCTGAAAAGGCTCATGTCCCCGTCCCCCGTTTTTCTAGTCGTCTTCCGCCATGCCGCAATCGCGATCGATCTTGTCCTGCTGCCAGACGAAGATGAACAGCTGGATCACGAAGGCGAACAGCGATCCCTGGGCGGCCATGTAGTAGCCGACCGGGAAGTGCAGGAAGGTGAAGCTGTTGAGGTCGGATGCGAACCAATGCGCCACATAGGCGAAGAAGAACCAGATGATCAGGTGAATGATCATCAGGCTCCGCGTTCGGCTCCAGTGTTCGGTTTGCCTGTCCATCGAGCGGTCGGTCACGGTGTCTACCCCCCCTTGGTTTGCCTCGGGCTGGCGGGTACCGATCCGGTTCCCCGAGGATCGGTGTCGTCCCCCGGATGCACGGCGACTTGCGACTCGCGGTGCAATCCATTGAAAAAGCTACGGAGGCACCACCAATTGCGACAGCCCTACCAAAGTCGTACGACGCAGCTGTCACGACGAGTTCTGCTGCACCGCAATAAAAGCCTCGGGTTGCTTGGCGGCAGCTCAATAAATAATCGCTGGATCAGCAGAAAGACTGCCCTCCGGCCCGGCTCTTCTGGCACGAATCCGGCTGGTGGTCGCGCCGGCAAGGCCGCCCCTTCTGCGATCGTCCCCTGCCGGCTTCCGCCGGCTGTGGCCCGGCGTCAGTCGCGGCATGGACAATTAGTTAGTTAGCTTGCTATCTTTATGGCGTGAAAGCGCTTCCCGCCCCCGATCCCGAATTCGGCTTCCGCCTCGCCCGCGTGGTGCGCCGCCTGCGCCAGGCGCTGGACGCGGACCTCCGCGGCTTCGGCCTGACCGAGGCGACCTGGCGCCCGCTCGCCTATGTCGGCCGCCTGGGCGAAGGCGTGCGGCAGAAGGAACTCGCGGCCGCGCTCGGCATAGAAGGCCCCTCGCTGGTCCGGCTGCTGGACGGGCTGGAGCGGCGCGGCCTGATCGTCCGCCGCGAGGAGGAGGGCGACCGCCGCGCCCGCGGCATCTTCCTGACCGCCGCCGGCCGCGACCTGCAGAAGCGGGTGCTGGAGTTCAGCGTCGATATCCAGGCCCGCATCCTCGCCGGCATCCCGCCCGGCGATCTCGATACCTGCGATCGCGTGATGCGCCAGCTCGACCGCGCCCTCGATCGGGAAGAGACGCGCGTTCCCCCTCAGCCGTCGAGAGTGGAGAAGCCCTGATGTCAGCCGTATCCGAAGTCCTGCCAGTCACCCGCCGCTTCGCGATGGAGGACGGGATCGAACTCGTCGCCGATGCCTGGGGCGATCCCACCCGTCCCGCCGCGGTGCTGCTGCATGGCGGCGGACAGACGCGGCATGCCTGGAAACGCACCGCCGCCATCCTCGCCGGCCATGGCTTCCATGCGCTGGCGGTCGACCTGCGCGGGCATGGCGACAGCGGCTGGTCGCCCGGCGGCGATTATCGCATCGACCGCTTCGCCGGCGATGTCGCCGCCCTCTGCCGGCAGCTGCCGGGCAAGCCGGTGCTGATCGGCGCCTCGCTCGGCGGCATCTCCAGCCTGATCGCGGCGGGCGAGGCGCCCGCGCCGATCGCCTCCGCCCTGGTCCTGGTCGACATCACCCCCCGGGTGGAGCCCGACGGCGTCGCCCGCATCCGCGGCTTCATGTCCTCGCATGTCGAGGACGGCTTCGCCACCCTGGAAGAGGCGGCCGACGCCATCGCCGCCTATCTGCCGCATCGCCCGCGCCCGAAATCGCTGGACGGCCTCCGGAAGAACCTCCGCCTCGGCGAGGACGGGCGCTTCCGCTGGCACTACGACCCGAATTTCGTGAACGGCATGGGCCGGCGCGACGACCCCAGCCGCGAGGCCCGCCTCGCCGCCGCCGCCCGCCGGCTCGCGATCCCGGTGCTGCTGGTGCGCGGCGGGTCGAGCGAACTGGTCTCCGAGGCGGCCGCCCGCGAATTCCTCACGATGGTGCCCGGCGCGCGCTTCGTCGACGTGCAGGGGGCCGGCCACATGGTGGCGGGCGACCTGAACGATCCCTTCACCGACGCGGTGGTGGCCTTCCTCGACGCGCTGCCGGACGGCGCGGCCCTGGCGGCGCAATAGCGGGGATCGCTTTGGCGGCGGCCGCCGAAGGCGCTATCCAGGGGCCATGCCGCCGCCGCTCACGCTGATCGAAGGTTTTCTCGGCCCCGCCGCCGCCGATGCGGCGCTCGCAGGCCTGCTGGCCGAAACCCCCTGGGCCCAGCGTTCGCTCCGGATCGCCGGGCGCGCGGTGATGGAGCCGCGGCTCACCGCCTGGTACGGCGAAGCCGGGCAGCGCTACACCTATTCCGGACTGACGCTCGACCCCTTGCCCTTCACGCCGCTGCTGCGTCAGTTGAAGGCGGCGATCGAGGGGGCGGCGGGAACCCATTTCGACAGCGTGCTGATCAACCGCTACCGCGATGGCCGCGACAGCGTCGGCTGGCATGCGGATGACGAACCCGAGCTCGGCCCCGATCCGCTGATCGCCTCGCTCAGCCTGGGCGCCGTCCGCCGCTTCGTGCTGAAGGAGCGCCGGGGGACGGAGCGCCTCGCGCTCGACCTGCCGCACGGCTCGCTGCTCTTGATGGGCCGGGGCTGTCAGCGCGGCTGGCTGCACGCCCTGCCCAAGACCGCCCGCCCGGTGGGCGCGCGCGTCAACCTCACCTTCCGCGCCCTGGTCACGGTGAACGACGGCTGAGTCGCTGGTTCAGCGCCTGGACGTAAGTACGGTCCTCGGCCGGTAATTCGCCCGCCTCGGCGGCGGCGAGAAAGCCTTCCAGGTCGTCGCGCGTGTCGGGGAACAGGTCGTCCCGGGCCAGCAGCGCGCGGATGATCTCGACATCCGAACCGGTCGCGGCGGGCGCCGCCCGGGCCGGGGCCTGGGCTGGAACCAGGAGTGTTTCCCATTCCAGATCAAGGGCTTCCGCCTTCGCTGCCAGCGCGCGGGCGGCATCGAGCGCAGCCGCGTCGTCGGCATCGCCGAGGCGGTTCAGGAGGTCGATGAGGGTGTCGCGGGTTTCGATGTCATAGGCCATGGCCCTGCTTCTAGCATGCTGCCATAGTCGTGCAAAAGCAGGGGAACCCGGTGGCTTCGCGGCACATTGGGAGAAGACATGCACATCTTCCTCACTCATTCCGATGCCGCCCTCGCCAACTACTATGGCGCGGAAGCCCTTGAACGGCTTCAGGCTTTGGCCCCGGTGCGGCGCAATCCGCATCCCGACCGGCCGCTCGCCACCATGGAACTGATCGCCGCCGCTCAGGACTGCGCCGTCATCGTCTCCGACCGGCAGACCCCGGGAGAAGCCGGCCTCTTCGCGGCCCTGCCCGGGCTTGCCGCCTTCGTGCGCTGCGCCGTCGATATCCGCAATGTCGATGTCGCCGCCGCCTCGCAGGCGGGCGTGCTGGTGACGCATGCCTCGCCGGGATTCGTGCCGGCGGTCTCCGAATGGGTGCTGGGCGCCATGATCGGCCTCGGGCGCGGCTTTCCGGCCGCCTTCGCGGGCTGGCGCGAGGGCCGCCAGCCGGAACCGCGCATGGGCGTGCAGCTCGCCGGCGCCACCGCCGGGGTGATCGGGTATGGCGCCATCGGCCGCGAGGTCGTTCGCCTCCTGCGCGCCCTCGGCATGAACGTGCTGGTGGCCGACCCGCATGCGAGCGTGCCTCCCGCGATCGCCATGCAGTTGCCGCTGCGCGAACTGCTCGCCGCCAGCGATTTCGTCGTCTGCCTCGCCGTCGCCAATGCCGAGACCGAGAGCCTGATGAACGCCGCCGCCTTCGCCGCGATGAAGCCCGGCGCCTTCTTCGTCAATGCGGCGCGCGGCAACCTGGTCGACGAAGGCGCGCTGATCACAGCCCTGGAGGGCGATCGTCTCGCCGGCGCCGCGCTCGATGTCGGCCGGGCGCCCGACCAGATGCCGACGGCGGCGCTCGCCACGCATCCCAAGGTGCTGGCGACGCCCCATATCGGCGGGCTGACGCCGGCCGCCATCCGCCATCAGGCGATCGAGACCACCGTGCAGGTGGCGGCCATCCTGAAGGGCGAGGCACCGCCCGGCGCCGTCAATGCGCCCGACTGGAAGAACAGGGGAAAAAGCTGATGGCGTCCGATCTGCCCGGGCCGAGGATCGAGGTGCCGCCCGGTGCCTGCGACACGCATATGCACGTCTACTACGCCGGCCACCCCAGCGCCCCCACGGCCGCCTTCCCGCCGCCGCTGGGCCCGCCGGAAGCCTATCGCGAGGTGCAGAAGCGCCTCGGGCTGGAGCGCGTGGTGGTGGTGCAGCCTTCGGCCTACGGCTTCGACAACGAACCGACGCTCCGTGCCATGCGCGACCTGGCGCCGGGCTCGCGCGGTGTCGCCGTGGTCGGCCCCACGACGCCGGAGGCCGAGCTCGAGCGCCTGACCGCCGCCGGCATCCGCGGCGCGCGCTTCTTCATGCTGCCGGGCGGCGCCTTGCCCTGGGAGGATCTCGGCATCACCGCCGCGCGGGTGCACGAGGTCGGCTGGCACGTCGTCTTCCAGATGGACGGCCGCTTCCTGCACGAGCGCGCCGGCCTCTTGAAGAGCTTTCCCGGCGACATCGTCATCGACCACAACGGCAAGTTCCTGGAACCGGTCGGCCTGGACCATCCCGGCATGAAGGCGCTGTTCGATCTCCTCGATACGGGTCGGGTCTGGCTCAAGGTCTCCGCCCCTTACGAGACCTCGAAGACCGGCCATCCCACCTTCGAGGACGTGAGCGTGATGGCCCGCGCCTTCGTCCGCCACGCGCCCGAGCGCATCCTCTGGGCCTCCAACTGGCCGCATCCGAACCAGCCGAAGGACGGCCGCACCGACGAGGCGATGCTGCTCGACATCCTCGCCGATTGGGCGCCGGACGCGGCGGTGCGCAAGCGCATCCTGGTCGACAATCCGGCCGGGCTCTACGGATATTGATGCCCCCCGCGGACCCTCGGGGTCGCGTTTCACGCCGGCACACGAGCCCGTGAAAAAAATCTGAATCGGCTTGACCGAATTCTGGACTTGTGCGTTTCTCTAAGGCAGCTGACGATTTGGCCCGCCAAGCCGGCTCATCCCCGGTCCGAAGACCCGGATGGTGCTCTCGCGACGCTCCCCCAAAATCCAGGCTGAACGAAAGCCGCGCGATGGTCGCGCGGCCGATGCGCTGCGCGTGAGCGTGGCAAAGGAGACCCGAGATATGGCTACCGGTACCGTGAAGTGGTTCAACACGACCAAGGGCTTCGGCTTCATCCAGCCCGAAGACGGCAGCAAGGACGTGTTCGTCCATGTCAGCGCCGTGGAGCGTGCCGGCATGCGTGGCCTCGTCGAAGGCCAGCGTGTCTCCTTCGAGGTGTCGATGGAGCGCGGCAAGCCTGCCGCGGCGAACCTGAAGGCGCTTTGACGTCCCTTCACGACGTCTGAAATTCGAAGCGGCGGCTGGCGACAGCCGCCGCTTTTTTCTTGTGCCGGCGGCCTGTCCTGCCCGAGGCTCGGCACCTCCCCTCTCTCGTCCGGAGCAGTGCATGTCCCGAGCCGATCTCATCCTGCGCGGCGGCGATGTCGTCGACGGCAGCGGCGGCGCCCGTCTCCGCGCCGACGTGGCGATCACCGCCGACCGGATCGCCGCCGTCGGCGATCTGGGTGCGCTGGCCGCCGATCGCGAGATCGATGCCGCGGGCCTGGTGATCACGCCGGGCTTCATCGACGTCCACACCCATGACGACCGCTACCTGCTGGAAGAGCCGCTGATGCCGGCCAAGGCGAGCCAGGGCGTCACCACGGTCGTGGTCGGTAATTGCGGCTCCTCGCTCGCGCCCTATACCCGCGCCGACCTGCCGGCCCAGGCGTCGCTGATGCTCTCCGACCCGAAATATCGCTTCCCCACCGCGGGGGGATACTTCGCCGCGCTGGACGAGGCCCGTCCCGCACTGAACGCCGCCGTCCTCGTCGGCCATCGATCGCTGCGCTTCAACGCCATGGACGACCTCGAACGCCCCGCCACCGGGTCCGAAATCGGGCAGATGCGCCTGCAGCTGCGCGAGGCGCTCGATGCCGGCGCCATCGGCATGTCGACCGGCCTGTTCTATCCGGGCGCCCAGAAGGCGACGAAGGAGGAGGTGGCCGAGATCGCCGCCGAGATGAGGGCCGATGACGGCATCTACACCGCCCATATCCGCGACGAGGGCGACCGTCTCCTCGAGGCGATCGAGGAAGCGGCCGAGATCGGCCGCCTCGCCGGCGTGCAGGTGGTGCTGTCGCATCACAAGGCGGCCGGCCGCACCAATTTCGGCAAGACGGCGCTGTCGCTGCCACTGATCGAGAAGCTGATGGCAAGCCAGCGCCTCGCCTTCGACGTCTACCCCTACATCGCTTCGTCGACGGCGCTGCTGCCGGCCATCGTCGACCGCGCCGATCGCGTCCACATCACCTGGTGCAAGGGCCGTCCCGAATTCGCCAACCGCGACCTCGATCAGGTGGCGAAGGAACTGGGCGGGCTCAGCCGCCAGGACGCCGCCGCCGCCGTCATCCCTGCGGGCGCCATCTATTTCACCATGGACGAGGCCGACGTCTCCCGCGTGGTGGCGCATCCGAAGTCGATGATCGGCTCGGACGGCATCCCCTCGGATGCCTTCCCGCACCCGCGCCTGTGGGGCACCTTCCCGCGCGTGCTCGGCCATTACGGCCGCAACCTCGGCCTCCTGCCGCTCGAACTGGCGGTGCACAAGATGACCGGCCTTCCCGCGGCCGAGTTCGGCCTGAAGGACCGCGGCCTGCTCCGCCCCGGCGCCTATGCCGATCTCGTCCTCTTCGATCCGTCCACGGTGCTCGACACCGCCACCTTCGATTCCCCCAAGCAGCCGGCCTCCGGCATCGTCGAGGTGCTGGTGAACGGCGAGACCATCTGGGCGAAAGGGGCGTCCACCGGCGCCCGGCCGGGCCGCGCGCTGCGGCGGCAGGCCGACACCACGAGGGGGCAGGGCTAGAACAGGCTCGGCTGGCGCGGCGGCTCCGGCGGCGCTTCGGCCGCCGGCGGGTCGAGGCAGGCGGGATCGTCGTTCCGCACCGCGTTGACGCGCGGGCCGACCATGCGCGCGGTCATCGTCTCGGCCGGAAAGGGCGCCAGGCAGCGGGCGAGGTCGTCCGCCTCCGTGCCCTCCAGCCAGGTCTCTACATCCTCTGTCCGCAGGATCGCGGGCATGCGGTCGTGCACGTTCACCGCCAGCGCGTTCGCCGCCACCGTGATGATGCAGCAGCTCTCCACGCTCTCGCCGGTCTTCGGATCGGTCCAGTGCTCCCACAGCCCGGCCAAGGCGAAGGGCTCGCCGCCGAGGCTCGTATAGTACCAGGGCTGCTTTGCCTTGCCCTCGCGCTGCCACTCGTACCAGCCGTCGGCCGGAAGGATGCAGCGCCGCTTCCTGTACGCAGTGCGGAAGGAGGCCTTCTCGGCCACCGTTTCCGCCCGCGCGTTGATCAGCGGCGGCCCGGCCTTCGGGTCCTTCACCCAGGACGGGATCAGGCCCCAGCGCAGCATGGCGATGCCGCGTCCTTCCTCTTCGCGCCGGATCACCGGCACCATCTGCGTCGGCGCGATGTTGAAGCGCGGCTGCAGGTTCGGGCGCCCGGCGGTGATGGTGTAGAGCGCGACCAGCACCGAGAACGGCGCGGTCAGCACATAGCGCCCGCACATGCAGCCGACCTCAATCCCGGAACGACGGGTCGAGCGCGTCGATCTTCTTCAACAGCGCCGGCCATTCCAGGATTCCGAAGCGCCGCCGCACGCCCGGCTGGTACAGCTTCCAGGACGCATCCACCACATCGGCCGGGGGAATGTTGAGGCGGGTGTTCGCCGCCATCGCCGCCACCTGCACCTGGCAGGCGCGCTCCAGGCGATAGATCGAATTGAATGCCTCAGGGATGCTGGCGCAGGCAACCAGAAGGCCGTGGTTGCGCAGGATCATGCCCTCGTTGTCGCCGAGGTTGGCCAGAAGGCGCGCCTGTTCGTCCAGGTTCAGCACGATCCCTTCGAAATCGTGATAGGCGATCCTGGCGAAGCGCATCGACGTCTGGGACAGCGGAAGGAGACCGCATTCCATCGCCGAAACCGCCATGCCGGCGATCGTGTGGGTGTGGATGATGCAGTCGATCTCGTGCTTCTCGCGATGGATGGCGCTGTGGATGACATAGCCGGCGCGGTTGACGCCGTATTCCGTCGGATTGAACAGCTCGTTGCCGTCGAGGTCGATCTTGATGAAGCAGGACGCGTTCATCTGATCGTACAGCAGCCCGTAGGGATTGATCAGGAAGGCGCCATCCTCGCCCGGCACCCGGGTGGTGACGTGGTTCGCCGTCATCTCGGTCATGCCGTACAGGTCGAGCAGGCGATAGCAGGCGGCGAGGTCGACGCGCTTCTGCCATTCCTCGGCGCTGACCTGATCGCGGACCGACCGGCCGGGCTTCAACTGATGCAGTGACATGGAACCTTCCTCACGCGGCGACGCCGTCGATCAGCGTATCGATCAGCCGATGCACCGTCAGCACTTCTTCCATCAGCCGATGCGCATCGGCCTGGAGCGCGCCGGCCGGGCGGAACACCGATCCCACCGCGAAGCGGTTGCCGCCCCCCGGCAGCAGCAGGACGAATTTCCCCCGGTCGAAGGCGGCATCGATCCCGCGCCAGCCAGCGGTGGTGGCGAGATGGGCGAGCGTGTCGGCAAGCCCCGGCCCCACCACCGACAGCGCCGTTTCCGGCTCGCCGCTCCACAGCCTGAGGCGCTTTTCGAACCCCGCATGCGGCAGCCGAATACGAGTGAGCCCCGTCAACGCCTTCCGGCCAGGGCGCCAGCGCGTGCCGAACCACCAGCGGATGCCGCGGATCAGGATGACCGGCGCGGCCTTGCCCGGCGCGTCGATCACGAACAGCAGGCCT
>JALHMN010000042.1 GCA_022844005.1 bacterium | reverse complement strand
GGCCTTCCTGACGCCGCCCTTCGGTTTCGCCTTGTTCTACATGAAGGGCACGGTGCCTCCATCGATCACGATGAATCACATCTACCGCGGCATCATTCCCTTCGTGATGCTGCAGCTTTTCGCCGTGGCGGTCTGCATGGCCTTCCCGGAAGCGGTGCTTTGGCTGCCTAGGGCCGGCGGCTTCCTCGATTGAGCGGACGGACGATGCTGATGCGGCGGCTCCTGGAAACGAGCCGCCGCATCGACGCGGTGCTGGAACGCATCGCCGACTGGACGGGATGGGCGATGATCGCGCTGATGGCGGTGATCGTCGTCGACGTGATCTCGCGCAAGGCGGGTTACCAGTTCCCGTATTTCACCTCGACCCGGCTGCAGGAACTCGAATGGCACCTGCACACGGTCATCTTCTCGGGCTGGCTCGCCTTCAACTACGTCGTCAACGCCCATCCGCGGGTCGATTCCCTCACCGCGCGGCTCGATGCCAGGGGCAGGGCCTGGATCGAGCTCATCGGCTGCCTGCTCTTCGCCTTTCCCTTCGCCTATGTCTGCATCCACTACGCGCTGCCGTTCCTGCTCACCTCCTATTCGATCGCCGAGATGTCGGACGCGCCGAACGGCCTGCCTTTCCGCTGGGTGATCAAGGCGATCTTCGTCGGCGGCATGCTGCTGATCCCCCTCGCCGTGTTCAGCATGTTCATCAAGGTCTTCGTCTTCCTGTTCGGCGGCCCGGTGGCCGGAGAAGCGAAGCCGCCGCTCGACGCCGTCGTCCTCGACGTCTGAGGAAGGGACAGGACGATGCTGGCCTGGCTGGCGGAACACCTCGCGCTGATCATGTTCGTCAGCATGTTCGCGGTGATCTTCTGCGGCTATCCGGTGGCCTTCGTGCTCGGCGGCACCGGCCTCTTCTTCGCACTGCTCGGCTGGTCCCTCGACGTCTTCCCCCTGCAGGGGCTCTCCAACATCGTGCTGCGCATGTGGGGCGGGGTGGCGGTCGATCCGGTACTGACTTCGATCCCGATGTTCATCCTCATGGGCACGATTCTGGAGCGCAGCGGCTCGGCCAAGAACATGCTGGTGGCGACCCAGGTCCTGCTGCGGCGGGTGCCCGGCGGGCTCGCGGTGGCGGTCATGGTGATGGGCACCATCCTGGCGGCACCGATCGGCGTCGTCGGCGCCTCGGTGGTGCTGCTTTCCCTGATCGCCCTGCCGCAGATGCTGGGGCGGGGCTATGACGTGCGGCTCTCGATCGGCACCATTGCCTCGGCCGGCACGCTCGGCATCCTGATCCCGCCCTCGATCATGATCGTGGTGATGGGGGAGATGCTCTCCACCTCGGCCGGCGCGCTCTTCGCCGCCGCCACCATCCCGGGCTTCCTGCTGTCCGGCCTCTATCTCGGCTACATCGTCTTCTACTCGCTCCTGAAGCCCTCGGTGGCGCCGCCGGTGCCGGCCGAGGCTCTGGCGCAGAGCAGGGCCGAATTCTGGCGCGAGATGTGGCACGGCCTCTTCCCGATGACCTTCCTGATGGTGGTCGTGCTGGGCGCCATCTTCGCCGGCTTCGCCACGGCGACCGAAAGTGCCGGTGTCGGCGTGCTGGGGGCCATGATCATGGCCTGGATGAACGGCTGCCTGAACTGGGGGATGCTGCGCGACGCCATCCGCAACGCCGCCCGCGCCAACGGCCTCGTCTTCATGATCTTCCTGGGCGCCACCGCCTTCTCCTACGTCTTCCGCATGCTGGGGGGCGACGAGCTGATGCTGAGCACGCTTGCCGGTTTCGGTATCGATACGAAGTGGGAGATCCTGATCTTCGTGATGGTGCTGATCTTCCTGCTCGGCTTTCCCTTCGAATGGATCGAGATCTGCCTGATCGTGCTGCCGGTCTTCTATCCGATCCTGGCCAGGCTCGACTTTTCCGACCATATCGGCAACAGCGCCTGGTTCATGCCCTGGTTCGCGACGCTGGTCGCGGTCAACCTGCAGACCGCTTTCATGACGCCACCCTTCGGGGCGACGCTCTTCTACATGCGCGGCACCGTGCCGGCGGGCGTCAGCATGTCCGACATCTATCGCGGCATGACGCCGTTCGTGCTGCTGCAGGTGGTGGGCCTGATCCTCTGCATGGCCTTTCCCGCCCTGTCGCTCTGGCTGCCCCGGGTGACCGGGATGCTGGATTGAGCGGCTCCTCGCTTCGGCCTAGCCTAGGGGCGATGACCACCCCTTCGCTGCGCTCGCCCAATGTGAGCCTGATCGGTGTTCCCGGCTCGCGTGCGCGGCTGGCAACACCTTGCCTCGTCCTCGACCTCGATGTGCTGACCCGCAACCTCGAGGCGATGGCCGGATATGCCCGCAAAGCCGGACGCGGTCTGCGGCCGCACTTCAAGTCGAACAAGAGCCTGGAGATCGCGCGCCGGCAGATGGCGGCGGGGGCTGTCGGCATCTGCTCGGCCACGATCGCCGAGGTCGAGGTGCTGGCCGCCGCCGGCATCACGGGCATCCTGCTGGCGACACCGATCGTGGGCGAGGCGCGCCTCGCCCGTCTGGCGGCCCTGCATGCCGCCGGTGCCGACGTGACCGTGGCGGTCGATCATCCTTCGATGGTGGCGCCGCTCGCACGGACAGGGGCGGCGGGCGCGCGGCCGCTGCCGGTGGTGGTCGATTTCGACGTCGGTACGCACCGCACCGGCGCGGCGACGGTGGCGGCGGCGATCGCGCTCGCGGGCGACGTGGCCGCGCAGGCTACGCTCCGCTTTGCCGGCGTGCAGGCCTATGCCGGCCATCTGCAGCACGTCGCCTCCTTCAAGGAGCGCGAAGAACTGGCACGCGCCGCCCACACGCGGCTATGGGAAGTGGTGAACGGCCTGAAGGCGCGTGGCCTGCCCGCCGGCATCGTCACCGGCGCCGGCACCGGCACGCATGCGACCGATGCCGCGGCGGATTCGCCCTTCACCGAATTGCAGGCGGGTTCCTACCTGTTCATGGACGTGGATTACGAACGGATCGAGCTGCGCGACGGCGCCAACGAGCAGCCCTTCACCCCTTCGCTCTTCGTGCGGTCCAGCGTGATCAGCGCCAACCAGCCCGGCATGGTCACCACCGATGCCGGCCTGAAGCGATTCGCCACCGACGGGCCGATGCCGCGCCTGGCGGCCGGCGCCCCCGAGGGCTCCACCTACAGGTTCTTCGGCGACGAGTTCGGCCGGGTCATCCTGCCCGACGGCGCCGAGACCCTGCCGCTGGGGGCGTCGGTGGAACTGGTGACGCCGCATTGCGACCCGACCGTCAATCTCTACGATGAGTACCACGTGGTTCGGGGCGACACCCTGGTGGCGATCTGGCCCGTCGACGCGCGGGGCCTGATCTAGCCGCGCAGGCTCTTGCGGCGGGCCCGGATCAGCACGCTCTCGCGATAGGCGACATAGATGCCGCTGGCGACGATCACGCCGATGCCGGCCAGCGCCAGCGGGTCGGGGAAATTGCCGAAGACGAGATAGCCGAAGCCGAGCGACCAGATCATCGCCGAGTAGCTGAACGGGGCGAGCACCGAAGCCGGAGCGCCGTTCAGCGCCTTGATCATCAGGAAATGACCGAGGCCGCCCAGGACGCCGAGGGAGGCGAACATCGGCAGGTGCTCCCAGGCCGGCATCACGAAGACGAAAGGAATGACGAGGGTGGTGACCGCCGCGCCGACCAGCGAGGTGTAGAAGAGGCTGGCGATCGGATTCTCGGTGCTGGCGATCTTGCGGGTCAGGATCTGATAAAGGCTGTAGCTGACGGCGGTCGCCAGCGGCAGCAGCGCCGCCCAGGTGAACAGGCTGCCGCCGGGACGCAGGATCAGCAGCACGCCCGAAAAGCCCACCACCACGGCGGTCATCCGCCGCCAGCCGACCTTCTCCCCCAGCATCGGGATGGAGAGCAGCACTAGGAGGAGGGGGGAGACGAAGCCGATCGCGGCCGCTTCCGCGAGCGGCAACAACGATACGGCGGTGAAGAAGAAGGCGGTGGACAGCAAAAGCAGGATCGAGCGCGTCATCTGCAGGCCGAATCGCTTCGTGCGGATCAGCGCGCGGCCGTGCCGCGGCGCCAGCACCACCAGCATCAGCAGGAAATGCCCGGCATAACGCGCCCATACCACCTCGGAGACGGGATAGCGGCTGCCGAGATACTTCGCCTGCATGTCGAGCAGCCCGAAGAGCGCTATCCCCCCGAGCGCGAAGCCGATCGCCTTCAGCCTGTTCGTCCCCTCGTCCGGGACGGGTCGGTCGGTCAAGGTCATGAGATACGGTCGGCCGGTGGAGGGAGGGTTGACGGATGGTGAACGAATTCAGCGCGCTGTCACAAATTTCTTCTTGCGTAACCGCGCGTTGGACTTATAACGCGCTTCAAGACGCACCCGCACGTGCCTATGGCCCCTAGTGGTTATGCAACGACGTTAGGCGTCCTTTTTGGAACGTCCGGCTCCTGCCGGTTCTGAGAGGGAACTTATCGATGTTGGACCAGCTGGGCCGCAAGGCCGGACGTGTCCCCGGCATTGCCATCGTTACACGCGCTACCGCGCGCCGCGCCGGGCGTCTGGGCTACCTCGCCTTGATCGGTCGCAAGAACCCGCTGTCGAGTATGCGCACGCGGCAGTGAGTTCTCACTGTCGCGGGACAAGGCGCGCCGCCATGGCCCGCCTGTCCGCTCCTTCCCCTGCATATCGTTATTGCTTGCCCGGCGGCTGCCGCCGGGTCTGAAGGGTTCTGACATGACCGACAAGATCGCCCGCTTCCTGGAAGACCGACGTCCCGCCACCCCCTGCCTCGTCGTCGATGTGGACATGGTCGAGGACGCCTATCTGAAGCTCCGCGAGTTGCTGCCGGCGGCGCGGGTCTTCTATGCCGTGAAGGCGAATCCGATGGGGCCCGTGATCTCGCGCCTGGCGCGGCTCGGCTCCAATTTCGACACTGCCAGCCGCAACGAGATCGACCTCTGCCTGACCGAGGGCGCCACGGCCGACCGGATTTCCTTCGGCAATACGATCAAGAAGGAAGCCGACATCGCCTATGCCTGGGACAAGGGCGTCGAGCTCTTCGCTTTCGACAGCGAGGCGGAGCTGAAGAAGATCGCCCGCGCGGCTCCTGGCGCCAAGGTGTTCTGCCGCGTGCTGATGGAATGCGAAGGCGCCGAGTGGCCGCTGTCGCGCAAGTTCGGCTGTTCGCCCGAGATGGCTGCCGACCTCATGGTCATGGCCCGCGACTACGGCCTCGACGCCTATGGCCTGTCGTTTCATGTCGGCTCCCAGCAGACCGACCTCGCGCAGTGGGACAAGGCGCTCGCTTCGGTCGCGGGTCTGTTCTCGGTCCTGCGCGAACGGGATGTCGACCTGCGCATGGTCAACCTCGGCGGGGGCTTCCCGGCCCGATATCGCGCCAAGGTGCCGCCGCTCGAGGCCTACGCCGAGGCGGTGAACGAGGCGGTGCGCAAGTACTTCGGCAACAACATCCCCGAACTGATCATCGAGCCGGGCCGTTCGCTGGTGGGTGACGCTGGCGTGCTGCAGGCCGAGGTGGTGCTGATTTCGCGCAAGGATGCAAGCGAAGGCAAGCGCTGGATCTATCTCGACGTGGGCAAGTTCTCCGGCCTCGCCGAGACCATGGACGAGAGCATCAAATACCGGATCCGCACCCCGCATGATGGGGGCGAGACAGGTCCTGTCGTCCTGGCCGGCCCCACTTGCGACAGCGCCGACGTGCTGTACGAGAAGACTGCCTATGAGATGCCGCTCGACCTCGCCATCGGCGACAAGGTCGAGATCCTGGCGACAGGTGCCTATACGACCACCTACTCGTCGATCGCCTTCAACGGCTTTGAGCCTTTGAAGACCTATTGCATCTGACCAGCCGCTTCTGCGTTTAGGGTCATTGTTCGTCTGAGTTGGCGTCGCCGTCGCCCGGTTCCCGTGACAGGGACCGGGCGCGGCCGGAGGTATTGCCATGGAGAGCTACAAGCAGCATGCGGCCCTTGCCGGCCGGCTCGTCATCATCGGTTTCGGCAGCATCGGCCAGGGCGTCCTGCCGCTGATCCTGCGGCACTTCGATACACATCCCTCGAAGATTTCGATCATCGCGGCCGATGACGATGGCGCCGGCGTTGCGCGCGAATACGGCGTCGGCTTCCGGGTCTTGCCGCTGACGCCCGAGAACTATCGGTCCGTCCTCGGGCCGATGCTTTCCGCGGGCGACTTCCTCCTCAACCTCTCGGTCGATGTCTCCAGCATCGACCTGGTCGGCCTCGCCCTCGAGAAGGGCGCCCTCTATCTCGACACCTGCATCGAGCCGTGGCCCGGGGGCTACACGGATCCCAGGCGCAGCGTGTCCGAGCGCTCGAACTACGGCTATCGCGAAAAGGCCCTGAGCCTGCGCAAGGCCCATGCGGGCTCGGGGACCAAGGTTCTGGCGCATGGAGCCAATCCCGGCCTCGTCTCGCATTTCGTGAAGCGGGCCCTGCTCGACATAGCGCGCGATACCGGTGTGACGCAGCCCCGACCGTCCAGCCGGGACGAATGGGCGGCGCTCAGCCACCGGCTCGGCATCAAGGTCATCCACGTCGCCGAGCGCGACACCCAGGTCGCTAACCAGCCCCGCCTCCGAGGCGAGTTCGTCAACACCTGGTCGATCGACGGCTTTGTCGCCGAGGGATGCCAGCCGGCCGAGCTCGGCTGGGGGACGCATGAGAAGGAGCTGCCGCGGGACGGCATGCGCCATCCATTCGGCTGTGACGCGGCGATCTACCTCAATCGTCCCGGGGCGGCGACGAAGGTGCGGACCTGGACACCGCTGGAAGGCCCCTTCCATGGCTTTCTGATCACGCATAACGAGGCGATCTCGATCGCCGACTACCTGACGCATCGGGAAGCGGGGCGGGTCGTCTATCGGCCGACCGTCCACTACGCCTATCACCCCTGCGACGACGCGGTGGTTTCCATCCACGAATTCGCCGGCAAGAACTGGGAGATCCAGCCTGCGAAACGGCTTCTGATGGAAGAGATCGTGTCCGGGGTCGACGAACTCGGGGTACTCCTGATGGGGCATGCGAAGACGGCCTACTGGTACGGTTCGCGGCTTTCGATAGAGGAAGCGCGCAGGCTGGCGCCGCACAACAATGCGACCAGCCTTCAGGTCACCGCCGCGGTGATGGCCGGGATGATCTGGGCGCTGGAGAACCCGCGCGCCGGGATCGTAGAGGCCGACGACCTGGATCACGAACGTGTGCTCGCCCTCGCGACCCCCTATTTAGGGGAGATCGTGGGAGCCTACGGCGAATGGACGCCGTTGCTCGGACGCGGCACCTTGTTCCCGGAAGATATTGATTCTGTTGATCCGTGGCAGTTCGGCAACTTCCGTGTCGTGTGACCTAAGGGGCATTAACCCTCCTTTTTGGCGGGTTTTTTGTCTTTCTGCGGTGTTGCACCGCCGCGAAAGCAGCCTTCAGTGCTTGTTAAGCTTTCGCCGGTTTGGTTGACACCGGAGCAGGGCGACAATTAGCCTTGCGAATCGAGGCGGTTACCGTCGGTGCGCCGGTATCTGGGGGCGAGGCATCTCGCGCGGCGGTCTGAGGCCGGCGCGGGGCTTCGGGGCTGATCCCGGATAGCGGATGTTGCGCCGCGTACGTTCGGGGTCGGGGGTCGAATGGCCGAACGCTTTACTGTGGCGATCATCGGGTCGGGACCGGGGGGCTTGAGTGCCGCCGGTCGCGCCGCGAGGCTTGGCGTTTCACACGTGTTGCTGGAACGGACCGACCACGCGTCCGATACCATCTACAAGTACCAGAAGGGCAAGCTTGTCATGGCGACGCCAGACATCTTGCCGCTTCGCTCGGATATGGATTTCAAGCTCGGCATCCGCGAGGACATCCTCGGCACCTGGGATCGCCAGTTGAAGGAACACGGCGTCAATGTCCGCTACAAGGCGGAAGTGGTCGCTGTCAAAGGCGAGAAGGGCAACTTCCAGGTCACCCTCGCCGACAAGTCCGTGATCGAAGCCGAATACGTCGTCCTCGGCATCGGACTGCAAGGGAACATCAACAAGCTCACATGTCCCGGCGCCGACCAGCCGCATGTGGAGTACCAGGTCGACGATCCCGAGGCCTTCGATGGCGAGAGCATCTTCGTCATTGGCGCCGGTGACGCGGCGATCGAGAACGCGGTGGCTCTGGCCAAGCAGAACAAGGTCGCGATCGTCAATCGGTCGGGTGAATTCGCCCGCGCCAAGCAGGGCAATCTCGACCTGATCCGTGCCGCGATCGACAAGGGACTGGTCGAGGCCTACTACAATGCCGCCCCGGTCAAGGTGACGGGCAATACCATCGTGCTCAAGACGGCCGATGGCGAAGTGGAAGCGCCCTGCAATCGGATCATCGCGCGTCTCGGCGCGGTGGCGCCGCGCAAGTTCGTCGAGAGCTGCGGCATCGTATTTCCCTCGGCCGACCCGAAGTCGCTGCCCGAGGTCAGTTCCACCTACGAAAGCAACGTGCCCGGCCTCTACATCATCGGCGCGCTCGGCGGCTATCCGCTGATCAAGCAGGCGATGAACCAGGGCTACGAGGTGATCGAGTTCATCCTCGGCCACGAACTGGAGCCCGCCGACGAACCGCTCCTGAAAGAGGCCTTCAAGTCCCTGGCCCCGGCTAAGGTTTCCGAGGTCCTGGTGCGCATCCGCGCCAACGTGCCGCTCTTCGCCGAGTTGAACCCCTTGGTGCTGCGCGAGCTTATGCTGGACAGCACGCTGCACAAGCCCAAGGCCGGCGACGTCATCTTCAAGCGCAACGACTACACCAACACCTTCTTCACCATCGTCGACGGCGAGGTGGAGATCCAGGTGAACCCGAACGACCCCAAGCAGGTGGTTGTTCTGGGCCGCGGTGCCTTCTTCGGCGAGATGGGCCTGATCGCGGGCCGCCGCCGCAGCGCCACCGTGGTGGCGCGCGGCAACGCCGTGCTGATCGAGACCGCCCGGCGGACGATGATCAAGCTGATCAACTCGAACCCTTCGGTGAAGCGGGAGATGGACCGCGTCGCCATCATCCGCCAGATCCAGACCTATATGGCGCCGAACACATCGGTCGACGACCTGATGGAACTGGCCGAGACGGCCTCGCTGCAGAAGTTCACCAAGGGCCAGACCCTGTTCAATCAGGGCGATGCCGGCGACGACGTGCACCTCATCCGGACCGGATCGGTCACCGTATCGCGCCGCATCGGCGGGCGGGACACGGTGCTGAACTACGTCGCCTCCGGCAACTATGTAGGCGAGATGGCGCTGCTGACCGATGCGCCGCGTTCGGCCACGGTGAAGGCCGCGGTCGCGGTCGAGACCGTGAAGCTGGAAGGCCAGGCCTTCAAGCGGCTGGTGGCGAAGGACGAACGCCTGCGCCAGGAACTGGAGAACCGGTTCCGCGAGCGGCTCGAGAACAACGCGCGCATGGAAGCGCTGCCCGAGGCCGGCTCGATCATCGAATTCCTGATCAACCAGGGCGTCGGCGAGGCGACCGACGTCCTCCTGATCGACGAATCGCTCTGCGTGCGCTGCGACAACTGCGAGAAGGCCTGCGCCGAGATCGAATCCCATCACGGCATGTCGCGGCTCGATCGCGAGGCGGGGCCCACCTTCGCCAACCTGCACGTTCCGACATCCTGTCGGCATTGCGAGCATCCGCATTGCATGGCCGATTGCCCGCCGGATGCGATTCAGCGTGCACCGAACGGCGAAGTCTTCATCTCCGATTCCTGCATCGGCTGCGGCAACTGCCAGCGCAACTGCCCCTATGGCGTGATCCAGATGTCGGCGCCGCCGCCGCACAAGCCGGGCCTCTTCTCGTGGCTGATGTTCGGCCTGGGCTATGGGCCGGGCGAGGACAAGTCGCTGCGCAAGATCAAGAAGGAAGGCGTCACCAAGCATGCGGTGAAGTGCGACATGTGCAAGGACGTGGAGGGCGGCGCCGCCTGCGTGCGGGCCTGTCCGACCGGTGCGGCGATCCGCGTCGACCCCAAGCAGTTCCTCACCCTCGCAGCCTTGCGATGACGGGGGAGTAGGGGGACCGCCATGCACGAATCAATCGTCGTCTACAGTCGCTTCCGCTTCTTCAAGATCGCGGCCGCGCTCGTTCTCGTCTCGCTCGGGCTCTACATCTGGGACAGCCCCAAGGGCGGCATTCCGAACGGTGGGACATGGCTCGGCTATGGACTGGGCACGATCGGTGCCCTGCTCATTCTGTGGCTGATGTGGTTCGGCGTGAGGAAGCGCCGCTACGGCGGCGGCACGGTAAAGCTCGAAAGCTGGCTTTCGGCTCACGTCTATCTGGGCTTGGCCCTGATTGTCGTCGCCACGCTGCATACCGGGTTCCAGTTCGGCTGGAATGTCCACACGCTGGCCTACACGCTGATGATGCTGGTGATCGCGAGCGGCGTCTTCGGGCTCTACGCGTACTTGCGTTACCCGCGGCTGATGACCGAAAACCGCAAGGGCATGACGCTCGATGCGATGATGCAGCAGGTCGCCGATATAGACCGCGAGTGCCGGGAATCGGCGCTGCAGCTGGGCGAGGAGATCAACCGGGCCGTCCTCGACGCCAGCCAGAACACCAAGTTGGGCGGTGGGATGTGGCGGCAGCTTTCCGGGCACGACCCGAATTGCGCCACCTTCGCGGCACTTCACCGGATCGAGGAGTTGGCGACCAAGGCGGGCGGGTCCGAGGCCAACGAGCTTCGCCGGCTGGTTACCCTGATGACGCGCAAGGTGGATGTGCTGCGTCAGGCCCGGCGTGACATCCAGTTCATGGCGCTCATGCAGATCTGGCTCTACGTGCACGTGCCGCTGTCCTTCGGTCTGCTGGCGGCGCTGATCACGCACGTCATCTCCGTCTTCTTCTACTGGTAGGCGCGCGATGAAAGCCCTCGTCAGCTATCTCACGCGCAAAGCGAAAGGCGGCGTCGCCCGCAGGGATGATGTCGTCGAAACGGATATTCTTCGCTTCGGCCGAGGCGCCGATTGCGAGGTGCATTTCGTCGATCCCCGAGTCCAACTGCATCACGCGCAGATCGTGGCGCGACCGGGCGGCTATTTTCTCGAAGGCTTCGGCGTCGGCGACTTCGAGGTGGGCGGCCAGCGCACGCAGGCTCATCGCCTGAATGCCGGCGAGAAGATCCAGATCGGCCCCTACGAGGTGGAGATCGTTGGATCGCCCGAGGGCTACGACATCGCGCTGACGGTGGAACTGGTGCGCCCGCTCGGCGACGATCTGGAGATGCTGAAGACCCGCAGCCGGGTCCATCTCGCGGGTGGCGGACTGGGCAAGCGCGGCTGGTCCTGGCTGCTGCTGCTGGTAACGGCGGCCTTCTTTCTCGGCGCGCCGCTATATGCCTTCGTCTCGCATGCGCCGTATTCGAAGAGCGACCCGGCAACCGTGCCTCATGGCGCTCTCGCGACCGCCGACAGTCTCTGGCTGAGCGGCCCGATGTCGGGCCCGCACAAGTTCTTCGGTGTGGCGTGCAACGCCTGCCATGAGAAGCCGTTCGTGCAGGTCAGGGACGAATCCTGCGTCTCTTGCCATACCGGCATCGAGCATCACGCTGATACGACGAAGTTCTCCTTCGCGGGCTTCCAGGATCAGGCCTGCCAGAGCTGCCACAAGGAGCACAACGGCGATGCCGGGATCGTCCTGCGTGCCGACGCCTTCTGCGCCGACTGCCATTCCAGCCTGAAGCAGCAGGCCGCGGCGGCGGGGCTGGAGAACGCCTCCGATTTCGGCCGCGATCACCCGCAGTTCCGCGCGACCGCGCCGTCCGACGCAGCGGGCAAGTTCGACCGCGTCTCTCTCGGCGGTCGTCTCAAGCTCGCCGATCAGGTGGGCAAGCCCGTCGAAGTCTCCAACCTCAAGTTCCCGCACGGCGTGCATCTCGTGGACCGTGGCGTGCGCCATCCCGAGAAGGGTCTGATCAAGCTGGACTGTGGCGGCTGCCACGTGCCCGATTCGGGCAAGGTGGGGATGCTGCCGGTCAAGATGGAAGCCAACTGCATCGAGTGTCACCAGCTTCGCTTCGATCCCGGCGCGTTGGATCGCGAATTGCCGCACGGCAAGCCGATCCAGGCCCTGGCGGTTATCGGTGACTTCTATGCCCAGCGCGCGCTTCAGGGAGGCGTCGAGGAAGCCGGCGCGCCGGAAGTCGTGCGGCGGCGTCCCGGCACGCCGATCGTGGCGGAGGCCGAACGGCTGGAAGCGCTGGCCTGGGCAAAGACGAAGACCGATCAGGTGGCCGAGCGCGTATTCGGCAAGAGCCTGTGTGGTTCCTGCCACACGGTGACGAAGCAGGGCGGGCAGTGGGAAGTGGCGAAGATTCGCCTGATGGACAGGTTTCTCCCGAAGGGAGTGTTCGATCATGGCCGCCACCTGACGGTCGGCTGCGCCGATTGTCACAATGCCAAGGCATCGGAAGTGGCGACGGACCTGCTATTGCCCGGCATCGAGAACTGCCAGAGTTGCCATGGCGGCGAAAAGGCGGCGGACAAGGTTCCCTCGACCTGCGTCAGTTGCCATGAATTCCATCGACCGGGTCTGCCGCCGATGCGCGGTCCAGCCAAGGCCGCGGCGCTTGGCCGGTGAGGGTTTCGGTTGGTACAGTGTGAAAGGGTAAGCGGGGTGGGGCGTCGCGTGGTCGACTGCAGACGGATGATCGGGATGCTGGGGGCTGCCGTCGCATTGACCGTGGCGACCTCTGCCTTTGCCGCCGACACGCTCACCGCGACCGGCGCGCGGCTCGCGCCCGAGACGCTGACCGACGCGACCAAGGCGGTGATCGTGCGCACCGTAGATCTCGGCGGCGACCTCCCGACCGCCACCTATGTGATCGCCCGCGACCTGACCAACCAGTTGCTGCAGCGGACCAACGACGGCTATTGGGTGCCCTGGGACAGCCAGAAATCCTCCCTGATTGACAACAAGTTGACGGTGCAGGGCGGCAAGCTGGTCTACAAGGTGTTGTCCGAAGATCTGACTGGCGCCTTGTTCCCCTTGTCCATCACTCTCGCCTACACGGCCGATGGGGCCTTCAAATACGGCGTCTTCGCCGTGGAGAAGCCGCGATGAGCCGTATCCTGAAGCTCCTGCTGCCGGCTCTGCTGGCGCTGCTCCCGCTTTCGCTCGCTCGTGCACAGACCGACGCGCTTACCGCCGGCGAAGTGACCCAGATCGTGGGTCAGGCCGCCGCGGAGGCTTCGGCCCAGGGGGCGCCTGCGGTGATCGCCGTGACCGACCGCGTCGGCAATGTGCTGGCGGTCTTCCAGATGACCGGGGCACCCGCGACCATCGCTATCGGGTCGCAACGCATTCCCGCCGCCGGGCTCAACGGGCTCGAGAACGTACCCGCGGGCATCATTCCGACCGAACTCGGCGCCATCGCCAAGGCGGTGACGGGAGCCTATCTCTCGTCCTCGGGCAATGCCTTCACCACGCGTACCGCCAGCCAGATCGTCCAGGAATTCTTCAACGTGGGCGAGCGCGGCCAGCCGGGCGGACCGCTGTACGGCGTGCAGTTCAGTTCGCTACCTTGTTCCGATCTGGTGATTTCGGACCCGACGCTCACCATCGGGCCCAAGCGCACGCCGCTCGGCCTTTCGGCCGATCCCGGTGGGTTTCCGCTCTATAAGAATGGCTTCGTGGTCGGCGGTATCGGCGTCATCGCCGATGGTCAGTATGGCCTCGATCTGCGCATCCAGGATTTCGACCGCAATGTCGACGAAGTGATCGCCATTGCCGGTCAGGCCGGTTTCGCGCCGCCGATCGACATCACCGCGCAACGGATCGCGGTCGACGGCAAGACGCTGCGCTATTCCGATGTCAGCACTCGCCACATCCTGACCAACCCGGCGCTCGCGCCGGCGCCCGCCGGCGGCGCCTTCATCGTCGTGCCGGGTTACCATCCGGGCGGCGCGCCGATCGCCGGCACCAATTACGGTGATCCTGCCGGTGCATCCGGCTATCGACCCGATACCGCGGGATTGTTTCCGGGTCTGGCGCCGACGCCCTTCGTGCTCGTCACGCCCGGCAACGCGAACCGCTTCACGCCCAAGGCGGGGGCGGCGGGCGTGACGGCGGCCGGCGCTGCTTCGGCCCAGTCGCTGACCGCGCCCGAGGTCCAGCAAATTCTGGCGAGCGCATTGGGCGTCGCCTATTCGGGCCGCGCGCAGATCCGAAAGCCCCTCGGAAGCTTCATCCAGGTGACCGTCAGCGTTGCCGATGCCACCGGGGACATTCTGGGCGTCGCCCGCACGCCCGACGGGCCGGTGTTCGGGACCGACGTTTCTCTGCAGAAGGCCCGCAGTGCCGCCTTCATCTCCAATCCGCTCGCCGCAGCGGATCTGAACGCCGTTGGCGCGCAGTTGGTAGGCGGCCTCATTCCGGTTCCGGCGCTGTCCACTTATGTGACACAGATGCAGGGGTTCTTCCCGGGCGCTCTGACCAACGGTGTCGCCTATGGCGCCCGGTCGATCGGCAATGTCCATCGTCCGTTCTTCCCCGATGGCGCCGCCTTCGGCATTCCGGGACCGCTCAGCAATCCCTATGCGACCTGGAGCCCCTTCAATGTCGGGCTGCAGCTCGATCTCGTGATCGCCAATATCGTCGGCAGCGCGCTCGGTGGCAGCCCGCCGGCCGCCGCACCCTTCTGTACGCCGCTCGCGCCGCAGCCCTTTGGCGGTACCCGGCTCGCCAACGGCTTGCAGATCTTCGCCGGCGGGGTACCCATCTTCAAGAACGGCGACCTGGTGGGGGCGATCGGCGTGTCGGGCGACGGTATCGACCAGGACGACATGATCGCCTTCCTGGGCGCACATCGGGCAGGCCAAATCCTCGGCACCGGTGTAGGCAACGCCCCGGTCGGGCAGCGGGCCAACACTCTGAAGGCATTCGGCCGGAGCCTCCGCTACGTGAGTTGTCCGTTCGCACCGTTCCTCGGATCGAAGGAGCAGGATCCGTGCAGCGGAAAATGACCATGCGCAAGCTCATCGCCATGGCGGTCGCCGCGGCCGTCGGAATGCCGCTGTTCCCCGCGCCGGTCTGGGCCGGCAAGGAGCAGATCCACGAATTCAAGCCCGCCGGTGACGGTGTCTTGATGGCGCAGGCCGACCGCCGCCGGCCCGGCGTGATTCCGCCGTCCGATCGCGACGAGGACCTGCCGCCCATCGATCCCGATGCGGTGCCGCCGCCCGAACCGATCCTGCCACGCGAGACCATTCCGATTCCCGATCGCTGGCGCCTGATCGAGAATATCGGCGTGAACGAGCGCTGGTGGGATCCCTACAGCCAGAACACGCTGAAGGGCGACCGTCCGATTTTCGACGACTGGTTCATCAACCTGGCGCTGATCTCGGACACCATCTACGAGCCGCGCTCGTTCCCGACGCCGGTGTCGCCGGCGACGAGCGCGCGGGTGGGACAGTTCTCGCAGGTGTCGCAGAACGTCTTCGCGACCACGCTCATCCCTTCGATCTCGCTGATCAAAGGCAACACCGCCTTCAAGCCGCCGGATTGGGAATTCCGTGTGACGCCGGTGCTGAACTACAACCGCGCCGCAGCTCCCGAGGAGCGTTTGCTCCGTATCGATGCCTTTTCCGGCAAGGTGCGCGAAGACCATTTCCTGGGGCTGCAGGAAGGCTTCGTCGACTACCACATCCGCAACGTCTCGGACCGCTACGACTTCGACTCGATCCGCGTCGGCATCCAGCCCATCCAGTCCGATTTCCGCGGCTTCGTCTTCCAGGACCTGCAGCTGGGTGCCCGGCTGTTCGGCAACCGCAACAACAACATCTGGCAGTACAACCTCGGCGCCTTCTGGCGCGTGGAGAAGGACACCAACTCCGGTCTGAACGACGTGACCAAGGCGTTGCGGGACGACTGGGTCGCGATCGCCAACGTGTATCGCCAGGACTTCCCGTTCCTGGGCTTCACCAGCCAGGCGACGGCGATCTACAACCGCAATCGCGAGGACGGGACCGATCCGTTCTTCAACAACAACGGCTTCCAGGAGCGCCCGGCCCCCATCGCCTCGCAGCGGCCGCATGGCTACGACGTGCTCTATCTCGGTCTGAACGGCGACGGACATTACGGGCGGTTCAACCTGACGACGTCCTTCTATGCCGCCCTCGGCCGCGATCAGGCCAATCCCTACACGTCCCAGACGGACAAGGAGAAGGCGGATATCCGCGCCTTCATGTTCGCGGCCGAACCGTCCATCGATTTCAGCTGGGTGCGTCTGCGCGGTTCCTTCATGTTCGCCTCCGGCGACAAGGACCCCTATGACGACAAGGAGACGGGTTTCGACGCCATCTTCGAAAACCCGCAATTCGCCGGCGCCGATACCAGCTACTGGATGCGCCAGGCGGTGCCGCTGATCGGCGGCGGCGGCCTGCAGCTGTCTTCGCGCAACGGCCTCTTCAATTCGCTGCGCACATCGAAGGAGCAGGGGCAGTCGAACTTCATCAATCCCGGGCTGATCCTGATCGGCGCCGGTGCCGATTTCGACATCACCCCGGAAATCCGTCTGACCGCGAACCTCAATCACCTGTCCTTCGCCGATGTCAGTGTGATCGAGGAACTGCGCAACCAGCCGCTGAAGAGCCGGGAGATCGGCTGGGATGCATCCCTGGCGCTGATCTACCGGCCGGGCTTCATCCAGAACATCGTCTTCCGCCTTTCCGGCGCGGTGCTGTTCGGGGGCGATGCCTTCGACGAGTTGTTCCTGACGGACGGCAATACCTTCTATTCGGTTCTGGCGAACCTGACTTTGACCTACTGACGGGACGGACGGGGTGATGATGTTCCGGCGTTTGGTTCTGGCTCTTGGGGCGACGGCGCTGCTCGCGATCGCGAGCGGCGATGCGCTTGCCGCTAGTGGCGAGAAGCCGCGCGACATCCATTATGCGGCCACGCCCGACGTGAAGGCCGGCCTGACGATCGAAGAGGCGAAGAAGAGCAGCGAAGGCTGCATGTCCTGTCACGAGGTGACGGATGCGCCGTCGATGCACATCAATCCCGGGGTCATCATCGGCTGTGCCGATTGCCATGGCGGCGACGCCACGGTCTTCCGTCCGACCGGAACCAACAAGGGCGAGGAACGCTACTTCGCCGCCCAGGAAAAGGCGCATGTGCTGCCGCGCTATCCGGAAAGCTGGCGCTATCCGTCCAGCGCCAATCCGCCGCGCACCTATACGCTCCTGAACAGGGAAGCGCCGGAATACATCCGCTTCGTCAACCCGTCAGACTATCGTGTGGCGCGGGAAGCTTGCGGTTCCTGTCATCTGCCGATCATCCAGGCGGCCGAGCGCAGCCTCATGGCGACCGGCGCGATGCTCTGGGGCGGTGCTGCCTACAACAACGGAATCCTGCCCTACAAGCGCTATATCATCGGTTCAGCCTATACCCGTGACGGGCAGCCCGCGGCGATCAAGAGCCCGGGCAAGATCGAACCCTGGATGACGGTGAAGCGGGGCGTTCTTCCGCAGCTCGTGCCGCTTCCCGCCTGGGAGGTCATCCCCCCCGGCGACATCTTCCGCGTGTTCGAACGCGGTGGCCGCAACATCGTCACCCAGTTCCCGGAAATCGGACTGCCGAGCCCGATCGGCGCGATCCAGCGCCTCGAGGAACCCGGCCGGCCCGACATCCGCCAGTCGATGCGCGGCTCGGCTACGGGTCTGCGCATAGCGGTCCCTGTCATCAACATCCACAAAACCCGCCTGAACGACCCCTTCACCGGCATGATGGGGACCAACGACCAGCCCGGCGATTTCCGGCATTCCGGCTGCGCTGCGTGCCACGTGGTCTATGCCAACGAGCGCGATCCGCGGCATTCGGGCCCGTATTTCAAGTTCGGCGCCACCGGCACGACCCAGACCCTCGACCCGACCATCGCGCGGAACGAGATCGGGCACCCGCTGAAGCATGAATTCACCCGCTCCATCCCCACCTCGCAGTGCATGAACTGCCACATGCATCAGCCGAACATCTTCCTGAATTCGATGCTCGGCTACACGATGTGGGACTACGAGCCGGAGTCGGACAAGATGTTCCCGAAGGAACAGAAATATCCGACGAACGAGGAAATGTATCGGGCGCTCGAGCGCAATCCGGAAGAGGCTGTGATACGCGGCAAGTGGGCCGACGTGAACTTCACCAAGAACGTGTCGGCGATGAATCCGGACCTGGAACACACCCAGTTCGCGGACTATCATGGCCACGGCTGGAATTTCCGCGCCATCTTCAAGCGCGACCGCAAGGGCAATCTGCTTGACGCCAAGGGCAACAAGGTCGCCAACGACGATCCCGACAAGTTCAAGAAGGCCGTTCATATGTCCTCCGTGCATGTCGATGTCGGCATGCACTGCATCGACTGCCATTTCGCCCAGGACAATCATGGCAACGGGTATATTTATGGCGAGGTGGCGCCGGCGATCGAGATCCGCTGCAAGGATTGCCACGGCACCGCGGACGAGCATCCGACGCTGCGCACCTCCGGGCCGGCGGCGCCGCCCAGCGGCCACAACCTCGAACTGATCCGCGTGCAGGACGGCCGCCGCCGTTTCGAGTGGCGCGGCACCGAGTGCGACAAGCCCCGCGCGGAAGTGCGGGACTGCCACCTCGTCCAGCGCTCGGCCCTGTGGCCGGATCTCGAATGGGAAGTGAGCCTGGTCAAGGACACGGTCGATCCCGACAGCCCGGCCTACAACCCGAAGGCCGCGCGCGCCAAGCTGATGTCCAAGGGCACGGAGCAGAAATGGGGTCCTGCGGTGAAGCTCGATGACCGCGCCCACAAGGACGCGGAGATGGAGTGCTTCACCTGCCATCTCTCCTGGACGACCAGCTGCGGCGGTTGCCACCTGCCGATCCAGGCGAACTGGAAGACCACGCGGCACCACTACGAGGGCGGCGAGACCCGCAACTACGCCACCTACAACCCGCAGGTCGCCCGCGACGAGATCTTCATGCTGGGCAAGCACCAGTCGATCAAGGGCGGCACCACGGCCCCGATCCGCTCGACCTCGGCGCTGATCCTGTCCTCGACCAACATCAACCGCGAGCGCATCTACATCCAGCAGCAGCCGATCGCCGCCTCGGGCTATTCCTCTCAGGCTTTCGCGCCGCACTACCCGCATACGGAACGCAAGACCGAAACCAAGACCTGCAGCGACTGCCATCTCTCGGAGCAGGGTGACAACAACGCCATCATGGCGCAGACGCTGATGCACGGGACCAACTACATCAATTTCGTCGGCTACAACGCCTGGGTCGGCGCCGCCGGCGGCGTTGAAGCGGTCCAGGTCACGGAGTGGGACGAGCCGCAGAGTGTCATCGGCAGCTGGATGCACAAGAACGTCTATCCGGACGACTACCGGCGTCACCAGGAGCGCGGACGGAAGCTGATCTCGGATGTGTCCGCGCTCGGCGCATTCACCCATCCGGCCGGCGGCGATGTCGGCTGCGTCCAACTGGTCGGCGAGTATCTCTATGTGGCCGAAGGGGCAGGCGGCTTCCGCGTCTATGACGTCGCCTCCATCGCCAATAAGGGCATCGGCCAGCGCATCATCACGGCGCCCTTCGGCCCGCTCGGCCACGACACCCATGTGGGCACCCGGAACGCGACCTGCGTCGCCATGCCGGCCTCCGCCCAGGCGATCGCCCCGATGCGCCAGAAGAAGGACGAGGCCACGCGGAAGCTGATGCTCGAGACCAATGAAGAGCAGGCCTTCCACGACATCTACGACTACGCGATCGTCACCGATGCCGAGGAGGGTCTGATCCTCGTCGATATCAACACGCTTCGCGACGGCGATCCGCTCAACAATTTCCTGAAGCGGGCGCTCACCTGGAACGAGAACGGGATCCTGAACGGTGCCCGTCATCTCACGGTCGCCGGTACGACGCTCTACATCACCGCGGATGCGGGCGTGGTCGTCCTGGACGTCGACAAAGTGACGGCACCGCGCGTTCGGGCCGTCATCCCCTTCAACAAGGCCCATTCGACGGCGCTCCAGTTCCGCTATCTCTTCGTCACCGATCCAGAGGGCCTGAACGTCGTCGACGTCACCGATCCGGACAAGCCGCGCAAGGTGCCGGGCGCCACCGTGCCGCTGAAGGAGGCCTATCGGATCTATGTGGCCCGCACCTACGCCTATGTCGGGGCCGGGGCGGCGGGTCTTGCCATCATCGACGTGGAGCGGCCCGAGAAGCCGTCCGTCTACATGATGTATACGGCGGACGGAAAGATCTCCGATGCGCGCGACGTGATCGTGGGATCGACCAATGCCAGCGCCTATGCCTATGTCGCCGACGGCAGAAACGGGCTCAAGGTCGTCTCGCTGACGTCGCCGAACAACCAGCCGAATTTCTACGGCTTTGCGCCCGAGCCCAAGCCCGAACTGATCGCCTGGTGGCCGACGCGGTGGCCGGCGCTCTCACTGTCCAAGGGCGTCGATCGCGATCGTGGGGTGGATGAAACCGGCCATCAGATGACGGTTTTCGGCCGTGTCGGGTCTCGGCCGTTCAATTTGGCCGAACAGAAGCGTTTCTACCTCGACAAGGACGGCAGGCCCTGGGTCACCAGCGACGACGTGCGCATGGCCGATTTCCTTGCCGATCCGAACCGCAAGCCGCGCACCCCCTTGTCGTCGCGCGCGGTCGATGCGGAAGCGATCGAGGCCCCGTCGGGGGCCGGTGCCGCCGGATTCCGCTTCCGGCGCTGACATCCTTTTCTATGTTGCGACGCAATATAGATTGGGAATCCGCCGGTATTGATGTGATGATGTCTTTATCGTCCGATCATCTATTAGAGCTCTTCTTTCCCATTGCTGCGCTTTGTGGCACAGTATGTCCTGCGTGTGTCAAGTTCGCGCAGGGTGGCAATGGAACAAGAAATGGGGGGCGGCGTCTCGGCGCTCGAGGTGATTTTCACCATCCGAGGCACAGTGAAGTGGTTCAACCCGGCTAAGGGATTCGGGTTCGTGACGCCTGAGGACGGATCGGGAGACGTCTTCATGCATCTGTCGAGCCTGCGTCAGTCCGGCTACGAGACCGTGCCGGACGGGGTTGGAATCGTGTGTGAGGCGGCCCGACGATCGAAGGGCGTCCAGGTCGTGCGCGTGGTGGAACTCGCGACGGCATCGACGCCCACGCTCAACGGCCATGGTACGGCCCACTGCGCCCATTCCCTGGAAGAACGCTCGAAGCCGCGCTTTCCACCGATTGTCGCGGAGGGTGATTTCGAAGCCGCGACAGTCAAATGGTTCAGCGTGGTGAAGGGCTATGGCTTCCTGACGACGGGGGAGGCGGATCCGGACATATTCGTGCATGTCGCGATCTTGCGAAAACACGGGGTCAGCGACCTGATGCCGGGGCAACCGGTCATGGTGCGCGTCGGGCAGGGACCGAAGGGGCCGCAGGCGACCGATATCCGTCTCTGACGGGAAGCCTCCCGGCGCGCCTCACGGCGCGCCGGGCAGCTCCACCGCGTAGTCGGCAACCGGCAGCGCCTTCGGAATGAGACCGCGGCCGGCCAGGAACTCGGCAAACCGCGCATAGCGCACGGTATCGAGGGCCGCCGGACGATGGGCGAAGCGCGGCAGGGTGTCGGCCCAGGCGCGCCGGTTCAGCTCGTCGTCCAGTTCCCTGCGGCCCTTGATGAACATGAACCACGCCTCCGGCGGATGGTTGATCATGAAGCGCGTGCCCGCCTCGACCGCGTCGACGAACCGGCGCAGCTTCGGATCGGTCAGCCGGTCCGATTTGGCGACGAAGATCAGTTCGTCATAGGGCGGCACCCCTTCCTCCTCCACCAGGAAGGCCCGGCCGGGGCGCTTCTCGATCTGCATCTGGTTCAGCTCGAAGTTTCGATAGGCGCCGATCACCGCATCCACCTGGCCGGCGATCAGGGCCGGCGACAGGCTGAAGTTCACGTTGACCAGCGTCACGTCCTTCAGCGCCAGACCGTGTTTCTCCAGCATCGCGCCCAGGATCGCCTGCTCGAAGCCGCCGACCGAATAGCCCACCTTGCGTCCCTTCAGGTCGGCAATGCTCCTGACCGGGCCGTCGGCCAGCACGACGAGCGAATTGAGCGGTGTCGCCACCAGCGTGCCGACGCGCCGGAGCGGCAGGCCCTCGGCGACCTGCAGGTGAAGCTGCGGCTGGTAGCTGACTGCGATATCGGCCTTGCCGGCGGCGACCAGTTTCGGCGGATCGTTCGGATCCGAAGGCGCGATCAGTTCGACCTTCAGGCCGCGTTCCGCGAAGGCGCCCAACTCCTGGGCAACGAAAAGCGGACCGTGATCCGGGTTCACGAACCAGTCGAGCATGACGGTGAGCCGCTCCTGGCCCACCGCGGCTGTGGTCCAGAGCAGTGCGGTGATGAAAGCGAGCAGGCGCATGACGGAATTCCTTCAACGAGACGTGGCGGGAATGGTGGTGTCGGCGGCCCAGGGAAGGACGCGGTTGAGAAGACGATCGACGGCGAGGTAGAGCGCCAGCGCCATGACGGCGAGGACAAGCAGGGCAGCGAACATCAGGTCGACCTGCATGCGCGCATTCGCATGCAGCATGAGATAGCCGAGGCCGCCGGACGAACCGACCCATTCCCCGATCACGGCGCCGATCGGGGTCACGGCGGCCGCGACCCTGAGGCCGGCGCCGAAGGCGGGCAGCGCGGCGGGCAGACGCAGGTACAGCATGACGCGCCAGCCGGCGGCATTCCCGCCCGCTGTCATCGTCCGGGCGAGATCGATCCAGCCCGTATCGGTCCGTCGGAGTCCTTCGAACAGGGCCACGGTGACGGGGAAGAAGATGATCAGCGCAGCCATGGCGACCTTGGAGGCCAGGCCATAGCCCAGCCACAGAACCAGGAGGGGGGCGATGGCGAATACGGGGATGGCCTGGCTGGCAATGACCAGCGGCAGCAGCCAGCCGCGGACACGACGGCTGGCCGTCAGCGTCAAGGCCAGCAGCCCACCGGCCGATACCCCGAGGACGAGGCCGAGCAGGATCTCCGTCGCTGTGATCACGGCATGCGCGGCCAGGAGATCGAACCGGGCCGCGAAGGCGGCCGCGATCCGGTGCGGCGCCGGCAGGATGAAATGCGGTACCCCGGTCATCAGGACGAGGCCCTCCCAGGCAAGGAGCAACAGCGCGAGGGAAACGGCCAGACGCAGAACGCGTGTCATCCGGCATCCGTCATCAGGGCGAGCAGTTCACGATAGGCGGCCGCCAGTCCCGGCAGGTCGGGATCGCGTGGTGCCGCTCCGGCGGGCGCGTCGACAGCCAGCAGCCGTGGCGGGGTGCCCACCAGCAGCAGCAGGTGCCCGCCCATCCGCAACGCTTCCCAGGGGTCGTGAGTGACCAGCAGAACCGTGCGGTTGCTCAGTACCGAAACCGCCTCCGCTTGCAGCCGGTGGCGGGTGAGCGCATCCAGCGAGGCGAAGGGTTCGTCCATCAGGACGATCGGACGGTCCTCGTAGAGGGTGCGCGCCAGCGCCACCCGCTGGCGCATGCCGCCCGACAGCTTCGCCGGCGATACATGCAGCGCATCGCCCAGGCCGAGCCGGCGGAGCAGTCCGATCGCCCGTGCCTCGTCGACCCTCTCGCCGCGCAGCCGCGCGCCGAGGGTCACGTTGCCGAGCGCGTCCGTCCATGGCAGCAGGAGCGCGTCCTGCGCCATCCACGCAATACGACCCTCCGCCGACGCGCCGTCTCCGCAGGTGACCATGCCGGCAGCGGGCGTCAGCAGGCCGGCGATCGCCTTCAGGAGCGTGCTCTTGCCGACGCCGCTCGGTCCGAGCAGGCATGTGATGGAGGCGGCGGGCAGATCGAAGGACAGATCCGTGAACAGCGGACGCTCTTCGTAGGTCACGCCCAGGTTCCGCACCGCGACGGAATGCGAGCGCAAGCCCTCCCGGGGCACAACACGATCCTGCATGGCCTCACGCATCCCTACGCCGGTGTTAGCCGGATCAGGTTCGAGGGGTCGTTCCGGGATGGAACCTCTCAGCCGCTCAAGGCGGCTCCCCCAGGTGATGGCAGCACTATGTCAGCGCAGACGCGCCGGCGCCAGATCGTTTGCGCTGATCCCCAGATCGGCCACGTCGGCGGGCAGACCCTCACCACGGGCAAGGCCGGCGACGATGCGGCCCATGGCGGGTGCCGTCTGAATGCCGTAACCGCCCTGGCCGGCCAGCCAGAAGAAGCCCGGCACCTTGTCGTCGAAACCAACCACCGGGGTCTTGTCCTTCACGAAGCTGCGCAATCCTGCCCAGCTATGCGCGATGCGACGGATCTGCAGCGTGGTTGCGGTTTCCAGCCGGTCGACGCAGATCGCGATATCCAGTTCCTCGGGTTGCGCGTCGCACGGGACCGAGGGCGTCTCGTCGGCGGGGGAGGCGAGGAAGCGTCCAGCATCGGGCTTGAAATACCAGGTCTCGTCGGCATCTATCACCGCCGGCCAGCGTGCGATCTCGGCGCCTGTCGGCGGATCGAATGTGATCGCCGTGCGGCGTTTGGGTACCAGACCGATCGGCTTGGCGCCCGCCTGCTCGCCGATCATATCGGCCCAGGCGCCGGCGGCGTTGATCACGACCGGTGCCTTGAAGGTTCCGGCCGGCGTTTCGACCATCCAGCCGTCTTCTCCCCGGGCAAGCCCGATCACTCCGGCATCGGTCACGACCTTGCCTCCGCGGGCGCGCATCCCCTTCAGATAGCCCTGGTGCAGCGCGTGCACGTCGATATCCATCGAATCGGGTTCGGCCACGCCGCCCACCACATAGTCGGGCCGCAGCACGGGCACCGCCGCGAGCGCCTCTGCTGCCGTCACCTTGCGCACGCTCGGCAACAGCTTGCGGCTCTCCTCGAACAGATGCTCCAGTTGTTCCCGCTGGTTCTCGCTGCCGACCATGATGGTCCCGCGCGGGCTCAGCAGGACATGGTCGGTGAAGCCGGCCGGCGGGTTGATATAGAAGGCGCGCGAGGCCGAGGTGATCGCCCGGATGGGGAAGTTGCCATAGGTTTCGGCATAGAGAGCAGCCGACCGGCCGGTCGTGTGATAGCCGGGCTGGCTCTCCCGCTCCAGCACGATCACCCGGCCGAAGGCCGCCAGCTCGTATCCGGCGGAAGCCCCGGCCATCCCGGCGCCGACAATTAGGAAGTCGGCCGATTCCAAACCCATTACCCTCACTCCTGAGATTGCCCGCCAGCGCTGCCGGCTTAAGAATGCAAGAAGCGGGCTTAGTCTAGCGAAGGGAGTGATGCACTTGGGTAGCGATCCGGCCGACCTTTCCGCATACGAGCTGGTCGATCTGTACAGATCGAGGGCGCTGTCACCGGTCGAAGCGACCAGGGCGGTGTTGGCCCGGATCGACAGGCTGAACCCGGTGGTGAACGCCTTCGTCGTGGTGGATGCCGAGGCGGCGCTGGCGGATGCGCGAGCCTCCGAAGCACGGTGGGCCAAGGGCACACCGGCCGGGCCGGTCGATGGCGTGCCGACCTCGATCAAGGACCTCGTGCTGACCAAGGGCTGGCCGACGCTGCGCGGCTCGAAGACCGTCGATCGCGACCAGCCCTGGAACGACGATGCGCCATTGGTGGCACGGTTGCGCGAATCGGGCGCGGTGCTGCTCGGCAAGACCACGACCCCTGAATTCGGCTGGAAGGGGCTCTGCGACAGCCCGCTGACCGGCATCACCCGCAATCCCTGGGCCCTCGGCCATACCACCGGCGGTTCCAGCGGCGGCGCGGCCGCTGCCGTGGTCTGCGGCATGGGTCCGCTCGCCTCCGGCAGCGACGGCGGCGGGTCGATCCGCATCCCGGCCGGGTTCAGCGGCTGCTACGGCATCAAGCCGAACTTCGGGCGCGTGCCGGCCTGGCCGCTCTCCGGCTTCGGCACCGTCGCCCATAACGGCCCGATGACGCGGACGGTCAGGGATTCCGCGATCTTCCTGAACGTGATCCAGAAGCCTGATTCGCGCGACTGGTACGGCATGCCCTATGACGGGCGGGACTGGACCGCCGACCTCGAAGCCGGCGTGAAGGGAATGCGGATCGCCTTCAGCCCGCGCCTCGGCTTCGCCCCCGTCGATCCGGAAGTCGCCGCGTCGGTCGCCAAGGCGGCGGCCACATTCGAAGATCTGGGCGCCCATGTCGAAGAGGTCGATCCCGGTTTCGCCGACCCCTACGACATCTTCTGGACGCTGTGGACCGCCGGTGCCTACACCACTTTCGGCGGCCTGCCGAAGGAGAAGCGGGCGGTGATGGAGGAGGGGCTGAACGCCTCGATCGAGGCGGGCGCGCGGCTGTCGCTGAAACAGTATCTCGACGCGGTATCGGCGCGGCAGAACCTGGGCGGACTGATGCGCGGTTTCCACGACCGCTACGACATCCTGCTCACGCCTTCGCTCGCCGTGCCGGCGTTGAAGCATGGTGAAATGGTGCCGGCCGGCTGGAGGCACGGCGATACCTGGCCCACCTGGACCCCCTTCAGCTATCCCTTCAACCTGACCCAGCAGCCGGCTGCCTCCATCCCTTGCGGGTTCACCGCGACGGGGTTGCCGATCGGGCTCCACATCGTCGGGCCGTTCTTCCGCGAGGATCTGGTCTTCCGCGCCAGCCGTGCCTACGAAACCGTCTATTCGATCGCGAAGAAGGCGCCGACCCTGCAGTGACCGATCCAGCCGACCTCACCGCGCTCGACCTGGTCGCGCTCTACCGGGCGAAGAAGCTTTCGCCGGTGGAGGCGACCGAGGCGGTGATCGCCCGGCACGCGCTGGCCGAACCGAAGGTGAATGCCTTCGTCGTCTTCGATGCCGAGGTCGCGCGTGCTGCGGCCAAGGCGTCCGAAGCGCGTTGGTGGAAGGGTGCGCCGGCGGGGCGGCTCGACGGCGTTCCGGTCTCGATCAAGGACCTGAACATCGCCAAGGGCTGGCCGACGCGGCGTGGTTCGCTGACGACGCACGCGGCTCAGGTCGAAGCGCAGGACGCCCCCTTGCCGGCGCGGCTGCGCGAAAGCGGCGCGGTGCTGCTGGGGAAGACCACGACCTCCGAGTTCGGCTGGAAGGGGACCGGCGACAGCTCGCTGACCGGCAGCACCCGCAATCCCTGGAACCTCGCCCACACCACCGGCGGCTCCAGCGCCGGTGCCGCCGCGGCGGTGCTGACCGGCATGGGCCCGCTTGCCAGCGGGGGCGATGCCGGCGGCTCGATCCGCATTCCGGCCGCCTTCAGCGGCTGCTTCGGACTGAAGCCCTCCTATGGCCGGGTGCCGGCCTGGCCCTTCGGGGGTCAGGGCACGCTCTCCCATGTCGGGCCGATGACCCGCACGGTGGCGGATGCGGCACTGTTCATGGATGTGGTGGCGAGACCGGATCTGCGGGATTGGTATTCGCTCCCCGACGATGGCCGCGATTGGCTTGCCGCGTCGGAAGGCGGCGTGACGGACTGGCGTATCGCCTATTGCCCGCGCTTCGGCGCCGTACCCGTCGACCCCGAAGTGGCGGCGCTGGTCGAGAGGGCCGCGCGCAGCTTCGAGCAGCTGGGCGCCCGGGTCGAGGAGGTGCGGGCCCCCTTCGACGATCCCATCGATACGATGATGCCCTTCTGGCTGGTGGGGCTGTTCGGCCCGCTCGGCGGCTTGCCGGAAGCCGAGCGCGCCAAGCTCGATCCGGGGCTGCGCGCCTGGGTGGAGGACGGCCGGCGGGTCAGCCTGAAGCAGCATTTCGATGCGACCACGGCGCGGGCGGAATTGGGTGCCCGCATGCGCCGCTTTCACGAGGACTGGGACATCCTGCTGACCCCGGCGGTGGCCGTGCCGGCGCTGCCGGTGGGCGCGCTGGTGCCGCCGGGCTGGCCGCTCGGCGACAACTGGCTGACCTGGACGCCCTTCAGCTATCCCTTCAACCTGACGCAACAGCCCGCCGCTTCCATTCCCTGCGGCTTCACCAAGGCGGGGTTGCCGGTGGGCCTGCAGATCGTGGGCGGGCACCAGCGCGACGACAAGGTGCTGCGCGCCGCCCGCGCCTATGAGAGCGTCTACTGCATCGCCGCGCTGAAGCCGCCGCTCGCATGAACGAACTGCTGCGTGTGCCTGAGATGTACCGGGCCGATGCGCTGGCCATCGAGGGCGGCATCCCGGGCATCGAGCTGATGGAAGCGGCCGGGGCGGGCATCGCCGAGGCGATCAAGGCCCGCTGGTCGCCGCGTCCGGTGGCGGTGCTGTGCGGGCCGGGGAACAACGGCGGTGACGGCTTCGTGCTGGCGCGGCTGCTGGCCGCCGAAGGCTGGCCGGTGCGCCTGTCGCTGCTCGGGGATCGCGAAAAACTCAAGGGTGACGCGGCCTTGGCCGCCGAGCGCTGGAGCGGGCCGGTGGTCGAGGATGCGCTGGAAGGGGCGGGGCTGGTGGTCGACGCGCTGTTCGGCGCCGGGCTGGCGCGGCCGCTGGACGGGACGGCCAAGGCCTTGGTGGAAACGGTGAATTCATCCGGTCTGCCGGTCGTTGCGGTGGATGTGCCGAGCGGGGTGAACGGGGATACCGGGCTTGCCGACGGGGTCGCGGTCGAGGCCGACCTCACCGTCACCTTCTTCCGGCGAAAGCCGGGCCATCTCCTGCTGCCGGGGCGGCGGCTCGGCGGCGAGGTCGTCGTCGCCGATATCGGGATTCCGCAATCGGTGCTTGAGGTTATCCGCCCCCAGGGCCGCGCCAATGCGCCGCCGGTGCTGCCGGATCCGGCAGCCGAGGGGCACAAATACGCGCGCGGGCATGGGGTGGTGGTGGCAGGCAGCGCGGCCGGCGCGGCGAGGCTCGCGGCCCTGGCGGCGCTGCGCTGTGGCGCCGGGTTGGTCACCGTCGCTGGACCAGCCTTCACCATGACCACGCTTGCGGCCTCCCTCACCTCGGTGATGACCCGGGCCGTGCAGGGCACGCCCGGGCTGAAGGCGATGCTGGCGGACCGGCGGTTCAACGCCGTACTGCTGGGGCCGGGCAACGGGATCAGTCCGATGACGCGGGCGAACGTGCTGGCGGTGCTCGACCGGCCGGCGGTGCTGGATGCGGATGCGATCAGCGCCTTCCGCGATGAGCCGGAGGCGCTGTTCGCCGCCATCCGGGGGCCGGTGATCATGACGCCGCATGACGGCGAGTTCGGGCGGGTGTTCGAGACGAGCGGCGACAAGCTGAGCAGGACCCTGCGGGCGGCGAAGCGGAGCGGGGCGGTGGTGGTGCTGAAGGGAGCCGACACAGTGATCGCCGCCGCCGACGGGCGGTATGCGATCAACGAGAACGCGCCGCCGACCTTGGCGACGGCGGGGTCTGGGGACGTGCTGGCGGGGCTCTGCCTCGGGCTGCTGGCGCAGGGGATGCCGGCCTTCGAGGCGGCAGCGGCCGCCGTCTGGCTGCATGGTGCGGCGGCGGCGGCCTTCGGGCCGGGCCTGATCGCCGAGGACCTGCCCGGCTTGATCCCTGCGACGCTGGCTGCCTTGAAGGCGTCATCGGCTTCGGCGACACTCGGAGCATGAACCAGACGCTCGCCGCTTCGCTCCTCGACCGCATCGGCCGCGCCTTCCGCGACGTGACCCAGACAGCGCGGAGCTGGCGCGGCGCCCCCTATCGCGAAGACCTGCCGGAGCAGGATGCCGAGCGGCTGAGCGAGCAGATCGACCTGTGCCTGGAGGGGAAGGGCGGCGAGGTCTCGGTCCGTGCCCGCGCCGCGGCGCTGGGCAAGGCCTATCTGGACCTGAACGAGGAGGGGCGGAAGCGCTTCCTGACGGTGCTGGCTGAGCGCTATGGACTGGACCGGGAGAAGCTGGCCGATCGGGTGGAAGCCTGGCGCCGGGCCGAGGACGTCGAGGCCGAGGCGAAGGCGGTGGCGCGGCTGCGCGACGCGCTGGACCCGCCGGCGATCCGGCTTCTGGCCCAGTTCACCGGCCTGCCCCAGGGGGTGAAGTTCCTGGTCGACCTGCGCGCCGATCTGATCCGCTGGACGAAGGACGAGCCGCGCTTCACCCGGCTGTCGGAGGAACTGCGCCGGGTGCTGGCGGGCTGGTTCGACGTCGGCTTCCTTAACCTGGAGCGGATCACCTGGTCGTCGCCTGCCATGCTGCTCGAGAAGCTGGTCGAGTACGAGGCGGTGCACGAGATCCGGTCCTGGAAGGACCTGAAGAACCGGCTGGATTCCGACCGCCGCTGCTTCGCCTTCTTCCATCCCCGGATGCCGGAGGAGCCGCTGATCTTCGTCGAGGTGGCGCTGGTCGGCGGGATGGCGGGGTCGGTGCAGGTGCTGCTGGACGAGAGCCGCCGGGCCGAGGACCCGCACGAGGCCGATACGGCGATCTTCTATTCGATCTCGAACTGCCAGGCGGGCCTGGCCGGGGTCAGCTTCGGCAACTTCCTGATCAAGCGGGTGGCGGACGAACTGGCCCGGGAACTGCCGAATCTGAAGCATTTCGCCACCCTGTCGCCGATCCCGGGCTTCCGGCCCTGGTTCGACCGGCTGGTGGCGAGCGATCCGCCCGACTTCTTCGCGAGCGGGGAGCGCGAGGCGCTCGCCTCCCTCATCGAGGGCGAGGTGACGCCGCAGGCCTTCGCCCAGGCGCTGACCCGCAAGGACTGGATGCAGGTGCCGGCCCTGAGGGACGGGCTGCAGGCGGTGCTGAGCCGGCTCTGCGCGCGCTATCTGACCCGCGAGAAAGACCGCGGCCGGGCGCTCGACCCCGTCGCGCGGTTCCACTTGGCGAACGGGGCGCGGGTGGAGCGGATCAACCCGCTCGGCGACACCTCACGCAAGGGCATGAAGCAGGCCTTCGGGATGATGGTGAACTATCGCTACAAGCTGGAAGAGGTGGAGGCCAACCACGAGGCCTATAGCGAGGGGCGGGTGATCGCGAGCCCCGCCGTGGCGAAGCTCGCGCGCGCCTGAAACGCTGAACGCTTACTTCTCCAGCCGGGCGACGACCTGGCCTTCCTTCACCGAATCGCCTTCGGCGACCAGGATTTCCTTCAGCTTGCCGGCCGAGGGGGAAAGCACCGGGATCTCCATCTTCATCGATTCCAGCGTCAGGATGGTGTCGTCCTCGCCCAGCGCGTCACCGGGGGTGGTGTCGAGCTTCCAGACCTTGCCGGTGATTTCCGACTTCACGTCAACAACTGCCACGACTTGGGTTCCTCCAGGGCTTTTGAAATTGGATTGTCTCGGTACGTTCGTAGCTTAGCCTACGGGCCGGAGGCAAGATGGACATTGGCGCGCATACCGGGGTTGTGGTGCCGGCATTGAACGCCGCCGGGACAATCGGACCCGTGCTGGCCGCCCTGCGCGGCGCGCCGCTGGCCGATCTGGTGGTGGTCGACGGCGGGTCGACCGACGGCACGGCCGAGCGGGCCCGGGCCGCCGGCGCGCGG
>JALHMN010000041.1 GCA_022844005.1 bacterium | reverse complement strand
CCAAGGGTCCGCTTCTCGGCGTGCCGATGAGCATCAAGGAGTCCTATGACGTGGCGGGCGCGCCGACGACCTGGGGCAGCCCGGCCTTGAAGGACAACATCGCCACGAAGGACGCGCTCAGCGTCGCGCGGCTGAAGGAAGCGGGCGTCGTCTTGTTCGGCAAGTCGAACGTGCCGCTGATGCTGGCCGACTGGCAGAGCTTCAACGCCGTCTATGGCAGCACCAACAATCCCTGGGATGTGAGCCGTTCACCCGGCGGCTCGTCGGGCGGCTCGGCCGCAGCACTCGCCGCCGGGTTCTGCGGCATCGAGGCGGGCAGCGACATCGGCGCGTCCATCCGCAACCCGGCGCATTACTGCGGTGTCTGGGGCCACAAGCCGACATATGGCATCGTGCCGCCGCGCGGCCAGGCGCTGCCCGGCGTGGTGGCGCAGGGCGACATCTCGGTCATCGGGCCGATGAGCCGCAGCGCCGACGATCTCCTGATCGGGCTCGACGTCATGGCCGGGCCCGATCCGATCGAGGCGGCCGGCTGGCAGCTGAAGCTGAAACCCTCGGGCAAGACCGCGCTACGCGAATTCCGCGTCGCCGTGATGCTGGACGACCCCAATGCCGAGGTCGACGCGGCCGTGCAGGAGCAGCTGAATACGCTCGCCCAGTTCCTCGGCAAGCAGAAGGCGAAGGTGAGCTTCACCGCCCGGCCCGAGATCGACATGAGCGAACTCGCCCGGGTCTATGTGCTGCTGCTGCGGGCCGCGACCTCCGGCCGGCAGACGGACGAGCAATGGGCCGAGAACAAGAGGATCGCAGACGGCCTCGCGCCCGACGATCAGAGCTATTTCGCCCGCATGACGCGGGCGAATGTGATGGGGCATCGCGACTGGCTGCGCGTCAACGAGATGCGCCACAAGATGCGCCTCGCCTGGGCCGAGTTCTTCCGCGAATGGGACCTGCTGATCTGCCCGGCGGCGTCCTCGGCCGCCTTCCCGCACGACCAGCAGGGCGAGCGGCACAACCGGACGATCACCGTGAACGGCAAGCAGGTGCCGACGACCGACCAGATCTTCTGGGCCGGCATCTCGGGCGTCACCTACCTGCCCGCCACCGTGGCGCCGATCGGGCTCACGCCATCGGGACTGCCGGTGGGCGTGCAGATCATCGGCCCGCAATACGGCGACCTCACCTGTATCCGCTTCGCGCAGTTGCTGGAGCGCGAGTACCGGGCCTTCGAGCCGCCGCCGGGGTTTGACTAACCGGCGGATCGTTTCAGGCGCAATGCGCTACATTGGCATGCCGCCACCTTCCGCTGGATCGCTCAGCCAGTCCTCGCCGCCGTGGCGGATTCGGATGACATCGATGTGGTCGGCCTCATCGAGATAGACGATGACGTGGGCCTGGTGACGGTGGATGCGCACGGGCGGGGCATATTCCGTGCGCTCGCGGGCGAGATGAGGGCTCTCGGCAATGCGCTCGAAGGCTCGCGCCATGTCCGTGAGGTATTTATCAGCTTGCGCGACGGACCAGCGTGCGGCGGTGAACTTCCAGATGTTTTCAAGGTCGAGGATCGCGGCGGGCCGGAGGCGATAGGGCTTAGTTCCTCCCGGACTCATGGCGGGCCGACATCGCATTGAGGAAGGCGGGAAGGTCGAATGGTCTTGCCTCGCCGCTGGCCAGCCCCTCGTCGATCAGGCGCTGCATCGCTTCAACCTTAGACGCCCGATCCTGGTCCTTGCGGATGAGATCGCGCACATAGTCGCTGGTGTTGGCGTAGCGGCCGGAATCCACCTGCGCCTCGGCCCATGCCTTCAGGGGATCGGGAAGAGAGACGTTCATCGTAGCCATTGAGGAAATCCTTTCCTCAACAGAATGCGAAAATTGGCAAACATTGTCAAAAATGACGGCCCATGTGAGCCTAGACTAGCGAGGGAAGCACCCGCAAGTGGCTAGGCAATTCGCTCGTGGCCGTTTCCAAGAAGCCTTGCCATTCCCGTTTGCCGAGGCGCTTTGACATCGGCTTCATTGCGCCTAACGGTTCATCCAATTCATCACGAAGCGGCTGCGGAACCGGGAGGCCGACACCGATCAGATTATGGGATACCAGCCGGCATGCTATTAGTAGCGCTAGCAGCCGGGCGCGCTGCTGTTTGCTATGCCGGAAAGGGAGATCCCGAAATCCGCAGGTAGAACGTGCATGCCAGAACGGTTTGCATTCGCGTGTTTCCTCGATCGACCCAAAATTGAGTCCCCGCGTCAGGCGATCGATGCGGCAAGAGTGGCCTTTAGCGGCAAGCTGGGACCACCTGTTGAAGCCATGTTGCTCGACCTAGAACACGGCATCGAATGCGCCGAGCCCTGGTCCGCGGGTCACCCCATGCTGGATTCCATGCCAAGCGGCACCAATCTCCTGTTCGTATACTTCACTGATGCCGGTGGAGGCCGCTGCAACATCGGCATGGCGATGTTTCCCAACGCAATCACGGTGACGGCTTCGCTGGAAAGCATGGCCATTCAAGAACGCCCAGAAGAAGTTGCCGACCTGTGTCTCGGGCTGCTCGCTGCGTTTTCCGACTTGGCAGCCGAGTGCGTCGTGGCTGCCGGTGGGGAACTCGAATTCAGCGAACAGGCAACAAACGCGAGCGAAGCGATCCATGAGGCGTGCGCACCGCTCTCATTGGCGCGCTGGATCGCGCACGATATTGGCCGCCAAATCGTCGTGCCCCGGCGATTTGTCGAAGTTCGCCGTTCGGCTTCAGGGATTCTACTTCGAGCCAACTAGCCTTCGGCCGGACGGGGCACAAACACTCAGAGGCTCGACGCCAATCGCGGCTTCAGTCGCTGTGCGCTCCGAGCCATGCAGCCTGCCATTCGGCAAATTCCGATGGGCGGACCTGGTAGCGGGCGAAGTTCCCCTCGTGGAGGCCGAGGAGTTCGTTTTCCGCGGTCTCCCGGAACTGACGCCGCTCCGCAGATCCGATGTTCCGCGCCGCCCATGATGTGAGATGCGTGAGCGCGGCTTTGCGATTCATCCGTCCGCGAATGATGTCGCGGATGACGCCGCGAAGGGCTTCCCGATGCCGGAGTCTGAAGGGATCGGGTTCCCCGAGTGACTGGCGGACCGCCGCATAGCGCGCCGCCGATCGTTCATAGGCCCAGACAAAGACATCGCGCAGCAGATCGACGCGCCGCAGTTCGTAGATGCCGAGAACGGCCTCGGTATAGGTGGAGCGGGGAACATCCGTGAAGGCCAGGGGAACGAGATTGTTCCTGATGAGCGGGATGTTCGCACCCAACCGCGACACCCGCTTGTTCACGTCGTCGAAGGGCTGAAGGTAGGGCAGGTGCACCATGAAGAAGAACGCCTGCTCATAGGGATCGGTGATCGCCTCGGCCGTGGCGAGGAGCTGCTCGAAGCACTCTTCGATCAGCTGCGGCAGCTCCAGCGGATAGAAGACCGATCCTTCGATCCCGACGGCAATCCGGCGAAGCCGGCCCGCGGCTGTCGGGTCGGCGAGCATGTTGTTCGCCAGCAACGCGTGCAGGTTGAGTATGGAGTAGCGGTTGAAGCCGATCTCCTCGGCCGATCCCACCAGGAATTCGATCGCATCCTTGTGGTTCAGGATCATCTGCGCTTCGAGCTGCAACTTGCCCGCCGGTGCCTGCCCGAATTCGATGAGGCGCCTCGTATCCAGAAGCGAATAGGTGTTGCCTTCCAGACGGCTGGAATTCCAGGAGAGGTCCACCAGAAGCCGGTTCAGGATCTGCCTGGCATATGTCCCCGCGGGCTGTGCCGCGATTTTCGGTCGCCCGATCTCGGCCAGATGCCTTCGCACGGATGCGGACAGATGGAACGTCTCGTTCGGCCGATAGGCTTCGAGAAACGACCGGTCGTAGCCGACGGGAGTCCGCGCCGCCACCGCCTGCCGGACGTAGCGCCGCACCTCGTTGCCGGTCTTGGAAAGCGGCAAGGGCAAGCGGGCCTCACTCTCGCCGAGCGTTGCGTCCTCCTCCGGGGCTTTGACGTACAAGGCCCAACGCCCCTGCCCTCGCCTGAGGAGGCGGCCTTCGTCGACTAGGTGCTTCAGCCGATATTGCAGGGTGCGGAGCGCAAGCGTGGCCTTCAGATCGGCGGCGATCTGCTTCAGGCCCGCCCCTTCCGGATAGCGCCGAAGGACAGCCTCTATCGCCTGAAAATCCTGCTCGGGAGCGGGTTTCGCCATGGTTGCCCACTTTGCGCATAGAGCTTCTATGCGCAATTAACCATGCATATGCGCAACAATAAAGCCCTATGCGCAATTATTCTTGCGCATAGGGCGCGCGTCGCCGCTCGCTCAGAACCTGCCTGCGGTGAAATCCTCCACCGCCTGGCGGATCTCGGCCGGCGTGTTCATCACGAAGGGACCGTGGCGAACGATCGGTTCGCCGAGGGGCTTGCCGGCGATGAGGAGGGCGCGGGCGGGTGCCGAAGCGGCGGCGAGATCGACGCGGCCGCCTTTCGACAGGATGCCGATCTCGCCCTGCTGCAGGCCGCGATCGCCGATGACGACAGCGCCGTCATGGACATAGACGAAGGCGTTGTGGCCTTCGGCGAGTTGCTGCCCGAAGGACGCGCCCGGCGGCAGGGCGATGTCGAGATAGGTCGGATCGGTGACACCGGTATCGACCACGCCCTTCACCTTGCCGACGAGGCCCGCCAGCACCTTGACCGAGACGCCACCCGCCGCCTCGACCACCGGGATCAGTTCGGGGTCGATGTCCTGGTAGCGGGGCGCGGTCATCTTGTCCTTCGCAGGCAAATTCACCCAGAGCTGGAAGCCCTGCAGCAGGCCGTCTTCCTGCTCCGGCATTTCCGAATGCACGATGCCGCGTCCGGCCGTCATCCACTGCACGCTGCCGGGGCGGAGCAGGCCGACATTGCCTTGGTTGTCGCCATGGCGCATGCGCCCGGCCAGCATGTAGGTCACCGTCTCGAAACCACGATGCGGATGGTCGGGGAAGCCGCCGATGTAGTCGGCCCCATCCTCGGAGCGAAACTCGTCCAGCAGCAGGAAGGGATCGAGTTCCTCGAGCCCCGGGCGGCCGATGATGCGGGAGAGCTTCACGCCGGCGCCGTCGCTGGCGGGCATGCCGGCGAGGACGCGCTCGACGCGGCGGCCACGGAGGAGGGTTTCGGTGCTCATGCGATGCTCCTGATCTCTCGCGCCTCAATATAAGTGCCGTTCCGGCCTTTGGTCAGGGGCCCGGCGGCGGAGACGCCATCTCCCCTCTTCTCAGGGAGCGCTCATCGTGCCGTCAGCGCCCTTGCGACCATTTCGGGTTGTTGACGGCGAGGGCGGCGGCGATGCTCTCGCGCAGATGCCGGCGAAGTGCCGGGTCGTCGGTCGCGACCTTGCCGTCGCGGATCAGGGCGCAGAGTTCCTCGTTCATCTGCTCGAGCGGCGCCTCGTGGCCGAGGAGGCGGCTGAGCGACTTCGCTTCCTCCGCATTCAAGGCCGGGCCCTGGCGCAGCTCGCGTTCCACCGTCGCCAGCATGTTGATGGCGACGCGCAGGTTGAACTTCTTGTCCGCCGGCATCTCGGGCAGGAGATCGTTCTCCATATAGCCGCGCACGCCCTTCAGCATGTCGGCGGCATCGGGACGGCTGTTGGGCATCGCTCAATCCTCCCCGTCGAGGAGCCGCAGGAAATCCGACAAGGGTTCCTCCGTCCGCCGGCCGATGGCGAGCTGTTCCATCTCGAAAGGGCCGCCGTGCAGATGTTGCTGGCCCTTGCCCATGCACATCACCGCCCATTTGACCGAACCGAGGGTTTCCCAGAAGCGCACATGCGCCGGGTCGACGGCGATGCCGCTCGCCTTCTCATAGGCGGCGAAAAGGTCTTCGCGGCTGCCGGCGCCGCCCACGGGCTTCGGCCCGCCGAAGCGCCAGGTACGCACGCAGAGCCAGCCGAGATCCTCCATCGGATCGCCGGTATGGCAGATCTCCCAGTCGATCACGGCGTTGATGCCGCCCTCGCCGACGATCAGGTTGCCCATGCGGAAGTCGCCGTGGACCACGGTGTTGCGCTCGCGCTTCGGCAGGTTCTCGCGGGCCCAGCGGAAGCCGAGCTCGACCGCCGGGATCGGGTGCTTGTAGCCGCGATAGCTGCGGTACCAGAGTTCCACCTGCCGCGCGGCGCCGGTATCGGTGAGGAAGGGCAGCGTCTTCCGGTCCATGGTGTGCAGTCGGCCCAGGATCTCGCCACACTGGCTGGCGAAACCCTTCCGCGCCGCGTCGAAGTCGGGCTCGCGCAGGATGCGTCGGGCGATGGTCTCGCCCGGGATGCGGTCCATGACATAGCCCATGTCGAGGCCGTCGCTTTCGTCCAGTACGGCACGCACCGGCGGCACCGGCACGCCGGCGGCCCGGGCGGCGATCATGCAGGCGGCATCCTCGGCCCCGAAGATGCGCGGCAGTTCGCCCGCCTCGTCGCCCGGCTTCGGGCCGCGGGGTACCGACTGCTGCAGGATGAAGGGCAGGTCCTCCTTGCCGACGCGCGCGGTGAAGGACCATGTGGCCTTGGTGGCGCCGCCGGTCAGGCGGCCCAGCTTCGATACATCGCCCGGTTGACCGACATGGCGCGCAATCGCGGCGCCCAGCCGGCGGACGAATTCCTCCCGATCAATCATTGGCGCCGACCATAGGCAGCGGCGCGGGCCGGGGCCAGAGGGAGCAGCGGCGCCGGTCAGCGCCCGGCGGTCGCCCGGCGGGCATTGCCGAGAATGGCGTCGGCGACCAGCCGGCCGACGCAGCCGTAGGACAGATCGTTCAGGTGCAGCCCGTCGGGCGAGATCATCTCGGCATTGCTCATGCGCTTCGATTCGATCCAGTGGCGCATGATGTCGAAGCGCCGGAACAAGCCCACCCGCTCTTCGCCGGCGATGTCGGCCAGCAGGTCCAGCATCTGCCGATGGTCGGGTTCGCGCAGCATCCGGGGTGCGTATTGCAGGTCCATCAGCAGGACATCGGCGCCGGCCTCCTTCAGGCGGCGGATGCCCTCGCGCAGGATGTCCGCGATGGCGGTGGGATCCTCTTCCCGCAGGACCGTGTTGGCGCCGACCTGCCAGATCACCAGATGCGGGCGGAAGGGAACCACGTCGCGCTCGAAGCGCTCGACCATGCCGCGGCCGTTGTCGCCGTTCAGGCCCTTGTTGACGACGTTGATCCGCATCTGCGGCAGGCGGAGCGCCAGGGCCGCCTCCATGACGCTCGGATAGCTCTGCCCGGGCGAAGAGGCGCCGGCGCCGGCGGTGGAGGACGAGCCGATGGCGACCACGGTGAGCGGCTTGCCGCGGGCAATCCGGTCGGAAACCCGCGGCAGGTCGGCATCGAGGCGCACCAGTTCGGCCGGCACGGAACAGCGCCCGTCGGCGATGTCCGGCATGGCGAGGGTGGGAGCCGAAAGAGCGAAAGCGGCCGCAGCCAGGGCGAGGCAAAACGTCAGGGATCGGAACATCATCGCGACGCAATCGGCCTTTCCCGCCCTTCCGGCGCCTTGTCACCCGTGGCGGTGACGATCATCCGCGCGATCAGCGCGGCCACGCAGCCATGCACCTTGTCGATCAGCTTCAGCTTGGCGTCCTTGCCGGCCGGATCGAGTTCGACGGATCCGCTGTCGGCCCAGGACCGCATCACCTCGAACCGGTCGAAGAGCAGCACCTTCCGGCTCTGCGCCACCTGCTGCATATAGCCTACATAAGGCTGGAAATTCGTTACCGAAACCGCCTTGGGCATGTATTGCGGGCTGACCAGCATCACGTCGATGTCGCGGCGGTGCATCAGTTCGATACCCCGATCCAGGATGTCGCCGAACTCGTCGGCGCCGGCCTGGCGGACCGCTTCGATCGATCCGGTCTGCCAGATCACCAGATCGGGCTTGGCCGCGAGCAGTTCCTGCTCCAGCCGCTGCAGCAGGGCGGCGGCACTTTCCCCGCGGATCGACCGGTTGACCACGGCGATCGGCGCCACCGCGCGGGACTTCCGTACTTCGGTCAGGAGGCGGGCGGGATAGGCCCTGGACTCAGCGCTGGCACCGTAGTCGAGCGAGGAGGCGGTGCCGAGCACCAGGATGGTGGAGGGTTCCCGGGCCTTGATCCGCTCGGCCAGCCGCGGCAGGCCGAAGCCGACATAGACCGCGCCATCGTCGGTGTCGCAGGGCGCAGGGGCGGGCTGCCCGGACGCCAGGGCCGGACATGTGATCATCAGGCCGGCCAGAGCCGGCCCGCGCAAGGCCGCTGCGATCGTTCCCACCGCCGTCATTCCGCAGCCGCCCCCCGCAGCCTTGGAACCCCCGAACCGCTCCGCGCGGCTTCCCGGTACCAGTCGACCAGGGCCGCGACGGCGATCATAAGCAGAATTCCCGCCGCGCTGACAAGAATCTCCACGAGGTTTCCACCTCCGATTTCATAAATCGCGAAGTGTCCGGCGAATGAAAGGAAGACGCCGACACAGAAGACATGCAGGGACTGGCGGCCGCAGAGAATGATCGGCTGGACGACGGCGTGCTTCAGCCACCGCGCATCGAGGGGCACGAAGAGGATGAACAGATAGGCGCAGCCGAGGAAGTGCAGCGCCCGCAGGATGTCGAGATTGGTCTTGTCGATCGGATAGATCGCCGCGGCGAGCCAGCCCGGCAGCCAGGCCGACCATTCGGGCACATGCCAGGTCAGCACCACGGCAAAGCTGAAGAGGAGGTAGAGGACGATCGCCGGCACCAGGAGCGTCGGCCTGAGGCGGCGCCAGAAGCCGTCGTGGCGATGCACGGCGCAATAGGCGCCCAGCACGAAAAGGAGCTGCCAGGCGAAGGGATTGAAGAACCAGCCGCCCGAGGGATAGGAAGGCAGGTTCAGGCCCAGCGGCGGCGCCGCCAGATAGAGCGCGATCGAGGCAGCGAGCGTCGTCCGCCCCCATCGGCGCACCGCGACCAGGATGGCCGGGAAAACCGCCAGCAGGGCGATGTAGAGGGGCAGCACATCCATGTTGGCGGGGTTGAAGCGCAGCGTCACCGCCTGGACCAGCATGATGTCGGGCCGCTCCAGGAAGGGGCCGACCAGCATTTCCTCGGCGAACATCGGATTGTCGAAGGTGGCCGAGACATAGGCGATCTGGGCCACGAAGAACATGAACAGCACGATATGGGCGAGGTAGATCTGCCAGACCCGGCGCAGGATGCGCGCGGCGGTGACGGCGAAACCAACCGTGGCGAGCCCGCCGACATAGGCGAGGGTCGCCGAATAGCCGGAGACGAAGACGAAGATCTCGGTGGCGTCGCTGAAGCCCCAGTTCCGGTTCGACACCCAGCTCGCCGCGTTGTCGGGAATATGGTTGAGGAAGATGAAGAAAAGCGCCAGGCCCCGCACGAAATCGATGCGCAGGTCGCGGCCGGGTACCGGCGGGGCGCCCGGCGGGGGCGGAAGCAGGAACAACCGCAAGGGCATGGGACGGGGGTCTCTCCTGGACGCCAGCATACCAAGCCGGCCGCATCCTGGGGAGCAGCAAGGTTGCGCGGGCGATGCACAAGGGCGAAGATCGTGCCTTCCTCATTCCGGATCATCGGCCGCCATGTCCGTCGTCATTCCCTTTCGCCGCGACCTCGACTTCGCCTATGGCGAGATGGCCGAGGTCTCCCCGCTCATCCGCCGCATCGTCGCCCGCAACCCGAGCCCCTTCACCTTCCACGGCACCGGCACCTATGTGATCGGGCGGGGCCATGTCGCCGTGATCGACCCGGGCCCCGATATCCGCGAGCATTTCGACGCCCTGATGGCGGGACTGCGGGGGGAAACGGTCAGCCACATCCTGGTCACCCACACGCATCGCGACCATTCCCCCGCCGCCGCCTGGCTAAAGGAGGCGACCGGGGCCCGGACCTATGCCTATGGCCCCCACCCAACCCAACCGGGCGTCCCCGCGGAACAGGGCGGCGACCACGACTTCCAGCCCGATGTGCTGCTGCGCGACGGCGACCTGGTCGAGGGCAAGGGCTGGACAGCCGAGGCGATCGAGACGCCGGGGCATATCTCCAACCACCTCTGCTTCGGCCTGAAGGAGGAAAAGGCGCTGTTCTCCGGCGACCATGTCATGGGCTGGTCCACCTCGGTGATTTCGCCGCCCGACGGCAACATGGCCGACTACTTCAGCAGCCTGAAGAAGCTCCTGCCGCGCGACGACATTCTCTACTGGCCGACCCACGGCCCATCGATTCCGGACCCGCAGGATTTCGTCGCCCGCTACATCGCCCATCGCGAGGACCGCGAGCGGCAGATCCTGGCCTGTATCAGGGATGGCGCCTCGAGCATCCCGGCGATGGTGGAAATCATGTATCGTGAGGTCGACCGCCGCCTGCATCCCGCAGCGGCCCGCTCGGTGCTCGCCCACCTGATCCACATGGTCGAGACCGGCCGGGTACGGACCGAGGGCGAGCCCGGCGCAACCGCAACCTACAAGGCAGCCTGACCCATGTCCGATCCCGGCAAGACCCTGGTCCTGACCGGCGCTTCACGGGGCATCGGGCATGCCACGGTCAAGCGCTTCTCCGCCGCCGGCTGGCGCGTGCTCACCATCTCGCGGCACCCCTTCTCCGAGCACTGCCCCTGGGAGGGCGGCGAGGAGAACCATGTCCAACTCGACCTGTCCGACATCGAGCGGCTGCCGGAGGCGATTTCCGCCATGCGCAACCGCCTGAAAGGCGGGGCGCTGCATGCGCTCGTCAACAACGCCGCCATTTCGCCCAAGATGCCTGGCGGCGGGCGTATGTCGAGCCTGGATACCGACTACAGCGTCTGGAACAAGGTCTTCAACGTCAACTTCCTGGCCCCTATCCTGCTCGCCCGCGGCCTGGTGGAGGAACTGCAGGCCGGCGCCGCGTCGATCGTCAACGTGACCTCGATCGCCGGATCGCGGGTGCACCCCTTCGCCGGCACCGCCTATGCGACCTCGAAGGCCGCCCTCGCCTCCCTCACGCGAGAGATGGCGCACGACTTCGCGCCGCTGGGCATCCGCGTCAACGCCATCGCGCCGGGCGAAATCGACACCGCCATTCTCTCACCGGGTACCGACGAGATCGTGCAGCGCGAGATCCCGATGCGGCGCCTCGGCAAGCCGGAGGAAGTGGCCGCCACCATCTACTTCCTCTGCTCGCCGCAAGCCTCCTACGTGAACGGCGCAGAGATCCACATCAACGGCGGCCAGCACGTCTGACCCTGCCGCCGGATGATCCTGACGCTCGCTGTCTCCGGTTATCGATCGCTCCGCGACCTGGTCCTGCCGCTCGGCCCGCTCAACGTCGTCACCGGCGCCAACGGCAGCGGCAAGTCGAGCCTCTATCGGGCGCTCCGCCTGCTGGCCGATGTCGCCCAGGGTCGCCTCTTCGCCTCGCTCGCCGCCGAAGGGGGCTTGCAGTCGACGCTCTGGGCCGGCCCCGAAGTCGTCTCGCGCGGCATGAAGCTGGGCCGCGTGCCGGTCCAGGGGACAATGCGCCGGAACGCGGTGGCGCTGAAGCTCGGCTTCGCCTCCGAAGACTTCGGCTATGCCATCGACCTCGGCCTCCCCGTCATGGGCGGGCGCTTCGCCCGCGATCCCGAGATCAAGACCGAGGCGGTCTGGGCCGGGCCGGTGCTGCGGCGCGGCAATGCGCTCGCCTCCCGGCGCGGTCCCGGGGTGGAGATCATGGAGGAGGCTGGCGGCAGCCGCTTCGTGCTGACCGACCTGCCCGCCTTCGACAGCATGATGACCCACGCGGCCGATCCCCGCCGGTCGCCCGAACTCCTGCTCATGCGCGAGCGGATGCGCCGCTGGCGCTTCTACGACCATTTCCGCACCGATGCGGAGGCGCCGGCGCGCCGGCCGCAGGTCGGCACCCGGACCACCGTCTTGTCGGCCGACGGCGCCGACCTCGCCGCAGCGATCCTGACCATCGAGGAGATCGGCGATCCGGCCGCGCTCGCCGCAGCGGTGGAGGATGCCTTCGCGGGAGCCAGCGTCGAGATCGAGGAGGCCGATGGGCTGTTCGAGGTGCGCATGCATCAGCACGGGTTGCTCCGGCCCCTCAGGGCGGGTGAACTGTCCGACGGGACGCTGCGCTATCTGCTGTTGGTCGCCGCCCTGCTGACGCCACGGCCGCCGGAACTGCTGGTCCTGAACGAGCCGGAGACCAGCCTGCATCCCGATCTTCTCCCGTCGCTGGCCCGGCTGATCGCCAAGGCCGCCGAGCGATCGCAGGTGATCGTCGTCTCCCATGCCGGGCCTCTGGTGGCTGCACTGACCGGCGAGGCCGGAGCGAGCACCTTCACGCTGGCGAAGCAATTCGGCGAGACGGTGGTACCCGAAGCCGATCGGCCGGCCTGGGCTTGGCCGCAACGCTGAGGCCAAAAAAAGGCCCGGCGGGCTTCCCCACCGGGCCTTGTCCTTCAAACCTTGACGATGCGCGCTATTCCTTGTTGCCGAGCAGGTGCAGCAGCATCTGGAACAGGTTGACGAAGTTCAGGTACAGGCGGACCGCCGACATGGTGGCGCCCTTTTCCATCGCTTCGTCGCCGTAGCCCTCGTTGAACTCGGCCTTGATGTTCTGGGTGTCGTAGGCAGTGAGGCCCGTGAACACCAGAACGCCGATTACCGAGATGATGAACTGCATCATCGTCGAGCCGAGGAAGATGTTGACCACACTCGCGATCAGGATGCCGATCAGGCCCATGAACAGGAAGGTGCCAAAACCGGTCAGGTCCTTCTTCGTGGTGTAGCCATAAAGGCTGGCCGCGCCGAAGGTGGCGGCCGTGATGAAGAAGACCCGGACGACGCTGGCGCCGGTGTAGATCATGAACAGGCTGGACAGCGACAGACCCATGCCCGCGACGAACACCCAGTAGAGAGCCGACAGCGTCCTGGCGCTCATCTTGTTGACGCCGAAGCTCATCCACAGCAGAAGGCCGAGCGGGGCGAAGATCACCACCCAGCGCAGTCCGGTGCCCCAGATCGCCTGCTGAGCGGCAGGCGACATCGCCACCAGAACGGCGACGATTCCCGACAACGCCAGGCCGGAGGCCATGATGTTGTAGACCTTGAGCATATAGGCGCGCAGCGACTGGTCGATCTCGACCTGCGTCGTAGCGCCGGCATGAGCCGTCGCAGCCCAGCGCCTGTCGAAGTTCGTGGCCATGGTATGGTTCCCTGGTGAGGTTGCTCCCGGAAAGCCAATATGGGGAGTACGGAAATCGAATCAAGTGAAACTGGTGTAACGACATAACAAATCCGTGGGCCAGGAGAGCCGCGCATGGCTGCCGAATCGACCGAAGCGCTCCTCGTTATCGACGTGCAGAACGATTTCTGCCCGGGAGGCGCCCTGCCCGTCCCCGGCGGCGATGCCGTGATCCCTCGGATCAACCGGATGATCGGCAATGCGGACCATGTCCTGCTGACCCAGGACTGGCACCCGGCCGGGCATCGGTCATTCGCCTCTTCCCACCCCGGGCGGGTGCCCTACGACAGTGTCGACATGCCCTACGGCTTGCAGGTCCTGTGGCCCGATCACTGCGTTCAGGGCAGCAGAGGTGCGGAATTTCATCCCGCTCTGGCCGCAACCAGAGCCGAACTGGTGATCCGCAAGGGCTACAACCCGGCGGTGGATTCCTATTCCGCCTTCTTCGAGAACGACCGCAGCACGCCCACCGGCCTCGGCGGCTACCTGAGAAACCGCGGGATCCGCCGGCTCGCCCTCTGCGGCCTCGCCACCGATTTCTGCGTACTCTATTCTGCCCTCGACGCGCTGGCGGAGGGGTTCGCCGTCATCGTCCACGAGGATGCCTGCCGTGGCATCGACATGAACGGATCGCTCGCCAAGGCGCTCGCCGACATGCAGGCTGCGGGTGCAATTCTAAAGCGCAGCAGCGACGACCCGAGGTAACCAGCGCTTAATCACACTGCAGGCAGGATCCAGCCCCTGAAGTCCGGTGATCGCTCCTTGGCTGCCAAGCACGACAGCATCGAACCGCTGACCCGCCTCTATGCGGGCTCTCCCGACCCGACCTTCATCGTCGAGGCGGCGAACGCCCATGTCGTCTGGGTAAATCCCGCCTTCTGCGCCGCCACCGGTCTTTCGGAAGCCGAAGTGATCGGGCGCGACCTCTCCTGCCTTCGGCCGGACAGCCCCACCGCCAGGGACGACTGGCGGCCGGGAGCCTTGGCCGCCAGGGAAGGCCGGCCGGGCCGATTCGATATCCCCTGCCGGCGGATGGACGGCAGTCCCCTGATCATCGACATCACCTTCCTGCCGATCCCGGAAGCCGGTGGCGCCAGCCGCTACGTGCTCGGCGCCGCCCGCGACGTCACCCGGGCGCGGCAGCTGACCCGCGAGGTCCAGGAGCGCGAGAAGCGGTTCCAGGACTTCGCCGAGATCGCCTCGGACTGGTTCTGGGAACTGGACGAGAATCTGCGCTTCAACTGGGTTTCCGTTCCAGGGATTCCGATCTCCGCCTATGCCGGCAAGACATTCCGGGAAACGCGGCCGATCATGGCCGAGGCCGCGCTGGCCGCCCATGAGGACGACCTCGCGCATCGTCGTCCGTTCCGCAACCTCACCTTCGCCCGCCTGACGCCGGACGGCACGCAGCGATTCCTCAGTTCTGGCGGCCGGCCCGTCTTCGACGAGACCGGCAGGTTTCGCGGCTATCGCGGCTGCGCGCAGGACGTGACGGCAAATCTCGAGACCGAGCGGCGGCTTTTGTCGGCAATCGAATCGATGCGCGACGGCCTGATCCTGTTCGACCGCGACGACCGCGTCGTGCTGCACAACACCAAGTACCTGGACCTCTACCCCTACACCCGGCAGCTGCCCAGCATCATCGGCCTCCGCTTCGAGGATCTGTTGCGGCAGGCACTGGGCAGCCAGTCGAAGGACGTCGAATCGGCGAGCGATCCGGAGGCCTGGGTGGCGCGACGGGTCGCGCGCCATCTGGATCCGCCGGCGGAACCCTATGAGGTGCAGTTGTCGGACGGGCGCTGGATCCTCGTGCACGAGCGACGGACGGCGGATGGCGGCGTCGTCGGCATCCGCAGCGACATCACGCGCATGAAGCGCGCCGAACTGGACGCCAAGTCCGCCTATGCGATGGCGGAAGCGCACAACCGGGCGAAATCCGATTTCCTCGCCAACATGAGCCATGAACTGCGCACGCCGCTCAACGCCATCATCGGCTTCTCGGAGACGATGAGCCACGAACTGCTCGGGCCGATCGGATCGGTGCGCTACCGCGAATACGCCGAGGATATCCGCAAGAGCGGCGCCTATCTCCTGGACCTGATCGGCGACATTCTCGACCTGTCGCGCATTGAAGCCGGCAAGCGCGAGCTGTCCGCCGAAACCTTCGCTTTCGCCGAACTGGCGACGGAAGTGTTGAGGATGATGCGCGAGACCGCGACGCGCGCGAAGATAAGCTTCAAATCCGGAATCGCGCCGGGCCTGCCGGCGGTCACGCTCGACCGCCGCGCCGTGCGTCAGATCCTGCTGAACCTGCTGTCGAACGCGGTGAAGTTCTCGCACCCGGGCGGAACCGTGCACTTGACGGCAGCCGAGGAGCCCGGCGGCTTCACCATAGCCGTGGCCGATGAAGGCCCGGGTATTCCCGCCGACCGCCTGTCGAGCTTGGCGCAGCCGTTCGTTCAGGTCGAGAACGTGATGAACCGGCGCCTGCCGGGGTCGGGCCTCGGGCTTGCGATATCGCGATCGCTGGCCGAACTCCACGGCGGGTCGCTCCGGATCGACAGCGCGCTCGGGCGGGGCACCCGCGTGAGCATCCATCTGCCCCTCGCGATCGCCGCCGCCGCGGCGTGAGGCTTGGCGCCGGTCCCGGCGCGTGCTTCGATGCCCGGATGTCGGATCCCCCTTCCACCGCGCTACAGGCGCGCAGCCTGATCCGCGGCCGCCCGGTCGCGGCCCTGGCCACCACGATCGCCGATGGCGGATGGCCCTACGCCTCGCTGGTCCTGGTCGCCTGCGCCCAGGATGCGACACCCCTGCTGCTGATCTCGACGCTCGCCGAGCACACCAAGAACCTGTCCGCGGATCCCCGGGTCTCGCTGCTGTTCGAAGCGACGGCGGGCCTCGACAACCCATTGACCGGCGCCCGGCTCAGCCTCCTTGGCCGGGCCGAGCGAAGCGAGGCGCCGGCCGATCGCGACCGCTTCCTGCGCCGGCACCCGGAAGCGGAGATGTATGCGCAGTTCAAGGATTTCGCCTTCTATCGCGTGTTGCCGGACCGCGCTCATCTGGTCGCCGGGTTCGGCCGCATTCACTGGGTCGCCGGCGACGACCTGCTGGATCGCGAGGCGCCTGCGCTGGCCGAAGCGGAGGCAGGCATCATCGAGCACATGAACCAGGATCACGCCGACGCGATCCAGCTCTACGCGGTCAAGCTCCTCGGCCTCTCCGGCGGCGGATGGCGGATGACGGGTTGCGACGCGGAAGGCTGCGACCTGCGCCGGGGAGGCGATACGGCGAGACTGGCCTTTTCGCGCCGGGTCCTCGACGCCGGTGCCGCGCGCGAGGAACTGGTACGTCTGGTCAAGTCAGCGCGGGTATCCTGATCCTCGCGCCATGCATTCAGGTCAACGGTGCCCTGCCGGATGCTGGCGGCAGCCCCCTCCGGGGGCGCCAATGCCACCATTTCCTGCCCCCGCACGGGAATTGCCTTAAATTTATGCCACCCGACTGGTCTTTGTTGCAGTGCGGGAGCAAAAAAGCAGTGCCGCATACGTCACTCGTCACTTGTCCGCTGCCCGATCCCGCCTCTATCTTCCCAGCGCCCACGGATCGGCCGTTCCCCCGCGGTCCTTCCCCACAATCAACCTGGAGGATTCCCGTGACTCAGACGGGTGCGCCCGCTTCGCCCCACGGTCTCGACAAGATCGGTCTTCGCCATGTCGCACAGGCTCATTGGAACCTTCAGGTGCCTGCGCTCTACGAAGCCGCCATCCGGCGCGGCGAGGGCGAGATGACCGATGGAGGTCCGCTCGCCGTGCGTACGGGCCAGCACACCGGCCGTTCCGTGAACGACAAGTTCATCGTCAAGGAACCCGGCAGCGAGAAGAACATCGATTGGGGCACGGTCAACCGGCCCATCGACCCGGTGAATTTCGAAGGTTTGCGCCGGCGCATGCTGGCCTATCTGCAGAACCGCGACGTCTTCGTGCTCGACACCTTCGGCGGTGCCGACCCGACCTATCGCCTGCCGGTCCGGGTGATCACCGAACATGCCTGGCAGTCGCTCTTCGCCCGCAACATGTTCATCCGCACCACGCCGGAGGAGCAGAAGGATTTCACGCCCGAGTTCACCATTCTCTGCGCGCCGGGCTTCAGCGCCGACCCCGAGATCGACGGCGTGCGTTCGGAGACCTTCATCCTGCTCAATTTCGCCGAGCGGATGGTGCTGATCGGCGGCACCTCCTATGCCGGCGAGATCAAGAAGTCGGTCTTCTCGATTCTGAACTACCTGCTTCCCGGCCGCGGCGTGCTGCCCATGCACTGTTCGGTCAATGTCAGCCCCGACGGCAGTCCGGCGATCTTCTTCGGTCTGTCCGGCACCGGCAAGACGACGCTGTCGGCCGACCACCGCCGCACGCTGATCGGCGATGACGAGCACGGCTGGTCCGAGCATGGCCTCTTCAACTTCGAAGGCGGCTGCTATGCCAAGGTGATCAACCTGTCGGCCGAGGCCGAGCCCGAGATCTACGCCACCACGCACCGCTACGGCACCGTGCTGGAGAACGTGGTCTACGACCCGGTCACCCGGAAGCTCGACCTGAACGACCGCAAGTACACCGAGAACACGCGCGGCTGCTATCCGATCGACTTCATCCCCAACGCCTCGACCACCGGGCGGACCGGGCATCCGACCACGATCATCATGCTGACGGCCGATGCCTTCGGCGTGCTGCCGCCGATCGCGAAGCTCACCGCCGACCAGGCGATGTACCATTTCCTGTCCGGATACACCGCGCGCGTCGCCGGCACCGAGAAGGGCATGGGGAGCGAGCCGCAGGCGACTTTCTCCACCTGCTTCGGCGCGCCCTTCATGTCGCGGCATCCTTCCGTCTATGCAGGGCTGCTCGGCAAGAAGATCGCCGAGCACGGCACCACCTGCTGGCTGGTCAATACCGGCTGGACCGGCGGCGGCTTCGGCGCCGGCTACCGGATGCCGATCCAGCATACCCGCGCGCTGGTCAACGCGGCGCTGGACGGCAAGCTCGACACCGTGCCGACACGCCAGGACGGAAATTTCGGCATCGCCGTGCCGACCGCCTGCCCGGGCGTTCCGGAAGAGGTTCTGAATCCCCGCAACACCTGGAAGGACGGCGGCGCCTACGACACCACCGCCCGCGACCTGGCGGGGCGCTTCAACGACAATTTCGTGAAGTTCGAACCCTATGTCGATCAGAAGGTGAAGGCCGCCGCCCCGCGCAAGGCAGCCTGACCCGAACCTGTCGAAAAAGAGCGGCGCGTCCGAAAAGGCGCGCCGCTTGTCTTTTTCAGCCCGGCTCGAGTCTGGGAAGCAGGAAGGCGCGGTCAGCGATTGGCGGCTTCCAGGCGCTGTTCGATCTCGGCGAAGTCGTCGGGTTTGAGCGAGAAGCGGAGCTGGAAGCGCTCCGGCGAGCAGAGGAAGTGCAGGTGCTCGACCGGCTCGCCCGAGACGTCGTTCATCATCCGGGTAACGGAGAGGAGCGGCGCCCCGATCTTGACGTTCAGCCGCCGGCTGATGACCGGCGAGGCAAGCTCGGCGCTGACCGTCTGCTCGCCACGGGCGATCTGCCGCCCGGCGCGGCGGATCAGCGAATAGAGCGACATGCTCTCCATCTCTTCCCGGCGGATGCTGGCGCCGATCGCTTCCGAGACGTAGGTGGTCAGATGGATCAGCGGCTCGCCATCCTGATAGCGCACGCGCACGGCCCGCTGCAGCGTCCGTTCATCGCCGATTCCGAACGCCCGTCGCACCTCCGGCGGCGGCACCACATCGCCGAACTCGAACACCTTCACCTCGGTGCTGGCGCCGATGCGGGCGATCTGTTCGATCATGCTGTAGGTCGGCACTTCGATCGGCGCGGAAAGCACCCCTCGCCGGACAAAGGTGCCCTTGCCCTGCTGGCGGTCGATCAGCTTCGCCTGCGCCAGCGCCTCCATGGCGCGGCGGATGGTGATTCGCGAAACGCCGAATTCACTGGCGAAGGCCTCCTCCGTCGGCAGCAATTCCCCCGGGCGATAGCGCCCGGAGCGAATGGCGTCACGAAGGATCAGAAAGGTCTGATAGTGGAGGGGCGTTCCCTGCGCGCGGTCTAGCATGAACCGTGGCTATCACATACGCGATGGGCATGAAAGCCGCCTGTCGCTAGAGTCGCGCATGCAGCTTCCGGTCGACCGCCAGCATCATCGAGTTCACCAGCACCGCGAAGATGCTGATGAGGAGCGCGAGCGCCATGATGGTCTTCACGTCATGGATGTCGATTGCCGTCATCAAGAGGAAGCCGAGGCCCCGCTGCGAAGCGAAGAGTTCGCCCAGCATCGTGCCCAGCAGGGTCAGCGAGACGCCGATCCTGAGGCCGGAGAATATCTCCGGCACCGTCGCGGGAATGATGATGTGACGCACCGTCTGCATCGGCGTCAGCGACATCGCCCGCGCGGTGCGCAGATAGGTGCGGTTCACCTGGCGGACGGCGTTCATCGAGAAGATCACGATCGGGATGATGCCGTGCAGCGCACCGAAGGCGATCTTGGCCTGGATGCCGAGGCCGAAGCTGAGGAGGATGAGCGGATAGAGCGTCACCTTCGGGATGGAATAGAGGGCGGTGAAGATCGGCTCCGCCACCTCTCCGGTCAGCTTGTGCGCACCCATCAGCACGCCGAAGGACACGCCGCCGAAGACGGCGATGGCGAGTGCCACGAAATAGGCCGTCAGCGTCTCCCGCAGATGCGGCAGGAACCGGCTCTGACCGAACAGCTCCACGGCATGCCGGACCGTGGCGACGGGAGAGGTCATCACGTTGTCGCCGCCCCAGAGATTGAGCGACTGCCAGCCGGCCAGGATGACAGCCAGCACGATCAGCGGGTCGCGCCACCTCGTGGCGAAAGTCGAAGCGACAGCCGTGCTCATCTCGTGCCCCGGCGCGCGACCATGCGCCGCTCCCAAAACAGGATGGTCGTATTCACCACCACGACGAACCCGATGATGAAGAGGATCAGGCCGTACATGCGGTAGTTGTCGAAATTGTCATAGGAAAACGCGATCGCGTGCCCCACGCCCGCGGTGGAGAGGATGAACTCACCCGCGACGACGCCGATGAAGGAATAGGAGAAGGCGAGCTTGACCCCCGACAGCAGATGCGGCGTGGCCGCCGGCAGGCGGACGAGGAACAGTTCCTGCGATGGCGACAGCCCGTGCACCTTGGCCGTCCTCAGAAGGACGCGCGGCACCCGGTCGAGCCCGCCCAGCGTCGCGATGATCATGGCGACGATGCCCAGCATGGTGGCGAGCACGATGAGCGGACCGGCGCCGAGTCCGAATATGACGATCAGCACCGGATAGAAGGCCACGTGCGGGATGGCGTAGTAGGCGCCCAGAAGCGGATCGATGGCCCGGCGCAGGCGCGGCGACATATGGATCAGGAAGCCCAGGACGAAGCCGCCGCAGATGGCGAGCGTCGCCGCCACCGCCACGGCGCCGAAGGTCTGGCGCATGTCGCCGTTGAGCTCGCCCGAGCTCAAGGTCTCGATGATGGAGGCGACCATGGCGCTGGGCGCGATGATTACGGTGTGCGGAAGCGCGCCGGTCCGGCAGGCCAGTTCCAGGCCGCCGACGATGCCGATGATGACGAGTGTCCTGATAACGGTCGCCGGGTTCATTCCGCGGCCTCCGCCGCGCGCTCTCCGGTCTGCTGGCCCATGGCGCGCATCGATTCCGAACGCAGCATCGACCACAGCCGGTTGGAGACGAGACCGAAGCGGGCATCGGCGGCGAGGGTCGAGTCGCGATCGCGGCTCCAGCCGGTTTCGACCACGTCGATGAAGATGCCGGGCCGGGCGCTCATCACGCCGATGCGGTCGGAAAGGAGGTTCGCCTCGTCCAGCGCATGCGTGATCAACATGACCGTCGCCCCGGTTTCCCGCCACAGTCGGAGCAGTTCGTCGCCCATCAGGAGCCGGGTCTGCTGGTCGAGCGCGCCGAAGGGTTCGTCCAGCAGGATCAGCCGCGGCTCCATGACCAGCGTGCGGGCGATGCAGACGCGCTGGCGCATGCCGCCGGAGAGTTGCGCCGGATAGGCCGTGGCGAAGGCCTTCAGGCCCATGAAGTTGATGGCGTAGTCGACGCGGCGGCGGACCTCGCCCGCCTCCATCCCCTTGCGGCGAAGGCCGAAGGCGACATTGTCGAAGACGGTGAGCCAGGGGAAGGAGGCGTCCTCCTGGAACACCACGCCGATTCCGTCGGGCACGGTGTCGTTCAACGGCCGGCCCTCGAAGAAGGCCTTGCCTTCGGTCGGAGGGGCGAGGCCCGAGAGCACGTCGAGCAGCGTCGACTTTCCGCAGCCCGAGGGGCCGACGACGCTGAAGAACTCGCCGCGGTGAAGCTTGAGGTCCAGCGGCCCGAGGGCATGGACCGGCGCGTGGCCGGCGCGCGCGGGATAGACCCGCGTCACGCCGACCAGCTCGGCGGCAACTGCCGTCTTGTCGTCCGTCACTGTCGGACCGCTCCTAGCGTGACGCTTTCGCGTCGCGCACGAAGCGATCGTCGACCGCGACCTTCCAGTCCACCGGCAGAGTGATCGCACCCACCGCGCCCAGCGCCTGGGACATGTTCGCCATGCCCTCGTGGTCGAGCCGGCCGGGGTTCCACCAGGTGGGCGTCTGCTTCAGGATCCCGGCCATGGCGCTGGCCGCGATGTCCGGCGCCATGTTGTAGGTCTTGGCCAGGATCTTCGCGCTCTCCTCCGGATTGGCATAGAGGAACTCGACGCCGCGCCGACGGGCCTTGATCAGCGCCGCCAGTTCCTTGCCGCGCTTCTCGATCACTTCCGTCGTGGCGATGCCGACGGTCTGCGTGTAGCGCGGCACATCCTTGCCGAGCCAGGGCAGCACCTGGAACACCGTGCCTTCCTTCGCCTTGATCGACAAAATCGGTTCCGGCAGCAGCGCGATATCGACCTTGTTATGCTCGAGCGCGGTGATACCGGCCCCGATGTCGCCGGCCGCGACCATTTTCACGTCGGCCGCCTTCATCCCATGCGAGGTGATGGCGGAGATGATGCCGCTCTCCGAGACCGACTTCGGCCGGCTGTAGGCGAAGCGCAGGCCCTTCAGGTCTTCCGGACCGGAGATCTTCATGTCCTTGCGGGTAATCCAGACGCTGCTGGAGCCATCGGTCCCGCCGTTGATGATCTTGATCGGGTAGTTTTCCTTGATCGCCGCGAGAGCGGCAGGCAGCGCCACCTCGGCATAGAGCGTCTCGCCCGCCATCAGGTTGCGTACGCTGGTGCCGCCACCCTTGGAGGAGAGGATGCCGTCGATCTGGACACCCTCCTCCTTGAAGTAGCCCTTCTCCTGGGCAATCGCGTAGGGGACGCCGTAGAGCAGGGCGGACCAGTGAGTAACGACGATATCGGCGGCCAGCGCAGCGCCGGATACGACGGAAGCGGCCGAAAAAGCAGCCGCACCAAGCCAAGTGGCAATTCGGGACATTGCCGTTCCTCCCGTTGTTTGTTGACAGGTACTGTTGTTATCATCTTAAGATGACGCGATCAATCAATACGTTGGGGAAGGGAAACGCGACCCGGGCAATCCTCGCAAGCCCCAATTGCGTAATAAAATTGCGCGCATAGCGCAGCGCCGCCAAATCGCCCGCAGGAAAGTGAAGGAAACCGACATGTCCAACGCCGCCAAGTTCCGTGAGCTGCTCGCCAGCGGAAAGACCATCATCGCCCCCGGCGTGATCGACGGGATCACCGCCACGCTGGTCAAGCAGGCCGGGTTCTCGGCCGCCTACATGACCGGCGCCGGGACTTCCGCCACGCTCGGCTATCCCGATTACGGCCTGATCACGATGACCGAGATGGTGGCCAACGCCACCCGCATCGTGAACTCCATGGACATCCCGCTCGTCAGCGACGCCGATACCGGCTACGGCAATGAGCTGAATGTCTATCGCACCGTGCAGGAATTCGAGCGCGTCGGCGTCGCCGCCATCCATATCGAGGATCAGGTGTTCCCGAAGCGCTGCGGCCATCTCGACAACAAGGAACTGGTCAGCCGCGAGGACTACGTCGCCAAGATCCGCGCCGCCGCCGCCGCCCGCAAGACGAAGGATTTCTGCATCATCGCGCGCACCGATTCGCGCGCCGTCGCCGGCTATGACGAAGCCATCGCGCGCGCCAACGCCGCCCTCGCCGCCGGTGCCGACGTCGCCTTCGTCGAGGCGCCGCAGACCATGGAGGAAGTGGCCGCGGTACCGAAGGCGGTGAAGGGTCCCTGCCTCATGAACGTCGTGCGCGGCGGCAAGACTCCGCCTTTCGAGATCGAGGACGCCCAGCGTCTGGGCTATGCCATCGCCATCGTCCCGGGACTCCTCCTCGGCGGCATCATCCAGACCTGCGACCGCCTGCTGGCCGACCTGAAGCAGGGCAAGCTTCCCCCGGTGCAGGGTTCGCCCGGCGGCACCTTCGCCCGCTTCGGCGCCGCCGACTGGGACGTCCGCCGCACCGCCTTCCGCGACGAGGTCAAGCAGGCCGCCGAGTAACGACGACTACAGTCCCGGTACCCGCCCCTTCGCCGGCACCGGCGAGAGGGGCGGTTCGAGGAGGAAACAAAAGTGACCGCTCCGCGCACCATGTTCGAGAAGATCTGGCAGCGTCACGTGGTCGTCGATCGCCCCGACGGCTACACGCTGCTCTATGTCGACCGCCATCTGCTGCATGACGGTTCGGCCGGCGGCTACGGCAAGCTGCGCGAGATGGGCAGGAAGCTTCGCCGTCCCGACCGCGCCTTCGCCACGCCCGACCACTACACCTCGACCGCCAGCGGCAAGGTCGCCGACATCCGCGATCCCGGGCACCGCAAGCTGGTCGAAGCCATCCAGACCAATACCGCCGAGAGCGGGGTGACGCTGTTCTACGTCGGCGATCCGCGCCAGGGCATTGCCCATGTGGTGGGCCCCGAACAAGGCGTGACCCAGCCCGGCCTCACGATGGTCTGCGGCGATTCCCACACCTCCACTCACGGCGCGCTCGGCGCGCTCGCCTTCGGCATCGGCACCTCCGAGGTCGGCCATGTCATGGCGACCCAGTGCCTGTGGCAGCGCAAGCCCAAGGCCATGCGGATCAGCGTCGACGGCACGCTGGGCGCCCACGTCACCGCGAAGGACGTCATCCTCGCCATCATCGCCAAGATCAGCGCCGCGGGTGCGGTCGGACATGTGATCGAATATGCCGGCAGCGCCATCCGTGGCCTGTCGGTCGAGGGGCGCCTCACCGTCTGCAACATGTCGATCGAGGCCGGCGGACGCGCCGGCATGATCGCCCCCGACGACACCACCATCGCCTACCTCCGGAACCGCCCCTTCGGCCCGAAGGAGGCGGAATGGGACAAGGCGGTCGCCTTCTGGCGCTCGCTGCCCACCGACGACGGTGCCGGCTTCGACCGCGAAGTCAGCCTGAACGCCGCCGACATCGTGCCGATGGTCACCTGGGGCACCAGCCCGGAAGACGCGCTGCCGATCACCGGCCGCATCCCCGAACCCTCGAGCGGCCTCGACGCCGCGAAGAAGGACGGCATCGCCCGGGCGCTCGACTACATGGGGCTCACGCCCGGCACGTTGCTGGAAGAGGTCGCCGTCGATCGCGTCTTCATCGGCTCCTGCACCAACAGCCGGATCGAGGACCTGCGCGCCGCCGCCAAGGTGGTCGACGGCCGCAAGACCGTCGTGCCGTCCTGGGTGGTCGCCGGGTCCGGCCTGGTCAAGGCCCAGGCGGAGGCCGAGGGCCTCGACAAGATATTTCTCGCCGCCGGCTTCGAGTGGCGCGAGCCCGGCTGCTCGATGTGCGTCGGAATGAACGGCGACACCGGCAAACCCGGCGAACGCATCGCCTCCACCTCGAACCGCAACTTCGTCGGCCGTCAGGGACAGGGCGTGCGCACGCACCTGGTGAGCCCGGCGATGGCGGCGGCGGCTGCCGTCACCGGCCGCTTCGCCGACGTCCGCCGCCTGCTGGCCTAAGGAGTACCGCGATGGAACCCTTCACCACCCTCAAGGCGGCGGCGATTCCCTTCGACCAGCCGAACATCGACACCGACCAGATCATCCCGGCCCGTTTCCTCGGCAAGGCGCGCGATGCGCAGGTCAACGCCCTGTTCCATGACGTGCGCTACGATCCGGCCGGCAAGCCGATCCCCGGCTTCGTGATGAACCAGCCGGGCTTCGCCGGGGCCAGGATCTCGGTCAGCGAGCGCAACTTCGGCTGCGGTTCTTCGCGCGAGAATGCCGTGACGGTCATGGTCGACAACGGCTTCCGGGCCTTCATCTCGCCTTCCTTCGGCGACATCTTCTTCAACAACTGCTTCCAGAACGGCGTGCTGCCCATCCGCCTCGATGCCGCGCGGGTGGCCGAGATCCGCAAGGCGCTGCACGAGAAGCCCGGCAGCGAGATCTCGATCGACCTGCCCAGCCAGACCGTGATCGGTCCGGATGGGAAGTCGGATCGCTTCGAGATCGATTCCTTCCGCAAGGACTGCCTCCTGAAGGGCGTCGACGAGGTGAACCTCACGCTCGGCTACGAGAAGGACATCGCCGCCTTCGAGGCAAAGCAGGCGAAAGAGCTGAGCTGGCTCTGATCGGGAAGCAGCCATGAGCAACGAGTTCGACGTTCTGGTCCTTCCGGGAGACGGCATCGGCCCGGAAGTGACCGCACAGGCCGTGCGCGTATTGGAATGGTTCGCCGACCGCCGGAAATTGCCGGCGAAACTGACCGAGGGCGAGCTGGGGGCCGCGACCTACAAGCGCCTCGGCACCATCATCTCGGACAAGACGCAAAGACATCTCGGCACCGCCGATCTCATCCTGTTCGGTGCGATGGGCGACCCCATCTATGACAGCCTGAGCCCGGCGGAGCGGCGCAAGGGGAGCCTGCTCAGCATCCGCAAGTCGCTCGGCCTCTTCGCCAATGTCCGGCCGATCAAGGCTCTGGCGCAGCTCGCTTCCGCCTCGACGCTTCGCCCCGAAGTGATCGAAGGCGTCGACATGATCGTGCTGCGCGAATTGACCGGCGGCGTCTATTTCGGCCAGCCGCGCGGCATCACCACGCTACCCGATGGAAGGCGGCGCGGTGTCGACACCCAGGTCTACGAGAGCGACGAGATCGAGCGCATCGCCCGCTTCGCCTTCGAACTGGCCCGAACGCGGCGCAACCGGGTCTGCTCGGTGGAGAAATCGAACGTCATGGAAAGCGGCAAGCTGTGGCGCGCCGTGGTGACGGACCTGCATAAGGCCGAGTTCGCCGATGTCGAACTGTCGCACATGTATGCCGACAATGCCGCCATGCAGTTGGTACGCAACCCCCGGCAGTTCGACGTGATGGTGACCGACAACCTGTTCGGTGACGTCTTGTCCGACTGCGCGGCGATGATCACCGGCTCGCTCGGCATGCTGCCCTCGGCCTCGCTCGGTGCGCCCCGCGCCGACGGCCGCCGGCCGGCGCTGTACGAACCGATCCACGGCAGCGCGCCGGACATAGCCGGGCAGGGCATCGCCAACCCGCTCGGGGCCATTCTCTCGGTCGCCATGGCGCTGCGCCATTCGATGGCACTGCCCAAGGAAGCAGAACTGCTCGAGCAGGCGGTGGGCGAGGCGCTGGCCCAGGGCGCCCGCACTGCCGATCTGGTCCAGCCCGGCCGGCAGCCGATCGACACCAAGGGCATGGGCGACGCTGTGCTGGCAGCGCTGGAGAAAGCTGCCTGACGCCGGGTCAGCCGGCGGCGCAGACCGGCGCCGCCGGTTCCGTCCAGCCGCATGTGGCGAGCGCCCGCCGCATATGCTCAGGCGGCGCCGCCTCCACTTCCACCGGCGGCTTGCCGGCATAGAGGGGGATGGCAATCCGCCGGGCATGCAGCATCAGCGGGCCACGCGACCACACCTCGCCGGCGGCGCCGTACATCTGATCGCCCAACACGGGACAGCCGAGCGAGGCCGCATGGACCCGGATCTGGTGGGTCCGACCGGTACGCGGACGGAATTCCATCCAGGTCATCGCTTCGCCCCGGCCGAGAACGCGCCATTCGGTCTGCGCCTCCTGCCCCTTGCGATCCACCTGCATGCGCCAGCCGGTCCGGTCGGTCACCTTCTTCAGCGCCTTGTCGACAATGCCGTCATCGCCGGGCGGAGTGCCCGCGACCACGGCCCAATAGGTCTTCTCGATTCTGCCCTCCTGGAACATCCGGCCGAGCTTGGCGAGCGCCTTGCGATGGCGTCCGAGCACGAGACAACCGCTGGTATCCCGGTCGAGACGGTGGGCCAGCGCCGGGGGGTCACGGAATCCGAATTTCAGATGCTCGAACAGCGCCTCCAGATTGGCGCCGCCCCCGGGACCGGCATGCACGGCAATTCCGGCAGGCTTGTCCAGGACGATCACAAGTGCGTCACGATAGAGAATGCGGGCGGAGAGCCCGGCCGGGGTCAAGGATGACATCCCGGGAGTATATCCCAGAGGAGAGGTTGAGGTGGACGGCCTCGACAGCTATGGTCCAGGGTCGATTCGTCAAAGGGGCTAAGGGTTTCGGACATGAAGGACCTGCACGCGACACTCGCCGTGGCAACGGTCGCTTTGGCCGCGACGATCACCGCCTTGCCGGCCGCCGCCCAGACCGGGCCGCTCATTCCATTCGAAGGCGATCGCGCTCAGGCCCGCGGCGATCGTCATCAGCTGCGCCTGTTGGACGATGCCTCGCGCATCCCGGCCAACCGGATCCACCACCTGCCGGTGGTCGAAGGACGGCTCGGCGAATACGCGAGCCTCGATGGCGGGCTTCTCGTCTATTTTCCCTATGGCCGGATCGAACGGGCGGAAGTCAAGTTCGCCAAATACCAGCTCGACATCTCCGGCAGCCGCGCCGATCCGGATCCGAACTTCCGCAAGGTCGCCGCATTCGACAAGACGCTCGGACCGATCTGCGCGGTGCGCGACATGCCGGGCGGCACCAGGGTGGAAATGCGGCTGTCGAACAAGGCCATCAGCCTGGTCGAGCAGCGCGTCGACCAGTCGCACCCCGCGTTGCCGGCCGACAATGTCAGCTATCGCGTGGTGACCGCGGCCAGCCTGCGCTGGCTGGACAGCGAACCGGAGGCGGTCGTCCTCCATCGAAACTGCGGCCAGACGCCGGTGACCGCCTCGAAGCAGCCCGCCGCCTCGCCGAAGAAATCCAACTGATTCCCGACCTACCGGCGGCATCCGGCGGGTCTTGTCTTTCGCTGCCGCCCTGACCAATCTCCGCGCCATTGCGGAGAGGAAGCGTTGATGCATCAGGGTCTGGGAATTTGGGCGGACGGGCTTGCGGCCCGCCACGGCAACAAGGTCGCGATTTTCAGCGGCAGCACCACGGTTTCCTATGTCGAACTGGCGGCCTCGAGCCGCCGGCTGGCCGGCGGCCTGTCTCGCCTCGGCATCGGCCGCGGCGACCGTGTCGCCTTCTGGCTACCCAATGTTCCCGCCTATCTGGCGCTGTTCCTGGCCTGCGGCCGGCTGGGCGCCGTCGCCATGGCGGTCAACACACGCTTCAAGGCGCATGAGGTGGGCGACATCGTCGGCCGTTCGGGCGCCAAGGCCCTGATCCTCTGGCCGGCCTTTCTCGACATTCCCTTCCTCGACATCCTGGACGCGGTGCCGCGGGAAATGCTGGACCGCCTCGAGACGGTGATCGCCTATGGCGAACCGGGCGACCGCCCGACACGGGCGCCGCAGGTCGGTCGCGCCAGGACGATCACCTACGAGGCCTTGCTCGATTCCCCTGAACGGGCGGGCGACGGCGGACGGACCGATGGCTGTGCCATGTTCACCACGTCGGGCACCACCAAGGCGCCCAAGTTCGTCCTGCATGCGCAGTCCAGCATCCTCGACCACACCGAAGGCGTTGCCGCCGGCTTCGGCTACGACCGCCCGGACGCCCGCGTGCTGCAACTGCTGCCGATGTGCGGCGTCTTCGGCTTCACCGGCAGCATGGCGGCGCTGGGCGCCGGCGCGCCGCTCTACTCGCTCCCGGTCTTCGACACCGAGCGCGCGATCGGACTTTTGACCAAGGAATGCATCACCCACACCAATGGCACCGACGACATGGTGCTGCGCCTGCTGGACGGGGTACCGGGCAATCCCGCCTTCCCGCATCTGGGCTTCGTCGGCTTCGCCGCCTTCAACCATCCGCCGCTCGAGATGATCGCCCGGGCCGACAGGCGCGGTCTGGCGCTGATCGGGCTCTATGGCATGAGCGAGATGCAGGCGCAGGTCGCCCGCCAGTCGGACACGGCGGCCCCCGAGGAACGTGCCAAGGGTGGCGGTCGGCTGGTCGCGCCGGAGGCTTCCGTGCGGGTGCGCGATCCGGAGACCGGTGCGCTGCTGCCCCCGGGTCAGGCGGGCGAGCTAGAGTTCAGGGGCCCCAGCCTGATGCGGGAGTATTTCGGCAACCCGGAAGCCACCGCCGAGGCATTCACGCCTGACGGCTACCTCAGGACCGGCGATCTGGCGATGCTCGAAGCCGACGGCCGCTTCCAGTACCTGACCCGCATGGGCGACGTGCTGCGCCTGGGCGGGTTCCTGGTCAGCCCGGCGGAGATCGAGGATTTCCTGCAGTCGCATCCGGCGGTCGAAATCGCCCAGGTCGTGGCGGTGCCGACGCCGGAGGGCAACCGCGCCGTCGGATTCGTCGTACCCAAGGCCGGCAGCGGCTTCGACGAGGCGGCTCTCGCCGCCCATTGCAGGGCCGGCATCGCCGGCTACAAGGTCCCGAAGCGGATCGTGCCGCTGGAGGCGATGCCGACGACGATCAGCGCCAACGGCGTGAAGATCCAGCGGGCCCGGCTGCGTCAGATGGCGGCCGAACTCCTGGGTGGCTGAAGCCGATGGCGGCGCTCGTCACTGCCTGCTGCATCGCCGGGGGCGGGCCGGCGGGCATGATGCTGGGGCTGCTTCTGGCCCGGGCGGGTGTCGAGGTCGTGGTGCTGGAGAAGCACGCCGATTTCCTGCGTGATTTCCGGGGCGATACCATCCATCCCTCGACGCTGGAGGTGATGCACGAACTCGGCCTGCTGGAACGCTTCCTCGCCCTGCCGCACCAGAAGGTCGAAAGCCTGAACGGACGCTTCGGCGATGTCGCATTCGGCGCCGATTTCAGCCATCTGCCGACGCGCTGCAGGTTCATCGCTTTCATGCCGCAGTGGGATTTCCTGGACTTCCTGGCCGAGGAGGCCGCGCGCTACCCGAACTTCCGCCTGCTGCGCCGCCACAAGGCGACGGGCCTCCTCCGCGACGGCGGCCGGATTGTCGGCGTCAAGGTCAAGGCGCCTGAGGGTCGCTTGGTAATCCGCTCCGGCCTTCTGGTTGCCGCCGATGGACGGCATTCGGAACTGCGTGCCGCCGCCGGCCTCGTCCCCACCGATTTCGGCGCCCCGATCGACGTGCTCTGGTTCCGCCTGCCGCGGCTGGAAGGCGACCCGCACCAGGTGTTGGGCCGCTTCGATGCCGGCAAGGGCATGGTGCTGCTCGATCGCGGCGACTACTGGCAATGCGGGCTGATCATCGAGAAGGACGGGCTCGAGGCCCTGAAGCGCCGCGGCCTCGCCGCGCTTCGCGCCGACATCGCCTTCCTGACCGGATTTCCCGCCGCCCGGATAGAAGCGCTCGCCGACTGGAACGAGATCCGGCTGCTCTCCGTCCAGGTGAACAGGCTTTCCACCTGGCACCGGCCGGGCTTCCTGTGCATCGGTGACGCGGCGCATGCGATGTCCCCGATCGGGGGCGTGGGGATCAACCTCGCCATCCAGGACGCCGTGGCGGCGGCCAACCTCCTCGCCCCCGCGCTGCGAGCGGGCCGGGTCGACGAGCGGCAGCTTGCCGCCGTGGCGGCGCGCCGCCTCTTCCCGGTCCGGATGACGCAGCGCATCCAGGTCGGCATGCAGAATTATCTCGCCCGCCACGTGCTGGGCAGGCCGGGGCCTACGAGGGCGCCACTCCCCTTGCGCCTATTCGCCCGCTACGCCCTGTTCCGCCGGCTCGCCGCCCGCGTCGTCGGCATGGGCTTCCGGCCGGAGCACGTGCGAATCGGATAGACTGGAAAACGAACGCGGGCGTGGCGGAACTGGTAGACGCACACGACTTAAAATCGTGAGGCCAAAAGCCGTGAGGGTTCGAGTCCCTCCGCCCGCACCATCCTTCCGGCCGCCCCCGCCTGTCAGAGCGCCTTGATCAGGAGCGCGATCGCACCCCAGCCGAGGACGGACAACAGGATCCACAGGGCGACCGCGCCGGCTACATCCATCACTTCGGTCGCTGGCTTCGCCGTTCGACAATCGATCGTCGTGCGTGCTGCGGTTCGCATCACGACCCTCCTGACTACTGAC
>JALHMN010000040.1 GCA_022844005.1 bacterium | reverse complement strand
CCCTCCAGCAGCAGCCAGGTCATCACCGTGCGGGAAGACGCGCTCAAGGCCGGATCGGCCATCACCCGCTTCACCAGGATGCGGATCGCCGGGCCCAGCGCCTCGTCATCGGCCGGGGTTCGATGCGTCGCCATTATCGGAACAGTCCCCTTCCTCGATTGGAAAGGGATTATGTTACCATAAAGTTCTTATTGTATAAAGAGGCAGAACTAGAATCGCGGAAGATTCGGCACAAAAAAAGAGGGCGGCCGAAGCCGCCCTCTCTCGTAGCTCTTCTTTTCGAGACGACGATCAGTAGGAGATCGTGGTGCCGAGGATGAAGACGGTGCCGTCGTTGCCACCGGTGGTGCCGTTGGTGGCCGCAGCGGACGCGCCGTTCTGGTCGAAGAACTGGATGCCGGCGAAGGTGTTGATGCCCGGGCCGATGCCCGCGTACTGAACACCGAGCATGCCGACCCACGAACGGTCCTTCACGCCGGTCAGAGCGCCGGTCGCCTGGGTATAGGAATCAGCCTTCACCCAGCCGTATTCAGCGCCGATGGTCCAGGCGGCAAACTTGTAGGACAGGCCGACGCCCCAGCTGTCGTAATCCGCGCCGCGGACGCCGAGGTTGTCGTTCTTGTAATGCGCACCGAGCGTGAAGCCCCAGGCGGCGAGGTTGGCACCAACGCCCCACTGCTTCTGGTCGCGGCCGAGGCCGGAGGCCACGTTCGCTTCCAGATCGGCGTCGGCGTAGGCGCCGTAGATGCCGACGTTCACGTCACCGAACTTCTGCACGAAGTTGGCGGCGACTTCCCAGATTTCACCCTGCTGGCCCGCGTTGGCGGCGTTCGGCAGCGAGCCGGCGCCGGTGCAGGTCGCGACCGCCGCGCCGACCGAGAAGTTCTGGCCGGGAGCGGTGACTTCCTGGCAGCTCTCAGGGGTGTAAGCCACACCGACCTGGAAGCCGAAGAAGCGCGGGGTGAAGTAGTTGATGTGCTCGGCGTCGTTGCCGAGGTTCAACAGCGCCTGGGGCGAGTTGTTGCCGGCGGCGGTGATGCCGGCGGTAACAGCCGTCAGGTTGTAGGAACGCGTGTTGATCTGGGCAGTGCTGTTGTTCGGGATCGCCGCGGGGGCGCCGTAGAACATCTTCCAGCCGACCTGGTCGGTCGAGCCCAGTTCCAGACGGCCGAACGAGTCGTGTTCGAACCAGATGTAGCTCTCGTCGATCTGGTCGACGCAGGTCTCGGCCTCGAGACCGACATGCACACCGGCGCGGAGGCCGTTGTTCAGCGCGGTACGGCCACGGAAGAGGATTTCGGCCTCACGCGTGATACCATGTCCGCGAATGTCGGTGCCGGCAGGCCCGAGCGTGCCGTCGCGCTGGTCTGCGAAGGCAAACATGAAATTCATGCGACCACCGACGGTGAGCGTGACCGGGCTTTCCTTGGCCTGGGCAAAGGCGGGATCGACATGCAGGAGGCCAGCGGCAACCAGGGCCGAAGTCCCGTACAGGAGTTTTCTCATGTGCTCCTCTTTCGTCTCTCGAAGTGAAGAATTGACCCAAAAGGCGTAACGGAACCCACCGGTCCGCGTTCCCCGACGGATACAGCCACCGCGACCCCCAAAGGTCAAGAAAGCCAAGGGCCTGGACAGCGCGAACATTGCGCAATGTGGCATGTTGGCAACAATCGGTCTCACGGGGAGCCTCGCGGAGCGGTCCTGCGAACGTTGACAGCGCAGGCGGAGTACGGCATTCGGGAGGCTGGTGGGTGGGGGCCTGTCGTGGAGGCTTTAATGGACGCTCGGTGGTTTCGCGCAGTGAGCCTCGCGGGTGCCTGCCTGCTGGGGCTGGCCGGCTGCGGCATGGGCGCCAGTTCCAGCGATCCCAAGGGCCAGTACGACGCCCGCTCGGGCAGGGTCATCGACCCCGACAATCCCAATCGCGAAACGGTTTTCGGTGAAGGCGGGCTGGGTTTCGGCCAGGGCAAGAGCGGCGACAGCGAAGGCGGCGGCGGCGGCATCGGCGTCAACAGCTTCCTGTGGCGCGCCTCGCTCGATACCGTCGCCTTCATGCCGCTGTCTTCGGCGGATCCCTTCGGCGGCGTCATCATCACCGACTGGTACACCCCCGAATCGACCCCCGGCGAACGCTTCAAGGTGACCGTCTACATCCTGGACCGGCGGCTGCGGGCGGACGGACTGAAGGTTGCAGTTTTCCGTCAAGTGAAAACCGAAGCGGGTGACTGGGCCGATTCGGCGGTGGCGAACGACACGCCGATCAACCTGGAAAACGCGATCCTGACCCGGGCACGCGAGCTGCGGGTCGCCAGCGCCCGCTGAGCCGGCCCCGCCGAGACCGCGCGCCGGGACCACCCCACCGGGCCGGCGGGCTGGACGGCGGGCCTCGCCCCCCGTAAATCAGGCGCCTGCACAGCAGATCGTTCGATTTCCGGGGTTTCAGCATCATGTCGAGCAGCGCCGAGGGCCGCTACAACGCCCGCGCCGTCGAGGGCAAATGGCAACAGGCCTGGACCGAGGCCCAAGTCTTCGCCGCGTCCGAGGACCGCTCGAAGCCGAAATACTACGTGCTGGAGATGTTTCCCTATCCGTCGGGACGCATCCATATGGGGCATGTGCGCAACTACACCATGGGCGACGTGGTGGCGCGCTACAAGAAGGCCCGCGGCTTCAACGTGCTGCACCCGATGGGCTGGGACGCCTTCGGTCTTCCGGCCGAGAACGCCGCCCGCGACAAGGGCGTGCATCCGGCCAACTGGACCTACCAGAACATCGCCGACATGCGGGCCGACCTGAAGAGCATGGGGTTGAGCCTGGACTGGGAGCGCGAGCTCGCCACCTGCCATCCGGGCTATTACGCCCATCAGCAGAAACTGTTCCTGGATTTCCTGGAGAAGGACCTCGTCTACCGCAAGGAGAGCGACGTCAACTGGGACCCGGTCGACCACACCGTGCTGGCGAACGAGCAGGTGATCGACGGGCGCGGCTGGCGGTCGGGCGCGGTGGTGGAGCGGCGCAAGCTGGCCCAGTGGTTCTTCAAGATCACCGCCTTCTCGGAAGACCTGCTGGCGGCCTTGGGGGAGCTGGAGCGCTGGCCCGAGCGCGTGCGGCTGATGCAGACCAACTGGATCGGCCGGTCCGAGGGCCTGAAGCTGAAATGGGCGGTGCCGAAGGGCCCGGCGGGCCAGAAGGAGATCGAGGTCTATACGACCCGGCCCGATACCCTGTTCGGCGCCAGTTTCCTCGCCGTCGCCGCCGATCACCCCTTCGCCCAGGCCGTCGCCGAGAAGGATCCGAAGGCGGCCAGCTTCATCGCCGAATGCCGCAGGGGCGGGACCTCGATCGTCGATATCGAGACGGCGGAGAAGCAGGGCTATGACACCGGCTTCCGCGCCAGCCATCCGTTCGGCGCCGGGCGCGGCGTGCCGGTCTACATCGCCAATTTCGTGCTGATGGACTACGGCACCGGCGCCATCTTCGGCTGTCCGGCGGGCGACACGCGCGACTTCGAATTCGCCACCAAATACGGGCTGCCCATCCCCTGGGTGGTCTGCGCGCCGGGCGAGAGCGCGGCCAGCATGGCGAGCCGCACCGAGGCCTATACCGAGAAGGCAGGCAGTATCATCAATTCCGAGTGGCTGGACGGGCTGGAGATTCCCGCCGCCATCGCCAAAGCCATCGACAAGGCCGAGGCGATGGGCATCGGCCAGCGGACCGTGAACTACCGCCTCAGGGACTGGGGCGCGTCGCGGCAGCGCTACTGGGGCTGCCCGATCCCGGTGATCCATTGCGATTCCTGCGGGGTGGTGCCGGTGCCGGCGAAGGACCTGCCGGTGCTGTTGCCCGACGACGTCACCTTCGACAAGCCCGGCAATCCGCTCGACCACCACCCGACCTGGAAGCACGTCGCCTGCCCGGCTTGCGGGAAACAGGCCCGGCGCGAGACCGACACCCTCGACACCTTCGTCGATTCGTCCTGGTATTTCGCCCGCTTCTGCTCGCCCCGCGACGGAGAGCCGATGGACAGGGCGGCAGTCGACTACTGGCTGCCGGTGGACCAGTACATCGGCGGCATCGAGCACGCGATCCTGCATCTGCTCTATTCGCGCTTCTATATGCGCGGCCTGAAGGAAACCGGGCATGTCGGCGTGAAGGAGCCTTTCGCGGGCCTGTTCACGCAAGGCATGGTCTGCCACGAGACCTATCAGAACCCGGCCGGCGCCTGGCTGACGCCCGAGGAGATCAGCCGGGCCGAGGACGGCACACTGACCGAAACAGCCACCGGGGCGCCGGTGACGGTCGGCCGGGTCGAGAAGATGTCGAAGTCGAAGAAGAACGTGGTCGATCCCGGCAGCATCATCGACACCTACGGTGCCGATACCGCCCGCTGGTTCATGCTGTCGGACAGCCCGCCCGAACGCGACATGGAATGGACCACGGCCGGGGTGGAAGGCGCCTGGCGCTTCGCCCAGCGGCTGTGGCGGATGCTGAACGAGGCGCTGCCGACGCTCGACGCCGCCGGGCCTGCGAACGAGGCCGGCGCCAGCCTGCGCCGGGCAACGCACAAGACCATCGCCGCCGTCACCGAGGATATCGAGCAGTTCCACTTCAACAAGGGCGTGGCGCGGATCTACGAATTCGCCAATGCGCTGAACGAGCACAAGGCTGCCGACGGCGCGGCGAAGCGCGAGGCTTTCGAGACGCTGGTGAAACTGGTCGGGCCGATGATGCCGCATCTGGCCGAGGAGATGTGGGCGGCGCTGGGGCATGAGACCCTGCTGGCGCTGGCGCCCTGGCCGGTGGCCGATGCCGATCTCGCCCGCGACGACCTCGTCACCATCGCGGTGCAGGTGGGCGGCAAGCTGCGCGCCACGCTGTCGCTCGCCCGCGACGCGGCGAAGGAGCTGGTGGAAGCGGCGGCGCTGGCCGACGACAACGTGCGGCGCGCCATCGACGGCCGCGCCGTGCGCAAGGTGGTGGTGGTGCCGAACCGGGTGGTCAATGTCGTGGTTTGAGGCGCCTTGCCTCGCCCTTCTCCCTGCCTGCCGGCTTGTCCGGCAGGTCGAGCCTGCCGGCGCGGGAGAAGGTGCCCGGAGGGCGGATGAGGGGCGCCGTTTCGGCGGCGCTCACTCTCCGGAAAGGTTGCCCCTCATCCGGCGCTGCGCGCCACCTTCTCCCCCAGGGAGAAGGAAAGTCTTTGCCGCCCTGTTCATCTCGCTGTCGCTTTCCGCCTGCGAGTTGCGGCCGCTGTATGCCACCGACGGAGCGAGCGCCAGTTCGGCGCCGGTGGAGGAACTGGCCAGCATCCAGATGGGGAGGGTCACCGGCAACAGCAGCCAGCGCACCGAGCTCTTGCTGCGCAATGCCCTGCTGGACCGCCTGAACCCGCGCGGCGAGCCCAGCCGGCCGCTTTATCGGCTGGATATCGTGCTGGAGGAGTTCAAGGAAGGGGCGGCCATCACACGCTCGGACGAGGCGACGCGCACCAACCTCGTCATCGCCGCGCGCTACCGGCTGGTCGACCTCGCCAGCAACCAGGCGGTACATGCGAACGAGGCACGCAACGCCACCGCCTACAACATCCTGCGCGCCGATTTCGGCAATATCGCCGCCGAGCAGGATGCCCGCCAGAGGCTGTCGCGCGAACTGGCCGAAGCGATCCGGACCGCGCTCGCCAGCTGGCTGGCGCGGCCCATCGTCCCGCGATCGTGACGCGATGAAGCTGACCGGCCGGGGGGTCGCTGCCTTCCTGCGCAAGCCGGACCCGGCGGTGCTGGCGGTACTGATCTACGGCCCGGACCAGGGCATGGTGCGCGAGCGCGCCGAGGCGCTGGTGAAATCGGTCATCCCCGATCCGAAGAAGGACGCCTTCCGGCTGGCCGAACTGTCGGGCGCGCAGCTGGCCGAGGACCCGGCGCGCCTCGCCGACGAAGCCGGCGCCACCAGCTTCTTCGGCGGCGGCGGCCGGCGGGTGGTGCGCGTGCATACGCTCGGCGATCGTGCCGCGGCGACCTTCGAGGCCTATCTGGAAGCGCCGGTGGCCGAGGCGCTGATCGTGGCCGAGGGCGGCGACCTGCCGGCCCGCAGCAGCTTGCGCAAAATATTCGAGGGCGCCGGCAATGCCGCGGCACTGCCCTGCTATGCCGACAGCGCCGAGGCGCTGGAGGAACTGATCGAGGGCGTGCTGGGCGCCGCGAAGCACCGCCCCGACCCGGCCGCGCTCGACTACCTGAAGGGCAATCTCGGCGCCGACCGCGCCTTGAGCCGGCGCGAGCTGGAAAAGCTCTGCCTCTACATGGGCCCGAAGCCGGCCACGATCACCCTGGAGGACGCGACGGCGGTGGTGGGGGATTCGGGGGCCAGCACCATCGAGGACATCTGCTATGCCGCCACCGGGGGCGATCCCGCGGCGGTGGAGAAGGCGCTGGCACGGGCGCTGCGCGAAGGCGAGAGCGTCGTCACCGTGCTGCGCGCCGCCCAGCGCCACCTGCAGCGGCTGCAGCTGGCCGCCGACCACGTGGCGGGGGGCGCGAATGCGCGCGAGGCGGTGCAGCGGCTGAAGCCGCCGGTCTTCTTCGCCCGGGCGCAGGCGCTGCAGAACCAGCTCGGCGCCTGGGGCCCGGGCAAGACGCAGACCGCGCTCGACCTCCTGACCGAGGCCGAGATCGACTGCAAGTCGACCGGCATGCCGGACGAGGCGATCTGCCGGGCGGTGCTGCTGCGCATCGCCGGCGCGGCGCGGGGAAGCCGGCGGTGACCCTGCCGCTGATCGACCTGGTCGCCGGCCTCCTCATCTTCGCCGTCGTTCTGGGCTGGCTGGGGCGGCGGCTGAACCTGCCCTATCCGATCGCCTTGACCCTGGGCGGCCTCGCCATCAGCCAGATCCCGGGCCTGCCGCGGCCGCAGATCGACCCCCAGCAGATCCTGGTGCTGGTGCTGCCGCCGATCCTCTACCACGCCGCGCTGTTCACCTCCTGGCGCGAGTTCCGGGCCAATTTCCGCGCCATCTCGATGCTGGCGGTGGGGCTTGTGCTGTTCACCACGGTGGTGCTGGCGGTGATCGCCAAGCTGCTGCTGCCGGCGCTGCCCTGGCCCTGCGCCTTCATCATCGGCGCGCTGCTGTCGCCGCCCGACGCGGTGGCGGCCACCGCGGTGCTGAGCCGCCTTCGCATGCCCCGGCGGCTGGTCACCATCCTGGAAGGCGAGAGCCTCTTGAACGATGCCGCCGGCCTCGTCGTCTACAAGTTCGCGGTGGCGGCGGCGCTGACCGGCAGCTTCTCGCTGCCGGCGGCGAGCCTGGAATTCAGCCTGCTGGCGGCGGGCGGCGCAGTGTTCGGGTATCTCTGCGGCCGGGCGGCGGTCTGGGTGCAGGTGCGGCTGCGCGACCCCTTGATCGAGACGGCCTTCAGCCTGACGCTGCCCTATCTCGCCTATATCCTGGCCGAGCACATGCACGTGTCCGGCGTGCTGGCGGTGGTGGTGCTGGGGGGCGTGCGGGCCTGGTATTCGCCGGAACTGTTCCAGCCGGCGACCCGCCTCCTGGCCCAGGGAACCTGGAACGTCGTCGTCTTCCTGATCAACAGCCTAGTCTTCATCCTGATCGGCCTGCAGCTGGCCGAGGTGAACGACGAGCAGGGCATTTCGGCCCATCTGCTGCTGGCGGGGCTGGCGCTGGCGGCCGGCTGCACGCTGGCGCGCTTCCTGTGGGTGTTCCCCTCGGCCTGGCTGGCGCGGCTCATTCCAGCCATCGCCCGGCGCGAGACGATGCCTCCGGCAAGCCATCTGTCGGTGATCGCCTGGTGCGGCATGCGCGGCATCGTCTCGCTGGCGGCGGCGCTGGCGGTGCCCTACAGCATGCCCGACGGCACGCCCTTTCCCGGCCGGGCCGAGATCATCGTCTTGAGCTTCGTCGTCATCGTGGCGACGCTGCTGGCCCAGGGCCTGACGCTCAGCCCGCTGATCCGCTGGCTCGGCATCGGCGAGGACACCGATATCCACGAGGAGGAACACCTCGCCCGGCTGAAGATCGCCTATGCGGCGATCACCGAGGTCGAGCGGCTGGCGGCCGAGGGGACATACGACCCCGCCGTGGTGGTGGCGGTGCGGGCCGAGTTCGACAGCCTGCTGCTGCAGGAGCAGTACACGAATACCGGCCTCGAATGTTCCGAGGACCCGGTGCGGGCGCTGAAACTGGCGGCCATCGGCGCGGCGCGGCGGCGGCTGATCAAGCTCCGCCGCGATTCTCAGATCGGCGACGAGACGCTGCTCGCCGTGCAGCGCGACCTCGATTACGAGGAAGCGCGGCTGGGGGAGTGATCGGCTAGGCCGGATCGGGCATGCTGGCACGATGTACGAACCCGCCCTCGACCTGCTGAAAGCGCGAATCGCCGCGGCCAGGCGCGAGCTCGACGGCCTGCGCGACGCAGCGCCCGGCGGCATGGCGCAGCTGCAGAAGCACTACGACGTCGAGCTGACCTATACCTCGAACGCGATCGAGGGCAACACGCTCACCCATCGCGAAACCGCCGAGCTGATCGAGCACGGCATCACGGTGGGCGGCAAGGCCCTGCGCGATCATCTCGAGGCGCTCGACCATTACGATGCGGTCCTCTGGGTGCGCGAGATCGCCGCCGGCGCCGTCGCGCTGAGCGAGAGCATCATCTGCGAGCTGCACCGGCGGATCGTGGCGCGCAGCCAGCCCGGGATCGCCGGGATCTACAGCCCGTACCCCCGGCGCATCGCCGGTTCGGCGGTGATCTTTCCCAACCCGCTGAAAGTGCCGAGCCTGATGGCCGAATTCGGGACCTGGCTTACCAGCGCCGCCGCGGGGACGGACAGCGCCTTCGCAGCACATTTCCGCCTGACCGCGATCCACCCTTTCAGCGACGGCAACGGGCGGACCGCCCGGCTCTTGATGAACCTGATGCTGATCAGGGACGGCTATCCCCCAGTCGCGGTGCGGCCGGAGGACCGGAAAGCCTATCTCGACGCGCTGGAGACGGCGTCGCTGAAGGACGACCGCCTGCCTTACGAGATGCTGATGCACCGGCGGCTGGCGGAAACCCTCGACGACTACCTGGCGGCCTTCAGGGCCTGAGCGTCAATCGCCGAGCGTCAGGCCGCCTTCTTCAGGAAGCGGGCGCAGAGGCTCTCGGCGATCTGCACGGCGTTGAGGGCGGCGCCCTTGCGCAGGTTGTCGGAGACCACCCACATCGCGAGGCCGTTCTCCACCGTCGAATCTTCCCTGATCCGGCTGACGAAGGTGGCGTAGTCGCCGACGCATTCGACCGGGGTCATGTAGCCGCCGGGCTCGCGCTTGTCCTGGACCATGATGCCCGGGGCCTCGCGCAGGATGTCGCGCGCCTCGTCGGCGGTGATCGGCTTCTCGAATTCGATATGCACGGCCTCCGAATGGCCGACGAAGACCGGCACGCGGACGCAGGTGGCGACCACCTTGATCCGGGGGTCGAGGATCTTCTTGGTCTCGACCACCATCTTCCATTCTTCCTTGGTCGAGCCGTCGTCCATGAAGACATCGATATGGGGGATGACGTTGAAGGCGATCTGCTTGGTGAACTTCTTCGGCTCCACCGGATCGTTGACGTAGATCGCCTTGGTCTGGTTGAAGAGCTCGTCCATCGCCTCGTTGCCGGCACCCGAGGTCGACTGATAGGTGCAGACCACCACCCGCCTGATGGTGGCGAAGTCGTGCAGCGGCTTCAGCGCCACCACCATCTGGGCGGTCGAGCAGTTCGGGTTGGCGATGATGCCCCGCTTGGTATAGCCGGCGATGGCGTCGGGGTTGCATTCCGGCACCACCAGCGGCACGTCCGGGTCCATCCGCCAGGCGGAGGAGTTGTCGATGACGACGGCGCCGGCCGCGGCGGCCATGGGCGCCCATTCCTTCGCCACCGAGCCGCCGGCCGAGAACAGCGCGATATCGGTGCCGGTGAAGTCGAAGTCCTCGAGCGCCTTCACCTTCAGCGTCCTGTCGCCGAAGGACACTTCCCGGCCCACGGAACGGCGGGAAGCGAGCGCCACCACTTCCTTCACCGGAAAGCCGCGCTCGGACAGGATGTTGAGCATTTCATGGCCCACCACGCCGGTGGCGCCAACGACGGCGACCTTGTAAGCCATGGCTCGATCCTTCGCGTCCTCGCGGCCCGCGGACCATCCGCGGGAAGGGCGGGTTATTACTGCGCTGCGGGGTCGGGTTCAAGAGCGGGCGGCAGGCCCGCCGGTCAGGGAGGCGGATGGGGATGATCGATCTGGAGGGCAAGGTCGCCGTGATCACCGGCGGCGCCAGCGGCATCGGCGAGGCGGCGGTGCGCCGTTTCCTCGCCGCCGGGGCCAAGGTGGTGCTGGGCGACCTGGACGAGGAACGGGGCCGGGCGCTCGCCGCCGAACTGGGGCCGGATGTCGCGTTCCGGCGCACCGATGTCGCCGAGGAAGCCGATGTGGCGGGCCTGATCGGCTTCGCCCTGGAGCGTTTCGGGCGGCTCGACACGCTGTTCAACAATGCCGGCCTGCCCGGGCCGAGCGGCCCGATCGCCGAGATCGACGCCGAGGGCTTCGACCGCGCCTACCGGGTCCTGCTGAAGGGCCCCTTTCTCGGCATCAAGCACGCCGCACCGATCCTGGCGAAGCAGCGTTCGGGCTCGATCATTTCCACCGCCTCGGTCGCCGGGCTGCAGGGCGGCTTCGGCCCGCATCCCTACAGCGCGCTGAAAGCCGCCGTGATCCAGCTGACGCGGACGACGTCGCTGGAACTCGCCGAGAAGAACGTCAGGGTGAACTGCATCTGCCCGGGCGGCATCGCGACGCCGATCTTCGGCCGGGCCATGGGCTTCGGCGAGGCGCAGGTGACGCAGACCGTGGCGGTGATGAAGCAGGCGCTGTCGGCCATGCACCCGATCGGCCGCAGCGGCATGCCCGAGGACATCGCCGACACGGCGCTGTGGCTGGCGAGCGACGCGTCCAGCTTCGTCACCGGCCAAGCGATCGTGGTCGATGGCGGACTGACTGCCGGACGGGCCTGGTCGCAGAGCCAGGAAGGCATGCAGCAGGTGCGCAAGATCCTGACGTCCATCGTCGGACAGCCGGAGGGACAAGGTTGAGCGGATTCGATATCGCGGCGGCGAACGCCATGCTGGCGGAACGGTTCGCACCCTGGGTGCTGGATCTCGGGCTTTCGGTCACCGAGATCGAACCGGGGCGGGTGCGCATGCTGCTGCCCTTCAGCGAACGGCTGACACGGGCGGGCGGCATGATCTGCGGCCAGGCGCTGATGGCGGCGGCGGACACCTCGATGGTCTTCGCCATCGCGGCCAAGGTGGGCGGCTTCCAGGACTGCGCCACGGTGGGGCAGACCTCGAGCTTCTTCCGCGCCGCCGCCGGATCGGACCTGCATTGTGACACCAGGCTGGTCAAGTTCGGCCGCACGCTCTGCTTCGGCGAGGCGGTGCTGAGCGCTGTGAACAAGCCCGGCGATCCGGTGGCCCAGGCGAGCCTCACCTACGCGCTGGCGACACCACGATGACGGCATAAAGGCCGCACCAGCGCCCGAGACGACGAAAAGGGGGGCCTTTCGGCCCCCCCTCCCTCACCAGCAGGATCGATACGCTTACTGGATCGTCTCGCCGTGCAGCGCGAGGTCGAGACCGTCGCGCTCGGTCGCCTCGTCCACCCGGAGGCCGACGATCAGGTCCACCACCTTCAGCACGACGAAGGTGACGATTGCCGTGTAGACGATGGTGATGACGACACCGTAGATCTGGGTCATCACCTGGCTGAAGTTGCCGTCGATCCAGCCCACCGGGTCGGTGCCGCCCTTGATCGCCTGGGTGGCGAAGACGCCGGTCAGGATGGCGCCGACGATGCCGCCCACGCCGTGCACGCCGAAGGCGTCGAGCGAGTCGTCATAGCCGAGCGCGTTCTTGACCGTGGTGGCGGCGAAGAAGCAGATGATGCCGGAGATGAGGCCCAGCACCAGCGCGCTGCCGGGGCCGACATAGCCCGCCGCCGGGGTGATGGCGACGAGACCCGCCACCGCGCCGGAGATGATGCCGAGCACCGAAGGCTTGCCGCGGAGCGCCCATTCCGAGAACATCCAGGCGAGGGCCGCAGCCGCCGTGGCGATCTGCGTCACCGCCATGGCCATGCCGGCATTGGCGCTGGCCGCAACCGCGGAACCCGCGTTGAAGCCGAACCAGCCGACCCACAGCAGCGAGGCGCCGATGACGCTGAGCACCAGGTTGTGCGGCGGGAAGGGCGTCTTGCCGTAGCCCTTGCGCTTGCCGAGCACCAGGGCCGCCACCAGGCCGGCCACACCGGCATTGATGTGCACGACGGTGCCGCCGGCGAAGTCGAGCACGCCGAGACCCCCCATGAAGCCGCCGCCCCAGACCATGTGGGCCACCGGGCAATAGACCAGGATCAGCCACAGGCCGATGAACCAGAGCATGGCCGAGAATTTCATGCGATCGGCGAAGGCGCCGGCGATCAGCGCCGGGGTGATGATGGCGAAGGTCATCTGGAAGGTCATGAAGACCGATTCCGGAATCGTCGGCGCCAGCGCGTTGGTGGATTCGAGGGTGAGCCCGGCAAGGAAGAAGTTGGAGAGGCCCCCGAAGAGCGCGTTGCCCTCGGAAAAGGCGAGGCTGTAACCGGCGATCATCCAGAGCACGGTGACGAGGCTGCAGATGGCGAAGCTCTGCATCACCGTCGCCAGCACGTTCATCTTGCGGACCATACCGCCGTAGAACAGGGCGAGGCCCGGTATGGTCATCATCAGAACGAGCGCCGTGGACGTCAGCATCCACGCGGTGTCCCCGGTATCGAGCTTGGGTGCGTCCTGTGCCATCGCCGCCCCGGCCCAGATCAGGCCGACGGCCGAGACGGCCGCCGTGAGCGCCCCCTTCCCCCACTTAGAACTACCCACCATCAGAAAACCTCCTTCGCGCCTTCGAGCCGGTGCAGCGGCGGCGACGCGCGCCTGAATCCGTGCGCCCGCCGGTCGAGGCTGCCTAATCAAGTTCCGTGCCACGGTCGGAAGTGCTGGCGCCGGGCCGATTTATCGTTGTTTCCCGGGGCTTTAAAGGCTACGCCTGGATGCCCCGCCGAAAGCGGCTGGTGCTTTTATAGGCGATCACAATTCGGGCAAGCGGGTCGCAATTGGGTAAAAAATAGGCAAACAGTGACTCGGGCGTGGTCATATCGCGCGCAGCGTAACCGGCGCGCCGCAGGCGGGCGGAAGGATGATCGGTCAGGGAGATCGGTACGGCCCCGCCGCGGCGAGCCCGGAGGACGCGGTACGTCAGGCCCATTCCTCGCGCCCGCCGGCGCGCCGCCGGGGGCGGACGGCGGGTGCGACGACGGCCGGCCGGCTGGCCAGGGGCTCGGCGAGCGGCTTTCCGTAAAGCCATCCCTGCCCGTGGGTAATGCCGACGCCCACCAGCGCCTCATGCTGGTTCTCGGTCTCGACCATCTCGGCCACGGTCTTGATCTGCATTTCCTTGCAGAGCTGGGCCAGGAACTTCACCAGGGAGAAGTCGCGGCGCGAAGCCACCATGCGCTTCACATAGGCGCCGTCGATCTTGAGGAAGTCGACGGTGAGGCCGGACAGGTAGCGGAACGACGCGGCACCGGCGCCGAAATCGTCGATGCAGATGCTGAAGCCGTGGCCGCGGATCTCCTGCAGGACGCGGTCGATCTTGTCGAGATCGACGATCTCGGCGCTTTCGGTGACCTCGAGGCTGAGCCGCGGCGCGATCGCCTTGGCCTGGTCGAGGAGAGCCAGCAGGATCTTGACGAAAACGTCGTTCTGCACCGATCGGCCGGAAAGATTGACGGCGAGCTTGAGGTGGCCGTCGCCGCCCGGCTTCTCCAGCAGCGCGATCGAGCGGCGCAGCACGGCGAGATCGAACTGCTCGACGATGCCGATGGCCTCGGCGAACTTGATGGTGTCGAAGGGGGAGCGGCCGTCCTGGAAGCGGGCCAGGACCTCGTGATGGTGAATGCTGCGGTCGGTGAGGTCGACGATCGGCTGGAAGGCGAGGGTGAAGCGGTCGCCGCCCACCATGTCCTTGAATTCGGAGATGCGGCCGATCGTGGTCTCGATCATGTCCTGCAGCGCGACGGCGAGCGTCGCCGGGACGACGGCGCCGTCGGCGGCGTACTGGTTCACCACATAGGCCATGGCATTGACCGCCTCGCTGGCGGAGAGGCCTTCGGCGGCGAGATCGAGCGTAGCCGCGCTGACCGAGACCGCCGCCATCGAGGGATCGAGCACGCGCAAGGCGTCGCCGATGGCGGATTTCAGCCGGCCGGCATCCACCCCCTGTCCGTGCACCACGCCGAAGCGCCAGTCGTCGAGCCGCGCGGCGGCGTCCCCGTCGACCGAATTGGCGCGCAGCGCCGCACCCACGCTGCGGGCGACCTCGCCGCGGGATTCGGGATCCATGCGCGCGGTCAGCCGATCCATCTCCGGCAGATCGAGCAGCGTCATCCGGGCGTCGCGGGCGCCCGGCTGGGCCGGATCCATCAGGCGCCGGGCGGATTCGAGGAAGCCGTCGCGATCGAGGATACCGCTTTCGGCGTCGCGCCCGGCGGTATCGTCGGTCGAGGCGCGAGCGGCGGTGAGACTGCAATAGACGGTGCGCGCTTCGCCCGGCATGCGCGACAGACGCATCATGACCTGGCCCAAGGGTTCCTTGTCGCTGCGCGTTCCGTCGCCGATGCGGATGCGGATCGGGCCGCGGCGGTCGGCGGAGCCCAGGCCCTGCAGCAGGAGGTCGACCATCCGGCGATCGCGCACATGCACGATGTCGAGGAACGGCTGGCCCATCAGCTTGTCGGCGGTGCGCCCGACGATGCCGGTGCCGGCGCCGCCGGCAAAGACGATGCGTCCGTCCGGGCCGATCTCGATCAGGAGATCGGCGGCGGAAAAGGCAAAGGCGATGAAGCGGTCGCGCTGCTGACGAAGCGTATCGGGGTCGGCCATTTTGGAATTGTCCTCGGCTCTCGCGCGAGGCTAGGGCCCGATACTTACCCCCGGCTTAACGAGCGCGCCCGGCCTATGTCCATTGTGCCGCCAGGGCCGGGGATCGGCGGCGAGGACGCCGAACAGGACGTGATCGGCAAAGCGGCCGTTGATGTTGAGATAGGCCCGGGCCACACCCTCCTCGCGAAAGCCGGCCTTGCGCAGCACCGAGCGGCTGGGCGCGTTCTCCGGCAGGCAGGCGGCGGCGACACGGTTGAGGCGCAGATCCTCGAAGGCGAAATCGACCACCGTGCGCAGCGCATCGGTCATGTAGCCCTGGGCGGCGAAGGGCGCGCCCGTCCAGTAGCCGATATCGCCGCTCTGGGCGATGCCGCGGCGGATGTCCGAAAGCGCGATGCCACCCAGCAAAGCATCGTCCTCGCGGCGAAAAATGAGGAAGGCATAGGCGGTGGCGAGCCGCGCCTCGTCCTGGCCACGCCTGACCCGGCGCCGGAAGGAGGCCCGGTCGAGCGCGTCCGGCGGCCAGGGCGGTTCCCAGCGCTCGAGGAAGCCGCGGCTTTGCAGGCGCAGGCTGGCCCAGGCGGCATGGTCGCGCAGGAGCGGCAGGCGCAAGCTCACCCGCTCCCCGCGAAGCACGGGGCCGGGAACGAAGCCAGCAAGCCGGTCGAACAGCACGTCCAGTCCACCCGCGCGCCGGCACGATGCGCCGGGCCCCTTCAGCTCAGAGGCGAAATCTTGCGCTGATCCGATCGTAGGATTCAAGGCCACGAATGGGGCCGAGCGCCGCCACCGCGATTTCGCCCTCGAGGGAGCGGCGGGCGACGCGACGGATGGCGGCCTCGTCCACCGCGTCGACCGAGGCGATCATCTCCTCGGTGGAGAGCGGGCGGCCGTGGACCAGGATCTGCCGGCCGAGCTGCTCGGCGCGCGCGGTCGAACTTTCGAGCGACATCAGGAGCCCCGACTTCAGCTGGGCCCGGGCGCGGCCGATCTCGGCGGCGGTCACCGATTCGGTCACCGCCTTCAGCTCGTCGGCAACCACCGGGATCAGCTCCTTCACGTCCTTCTCGCCGGTGCCGGCATAGACCGAAAAGGTGCCGGAATCGAGGTAGGAGCCGGTGAAGGCGAAGACCGAATAGGCGAGGCCGCGATTCTCGCGCACCTCCTGGAACAGGCGCGAGCTCATGCCGCCGCCGACGATGGTGGCGTGCACCTGGGCGGCATAGAAATCGGGATCGCCATAGGCGACGCCGGGAAAGGACAGCGCCACATGCGCCTGCTCCAGATCGCGGCTGTCGCGGCGGTCGCCGCCGGCGAAGCGGGCCGCGTCCGACAGGCTGGCGCCACCGGAAGGCAAGGTATCGAAGGCACGGGAGACCATGTCGACGATGCGATCGTGCTCGATCGCGCCGCCGGCGGTGAAGACCAGATTGTGCGGCCCGTAATGGGCGCCGATGAAATGCCGCAGCTGGGCGGAGGACATGCCGCCGACACTCTCGGCGGTGCCCAGAATGGGGCGGCCGAGGGTCTGGCCGGGATAGGTGGTTTCCTGCAGGAGATCGAAGACGAGATCGTCGGGCGTGTCCTCGACCTGGCCCAGTTCCTGGACGATGACCTGCCGCTCGCGCTCCATCTCGTTCTCGGCGAAGGTCGAGTGCTGGATGATGTCGGCCAGGATGTCGATGCCGAGCGGCACATCCTCCTGCATCACCCGGGCGTAATAGGTGGTCTGCTCGCGGGCGGTATAGGCATTCAGGTGGCCGCCCACCGCCTCGATCTCCTCGGCGATGTCGCGGGCCGAGCGCCGCGCCGTGCCCTTGAAGGCCATGTGTTCCAGGAAATGCGCGACGCCATGTGCGTCCTGCAGCTCGTGCCGGGCGCCGGCGCCGACGAAGACGGCGACCGAGGCGGTCTTGACCCCTTCCATCGGGTCGGTGGCGATGCGGAATCCGTTGTTCAGGGTGGTGACGCGGATGCTCATGCGGCCTTTCTGGCCCGGCCGAGCCGGGACTGGGACAGGAGATGATCGCGCAGGACGGCCGCGTCGTTGGGCAGCGTGACGCAGCGTTCCGGGCGGTCCATCAGGCCCATATAGCGCGCCGGCAGCTCGGGCCGAACCCCGCAGGCCTGCGTCACCGCCTCGGCGAATTTGGCGGGATGCGCGGTCGAGAGCGTCACCATCGGCACGGCCGGGTCGCCGCGCCGGGCCCGGGCGGCGGCCAGGCCCACGGCGGTATGCGGATCGGCGAGCCAGCCGGTTTCGGCCCTGGTGCGGGCGATTTCGGCCCTGGTCTCGTCCTCGCCCACCTGGAATCCGGTGAACAGCGTTTCCTGATTGCTGGGTAGGACAAAGGAGCCGGCGGCCCCGAAGGCCGCCATCAATTCGCGTACCCGGTCCGGCGCGCGGCCCACCCGGTCGTAGACGTAACGCTCGAAGTTGGAGGCGACCTGGATATCCATGCTGGGGGAGATGGTGGGCATCACCTCGCCCCGGGCGTATTCGCCGTTCTGGAAGAAGCGGGCGAGGATGTCGTTGCGGTTGGTGGCCGCGATCAGGGCCTGAATGGGCAAGCCCATCCGGGCCGCGGCGTAGCCGGCGTAGATGTCGCCGAAATTGCCGGTCGGAACGCTGAAGGAGACCGTCCGGTCGGGCGCGCCCAGCGCCACCGCGGCGTGGACGTAATAGGCGATCTGCAGCATCACCCGGGCCCAGTTGATCGAATTGACCGCGGCGAGCGACAGGTCCCGGCGCAGATCGGGTTCCTGGAACAGCGTCTTCACCAGCGCCTGGCAGTCGTCGAAGGTGCCCTGGATGGCGATGTTGTGGATGTTCGCATCCGCCACGGTGGTCATCTGCCGGCGCTGCACCGGCGAGATGCGCCCTTCGGGGTGCAGCATGAAGACGTCGATCGCCTCGCGTCCCCTGAAGGCGTCGACGGCGGCGGCGCCCGTGTCGCCCGAGGTGGCGCCGAGGATGGTGGCCCGCCGGCCGCGCCGCGCCAGGGCCTGGTCGAGGAGGCGGCCCAGCACCTGCATCGCCATGTCCTTGAAGGCGAGCGTGGGGCCGTGGAACAGCTCCATCACCCAGTCGTTTGGCCCGAGCTGGACCAGCGGTGCCACCGCCGGGTGATCGAAGCCGGCGTAGGTTTCCGCCAGGATCGCGTGGAAGGCATCGGCCGACAGATGCTTGCCCAGATAGGGCTGCAGCACCGTGGCGGCGAGTTCGGCATAGGGCCTACCCCGCAGCCCCTTGATGGCGCGCCGGCTGAGGAGCGGCCAGCGCGCGGGCACGTAGAGGCCGCCGTCGGTGGCGAGCCCCGCCAGCAGGACGCCTTCGAAATCGAGGGCGCGGGCCTGCCCGCGCGTACTCACATACCGCAAGACGGATCCTCCGATCCGGCGCGCCCTATTCCGCGATCACCGGGTTCCTGAGCAGGCCGACGCCGGAGATTTCCACCTCCGCCACGTCGCCGGGCTTCATGTAGAGCGGCGGGTTGCGCTTGTCGCCGACGCCGCCGGGGGTGCCGGTGATGATGACGTCGCCGGGGTTCAGCTTGGTGAAGCCCGAAATATAGGCGATCAGCTGCTTCAGGTCGAAGATCATCAGGTCGGTGCCGGCCTTCTGCACCTCCTGCCCGTTCAGCCGGGTGATGAGCGTGAGGGCGAAGGGATCGGGCACCTCGTCGGCGGTGACCAGCGCCGGGCCGAAGCCGCCGGAGGCGGGGAAGTTCTTGCCCGGGGTGAACTGATGCGTGTGGCGCTGCCAGTCGCGGACGCTGCCGTCGTTGTAGCAGGAATAGCCGGCGATATGGGCGAGCGCGGTGCTTTCCGGGATGTGCCGGCCGGGGCGGCCGATGACGATGGCGAGTTCGCCCTCGTAGTCGAAGCGCTCGGACGACCGCGGGCGCACCAGGGCCTGGCCGTGGCCGACCTGGGTGTCGGCGAAGCGGGTGAAGATGACGGGCTTTTCCGACTTGTCGCGGCCGGTCTCCTTCCTGTGCTCGTCGTAGTTGACGCCGACGCAGAGAATCTTGTCGGGGTTTGGCAGCGGCGGCAGGAGCGTGACCGCGGCGAGCGCGACATCGGCCTTCGCGCCCTTCAGGGCGGCGGCCGCCTCGTCCAGCGCGTCGGCGGCGATGAGCGCCTTCACGTCCGCGTACTTCTTCCCGAGCCTGGCCCCCAGGTCGACGATGCCGTCGCCCAGAAGCGCGCCATAGGAAACCTTGCCTGCGATGTCGAAGGTCACGAGCCGCATTTTCGCCTGTCCTGAAGCCGCCGGGAGGGGCGCAACCTAGGCGCACCGGGCGGGCGGATCAAGGCGGGCGGCCCTGCCATGCGCCCTGTTCCACACGAGGTTGCAGCGAAATCGTTCCGGCCCGGCCGATCTTCGGCTAACCTGGGCGGGTTGCCCGCCACTCCAGTCAAGGACCGCCGCCGCCATGTCGTCCGCCCCCCTGCCCGCCAATTCCAACAACCTCGACGCCTTCTGGATGCCGTTCACGGCGAACCGGGCGTTCAAGGCCAATCCGCGCATGCTCGTGAAGGCGGAGGGCATGCACTACACCAACCAGGAGGGGCGGCAGATCCTGGACGCCACCGCCGGGCTGTGGTGCGTCAATGCCGGACACGGACGGCAGAAGATCGTCGAGGCGGTGCAGAAGCAGGTGAAGGAGCTGGACTACGCGCCGTCCTTCCAGTGGGGCCATCCCAAGGCCTTCGAACTGGCCGCGCGGCTGGTGGCGATGACGCCCGGCGACCTCAACCACGTCTTCTATACGAATTCCGGCTCCGAAGCGGTCGACACCGCGCTCAAGATCGCGCTCGCCTATCACCGTGCCCGGGGCGAGGGCACCCGCACGCGCCTGATCGGCCGCGAGCGCGGCTATCACGGCGTCGGCTTCGGCGGCATCTCGGTCGGCGGCATGGTCGCCAACCGCAAGTGGTTCGGCACCGCCCTTCCCGGCGTCGACCACCTGCCGCACACCCATTCGCTGAAGGACATGGCCTTCAGCAAGGACCAGCCGAGCTGGGGCGCGCATCTGGCCGAGGACCTGGAACGGCTGGTGGCACTGCACGACGCCTCCAACATCGCCGCCGTGATCGTCGAGCCGGTGGCGGGTTCGACCGGCGGCCTGGTTCCTCCGGTGGGCTATCTGAAGCGGCTGCGCGAAATCTGCGACAAGCACGGCATTCTCCTCATCTTCGACGAGGTGATCACCGGCTTCGGGCGGCTCGGCTCCGCCTTCGCCTCCGAGAAGTTCGACGTCATCCCCGACATGATGACGATCGCCAAGGGCGTCACCAACGCCACGGTGCCGATGGGCGGCGTGATCGCGCGGAAGGGCATCTACGACACCTTCATGAATGCGCCCGAGAACACCATCGAGCTGTTCCACGGCTATACCTATTCGGCGCATCCGCTGGCCGCCGCGGCCGGCCTCGCCACCCTCGACGTCTACAAGGAGGAAGGCCTGTTCCAGCGCGCCGCCGAACTCACCCCCTACCTGCAGGAGGCGGTGCATTCGCTGAAAGGCACGCCCAGTGTCATCGACATCCGCAACATCGGCATGATCGGCGCGGTCGAGATGGAATCGCGCCCGGGCAAGCCCGGCACCCGCGCCTATGACGTGTTCCTGAAGGCCTACGAGGCGGGGATCATGTTCCGCACGACGGGCGAGACGGTGACGATCTCCCCGCCGCTGATCGTCGAGAAGGGCCAGATCGACCAGATGATCGACACGCTCGGCAAGTGCATCAAGGCCGCGGCCTGACGCCACCCCGGCAAGGCCGCCCCGGCGGCCGGAAGCAGCAGAACGAAGGTCCGCCATCACGGACATGATGGCGGACCTTCGCGCGTTGACGCCTGCCCTGCCAGGCCAGATGATCGCGCCGCATAACAAGGGAGGCCGCAGGCGCGAACCGCGCCCCGAGGGGAGATCATCCGTCGCCGCGTTTCCGCGCGAGGACACCCTCTTCAGTAAATCCGCATCCAGCGAAGAACACACAAGGGAGGACATCGCATGCTCAAGACGTTCATATCCATGGCCCTGGCCGCGGCCGGCACCCTGGCACTCGCCGCGCCCGCCTCGGCGCAGACCAAGATTTCCTACGGCACTTATCTGCCGCCCACCCATGTGAACAATCATGCCGGCATGGTTCCCTTCGCGGAGCGGGTGGAGAAGGAGACCGGCGGCAAGGTGAAGTTCGAGATCTTCACCGGCGGCTCGGTGGCCCCGGCCAAGGCGGCGGTCGATCAGATCCGCGACAAGCTGGTCACCGCGGGCATGATCGTCGACGCCTATGTCAGCAAGGAGCTTCCCTACAGCTACACGCTGACCGAACTCGCCCTGCAGGGGAAGAACGCGCTCGCCATGGCCGGCGCGGTCAACGAGATGCAGCTGGTGGAGTGCAAGGGCTGTCTGGAAGAGCAGAAGAAGGCCGGCATCATCTCGACCGCCTACTACTCGACGGCGCCCTACGTCTTCATGTGCAAGGACGAGATCCGCTCGGTCTCCGACATGAAGGGCAAGAAGGTGCGCGCCACGGCCGCCTTCGGCCTCTTGGTGAAGGACATGGGCGGCGTGCCGGTCAACATCACCTCCGACGAGGTCTACGAGGCGATGCAGCGCGGGCAATGCGACTGCAATGTCGGCGCCGATGCCTGGCTGAAGTCCTATACGCTCTGGGACGTGGCCAAGTTCGTGGTCAAGCAGCCGATCGGCACCTATCACGGCGGCCAGCTGTTCGCGATCCATGCCGAGACCTTCAAGGGCCTGCCCGCCGATGTGCGGGCGTCGATCAAGAAGAACGCCGCCATCCTGGCCGCCGACGTCACCTTCGGCTATCTGGAGGAATCGGCCGCCGCGCAGAAGGGCGCCGCCGAGAAGAACGTCAAGTTCGTCGAGCCCGACAAGAGCCTGACCGAGGCCTACGAGACCTTCCTGAAGAACGATACGAAGCGGGTGGTCGAGCAGGGCGTGAAGCGCGGCGTCAAGGATGCCGACGCGCTGATCCAGACCTTCGTCGCCAAGATCGCCAAGTGGGAGAAGATCGTCGCCGAGGAAGTGAAGGGCGACAAGGCGAAGTACATCGCGGCACTCAACCGCGAAGTCTACGCCCGCGCGAGCTTCTGAGCGGGCAAGGCGACCGAGGGCGGCCGCGCGGAGGGAATCCGCGCGGCCGTTCGTTCCCGGGGAGGGGATAACCGTGCAGGCGATCGAGAAACTGCTGGAGCGCGCCGCGGGCGTGCTGCTGTTCTGTGCCGGCACCGTCACGGTGGTGATGATGCTGCACATTACCGGCGATATCGTCGGCAAGATGGTGTTCAACAGCCCGATCCAGGGCACGCTCGAGTTCGTGGCCGTGATCTACATGGTGGCGGCCATCTACCTGGCGCTGCCGCATGTGCAGGCGAGCCGCGGCCATATCCTGGTCGAACTCTTCACCCAGAAGATGTCCGCCCGCGGCAAGCTGAAGCTCGACACCTTCTGCGGCGTGCTGACCGCGCTCTATCTCGGGCTGATGGCCTGGATGGGCGGCATGAGCGCCTGGCAGAAGACGATGATCGGCGAGGCGCAGGACGCCACCTTCTTCGAAGTTCCGGTCTGGCCTTCGCGTTGGGTGCTGGTGGTGGGCGCGGCCGTCACCGCGTTCATTGCCATCGCGCAGGTGATCGGCGACAGCCGGCGGATCGCGCGCGGCGAAGCCCCCGCGCGCCTCGGCGACCACTCGATCTGACGGGCCGGACCGCATCATGACCTCGATCCAGCTCGCCTTCCTGTGCATGGGCATCCTGATCTTCCTGATGGCGATCAGGGTACCGATCGCGGTGTCGCTCGGCCTCGTCTCGCTCGGCGGCATCGCCGCGCTGCGCGGGCCGGAGACGGCGCTGCGCACGCTCGGCACCGCGCCCTTCGACTTCTCCGCCAGCTGGACGCTGTCGGCGATCCCGATGTTCCTGCTGATGGGATCGATCGCCTTCCGCGGCGGCATGACGACTTCGCTGTTCGATGCCGCGCGCATGTGGCTCTACAAGCTGCCGGGCGGGCTCGCGGTCGCGGCCAATTTCGGCGCCGCCATGTTCGCCGCCGCCTCCGGCTCGTCGGTCGCCACCGCCGCCGCCATGGGCCGGCTCGCCATCCCCGAAATGCTGCGCTACGGCTACAGCCCGGCACTCGCCACCGGCACGGTCGCCGCCGCCGGCACGCTGGGCGCCATGATCCCGCCCTCCATCGGCTTCGTCATCTTCGGCTGGTACACGGAGACGCCGATCGGCAAACTGCTGATCGCCGGTATCATCCCGGGCCTGCTGAACGCCTTCCTCTTCGCCGCCTACATCATCGGCTACTGCAAGATCTATCCGGACGCCGCCCCGCCGCCGGACGACCGGCCGACCATGGCCGACAAGCTGGCGGCGCTGGGACGCGTCTGGCCGATCCCGGCCCTCATCGTCTGCGTCATCGGCGGCATCTACAGCGGATTGACCACGGCGACCGAGGCAGCGGCCTTCGGGGCCACCTGCGCCTGCGTGATCGCCTATCTGCGCGGCGGCTTGAACCGGCAGACCTTCGCGGAGAGCATCAAGGACGCGCTGCATTCCGGCGCCTCGATCTTCTTCATCGCCGTCAGCGCCGTGCTGCTGACCCGCTTCCTGGCACTTGCCGGCCTGCCACAGTTCATGGGCGATTTCGTGCGCGGCAGCGAACTCACCGCGCTTCAGGTCATCATGTTCATGGTGGTGATCTACCTGATCCTGGGCTGCTTCCTCGACCCGATCGGGATCATGCTGATCACACTGCCGATCCTGCTGCCGATGTGGAAGGCGGTCGGCCTCGACATGATCTGGATGGGCGTCCTGGTCGTCATGCTGCTGGAGATCGGCCTACTGACACCGCCGGTCGGATTGAACGCCTTCGTCATAAAAACCGTGGTCGGCGACACGGTGCCGCTGTCGACGATCTTCCGCGGCCTGATCGGCTTCATCGTCGTCGATCTCATCGTCGTGATCCTGCTGATCGCCTTCCCCGAGATCAGCCTGTTCCTGCCGAACCTGATGAGCGACTGACCGATCAGGCCGGCGCGGCGCCGACGTCGTCGCGCAGCCAGACGTAGATCGCAGGGATCACCAGCAGCGTCAGCGCCGTGGAGGAGGCCAAGCCGAAGACCAGGGAGATCGCCAGGCCCTGGAAGATCGGGTCGGTGATGATGAAGGCGGCGCCGATCATCGCCGCCGCGGCGGTCAGGAAGATCGGCTTGAAGCGCACTGCCCCCGCCTCCAGCAGCGCCTCCCGCAATGTCCCACCCAGTTGCCGGCGGTGGCGAATGAAGTCCACCAGCAAGATCGAGTTGCGCACGATGATGCCGGCGAGCGCGATGAAGCCGATCATCGAGGTGGCGGTGAAGGCCGCGTCGAGCAGCCAGTGGCCGAGCACGATGCCGATCAGCGTCAGCGGCACCGGCACCAGGATCACCAGCGGCAGCCGGAACGAACCGAACTGCGCCACCACCAGCAAGTAGATGCCGAGGATCGCGACCATGAAGGCCGCGCCCATGTCGCGGAAGGTCACGTAGGTCACCTCCCACTCCCCGTCCCAGAGGAGCGAGGGCTTCGCCTCATCGAGCGGCTGGCCGTGCAGCAGCACCTCGGGCCGGCCCGTCGCGCCCCAGTCGATACGGTCGATCTCGTCCTGCACTGCGAGCATGCCGTAGATCGGCGCCTCGAAGCGCCCGGCGACCTCGGCCTGAACCATCTCGGCGAAGCGGCCGTTGCGGCGGAACAGGGTATGCGAGGCAGGCTCGCGCTTGACGCTGACGACATCGCCCAGCTCGACATTGGCGCCCTGACGCTGCGTGCCGCCGGCCGGGACCGGGGTCGACAGCAGGCGTTCGCCCAACCACAGTGCCTGCCTGGGCAGGCGGACGGAGATGTCGATCGGCCTGGTACCCTGACCGCGCTGGGAATAACCGATCCGCACCCCGCCGATCATCGCGGCGATGGTGTCATAGACGGCCTGCTCCTCGACGCCGTGGTATTCGAGCCGTTCCTGATCGATGGCGAAGCGCAGCCTCTCGCCGGGCGCGCGCACGGTGTCGTCCACATCCACCACGAAGTCGACGGCCTCGAAGGCCTGCCGCAGCTTCCGTGTCACCTCGATCCGCGTGGCTTCATCCGGGCCGTAGACCTCGGCCAGGAGCGTCGCCAGCACCGGCGGGCCGGGCGGCACTTCGACCACGCGGAGCGCCGTGCCGGCCGGTTTCTCCAGGCCGGCGAGGCGCTGGCGAACGTCGAGTGCGATGGCGTGGCTGGCCCGCGAACGCTCGGCCTTGGGCGTCAGGTTGACCTGAAGGTCACCCTGGTGGGGGCTCGTCCGAAGATAGGAATGCCGGACGAGGCCATTGAAGTTGAAGGGCGCCGCGGTGCCGGCATAGGCCTCGATGGCGACCAGTTCCGGCAGTCCGGCGAGCCGGCCGGCGGCGGCGAACAGCAGCCGCTCCGTCTCCTCGAGCGTGGCGCCTTCCGGCAGGTCGACCACCACCTGCAGCTCCGACTTGTTGTCGAAGGGCAGCAGTTTCACCGTCACGTCCCTGGTGGCGAAGAGGACGCAGACCAGCGCCGTCGCGGCACCGACCAGGATCAGGAACACCTTGGATCGCCAGCGCCCGGCGAGGAGCGGACGGGCGATCCAGACATAGAACCGGCCGAAGGCGCCGCCGGTGTCGTCATGCGCCGCGCCGGACGACGAGGCTTTGCCGGCGAAGCGGCCCCGGGCGATGCGGAACAGGAGCCAGGGCGTGATCGTGACCGCGACGAAGAAGGAGAACAGCATCGCCATCGAGGCGTTGGCCGGGATCGGGCTCATGTAGGGGCCCATCAGCCCGCTCACGAACATCATCGGCAGGAGGGCGACGATGATGGTGAGGGTGGCGACAATGGTGGGATTGCCGACTTCCGCGACCGCGTCGATGGCGGACGCCACGAGATCGCGGCCATCGCGTCGGTGCCAGTGGCGGACGATGTTCTCCACCACGACGATCGCATCGTCGACCAGGATGCCGATGGAGAAGATGAGCGCGAATAGGCTTACCCGGTTGATCGTGTAGCCCATCAGCCAGGAGGCGAACAGGGTGAGCAGGATGGTGGTCGGGATCACCACCATGACGACCAATCCCTCGCGCCAGCCGACCGCGAAGGTGATCAGCGCGACGATGGAGACGGTGGCGAGGGCCAGATGGAACAGGAGTTCGTCCGCCTTCTCGCTGGCCGTCTCGCCGTAATTGCGGGTGACCGTGACCGAGACGTCGTCGGGGATCAGGCGTCCCTTCACGGTCTCGAGGCGGTGCAGCAGGTCATCGGCAACCACCACGGCGTTGGCACCGCTGCGCTTGGCGAGGGCGAGCGTCACCGCGGGCTTCTGCTCGAACCCGCCTTCGGCATCGGGGGTGAGGCGCCAGGCACGGTGCTCGAGTTCGGCCCCGCCGACCACGACGTCGGCGACGTCCTTCACATAGACCGGACGACCATCGCGGGCGGTGAGGAGAAGGAGGCCGATATCGGGCACGCCCTGCAGGGTCTGCCCGGCCAGGACCGGCACATGGCGCCCGGCATCGCGGAAGGCGCCGACGAGGAAGGAGCGATTGGCATTGGAGAGCTTGTCGACCAGCTGGTTGAGCGTAATGCCATAGAGCGAGAGGCGCTCCGGATCGGGTTCCACCCGGATCTGGTTGGGACTGCCGCCGACGATGTAGGTCAGGCCGATGTCATCCACCTTGACCAGTTCGTGGCGCAGTTCCTCGGCGATCTGGTGCAGGCCGTTGGCGTCCCAGCGGCCCGCGTGCGAGGCCTTCGGTTCCAGCGTCAGGGTGACGATGGCGACGTCGTTGATGCCGCGGCCGATGATCAGTGGCTCGGGGATGCCCTTCGGCAGGTCCAGTATGTTGGCACGGATCTTCTCGTGTACGCGGAGCAGGCCGGCATCCTGATCGGTGCCGACAAGGAAGCGGGCGGTCACCAGGACGCTGTCGTCCTGGGTGCTGGAATAGACGTGCTCGACGCCGTTGATGGCCTTGACGATGTCCTCGAGCGGCTTAGTGATCAGTTCGACGGCATCGCCGGCCTTGTAGCCGTTCGCCGTCACCAGGATGTCGATCATCGGCACGCTGATCTGCGGCTCCTCTTCCCGCGGCAACGAGACGAGGGCGAGCGCGCCGACCACCACGGCCGCGATCAGCAGCAGCGGGGTGAGCGGAGAGCCGATGAAGATCCGGGTCAGATGGCCCGAAATCCCGAGTTTCATGGCCGGACCACCACGTCACCGGCGCGCAGGCCGGAAAGAACCTCGACCCCCTCGCCGACGGGCATTCCGACCTGCACCACCACCTCGGTACCGTCCTTTAGACGGACATAGTCGACCCCGAAGCGGCGATAGAGAGCGTCTTTGGGGACCAGCAGCGCCTCGCGTGCGCCGGTGGCGACATAGACCCGGGTGCGTTCGCCGACGAAGTAGTCGCCGAGACCCGGCACCTCAACATCGGCGAGAACGCGGCCCTGGTCGATTTCGGGATAGACGAGCTTCACCCGGCCGGGCCGCAGCGCCTCGCCGGGTTCGTCCTGCAGGCCGCGCGAGCCGATCAGGATCGGGTCGCCCGCCTTCAGGAAGCGGGCGTGCCGCTCGGGGAGCTGCAGGCGCAGGATGTAGTTCTCGGTCGCTATGGTGGCGATGGCTTCTCCAGGCAGGACGACGCTGCCCGCGGCCGCGACGACTTTCAGCACCCGGCCGCCGCTGGGGGCGAGCACGGCACCTTCGGCCGTCTGCTGGACGATGACCTCGCGTTCGGAGCGAACGGCCTTCAGCGTGCGATCGGCGATGTCGAGCTGGGTGCGAGCCTCCTCCACGCGTACTTGCGGGCCGGTGCCACTGCGCCGCAGTTCCTGAGCGCGGTCGAAGTCGAGACGGGCCTGGTCGCGCTGCGCCTGCTGGGCCTGGATCCGGGCGTCGAGCGTCTGCATCTGCAGGGCGAGCTTCTGGTCGACCACGAGCGCGAGACGATCGCCCGCGGCGACCTGGTCGCCTTCCCTCACCTTGACCTCGGCGATGGTGCCGCCGATCCGTGCCCGCGCCGGCAGCTGGCGGACCGGTTCGACGGTGGCGATCACCGCCTTGCGATCATCGACCTTGGCGCGGGTAACCGTCCAGGTCTCCGCCAGGACGGGGGAGGCGGACAGACCGGCGATCAGCACGGCCACGATCGCGAGGCGGAGGCGGGTCATTGGGCAGGCTCCCGACGGAAGAGACTTGACATATATATTAGAAATATCTAAATTAGCAAGTGTGAATATGAACGTCGATCACCTTCGGCCGAAAGCGAAAGAGGCGGCACTGCTGATGAAGGCCCTCGCCAACCCGCACCGCCTGCTCATCCTGTGCGAGCTGCATAAGGGCGAGCGATCGGTGAGTGCATTGGAGAAGGTGGTGGACATCGGGCAGTCGCCGCTGTCCCAGCACCTCGCCAAGCTCCGCCGCGACGGGCTGGTGAAGACGCGGCGGGAAGGGCAGTCGATCCACTACGGGCTGGCCGACCCGGGCCTGAGCAAAGTGATCGCCGTTCTGCACGAATTGTTCTGTCCCCCTGCGCGTCGCAGGTAACCGAGAGGGAATGCTGCCATGTCCATCGATCGCGCCGTGATGGCCTTTGCCGGCCTGATGATCCTGCTGAGCTTGGCCTTGAGCCAGTATCACAGCCCCTATTGGCTGTGGTTCACCGCCTTCGTCGGCGCCAACCTGATGCAGGCGTCGTTCACGGGTTTCTGCCCGGCGGCGATGATCTTCAAGGCACTGGGTGCGCGGCCGGGCAACGCCTTCTCCTGAAGGAAAGACGCTTTCGGCGACCGGGACAGGGAGCATGCGCATGGTTGCGCATGCTCCGCCGCGGCGCGGCAACGGGCATTGACCTTCGTCAAGCGCTCGGACCGGTGGCCGGAAGCGACAGCCATGCTTCCTGATCAGGCTCGATGCGCCGCCCTCCGCCGGCGCGCCATCCAGCAGCCAGAGCGGAGCAACCCGATGGAACGGGAGGAACAGAAATGAGCCGAGTTGTCGTCCTGGGCGCGGGAATCGGCGGCGTGCCGGTCGCCTTCGACCTACGCAAGGAGATCGGTCGCGCGGCCGAGATCACCGTCGTATCGAATTCCGAGTGGTTCCAGTTCGTCCCCTCGAATCCCTGGGTGGCGCTGGGATGGCGCAAGCCCGAGGACATCAAGCTGCACCTGCCCCAGATCCTGGCGCGCCAGGGCATCGGCTTCAGCGCGAAGGGTGCAAAGCGCGTGCTGCCGGCGGAGAACGCACTCGAACTCGGCGACGGCAGCCGGCTACCCTACGACTACCTGGTGATCGCCACCGGTCCCGAACTCGCCTTCGACGAGATCGAGGGCCTGGGGCCGGATGCCAACACGATCTCGATCTGCCACGTCGACCACGCGGCCGAGGCGGCGGAGCGCTGGGAGAAGTTCTGCGCCGATCCCGGGCCGATCGTGGTCGGCGCGGCACAGGGCGCCTCCTGCTTCGGGCCGGCCTATGAATTCGCCGTCATGATGGTGACCGACCTCCGGCGGCGGCGGATCCGCGACCGCGTGCCGATCACTTTCGTCACCTCCGAACCCTATATCGGCCATCTCGGCCTCGGCGGTGTCGGCAACACCAAGGGGATGCTGGAGAACGTCTTCCGCGATCGCGATGTGAAGTGGATCACCAACGCCAGGCTCGACCGCGTCACCGCCGAAGGCGCCGAGGTCACCGAGCTGAACGAGGACGGCACGGTGAAAAGGGCGCACGACTTGCCGGCGAAGCTCGCCATGTTCATCCCCGCCTTCCGGGGTGCCGCCTGCCTGAAGGGCGAAGACGGAAAGTGGATTCCCGGCCTCACCAACCCGCGCGGCTTCGTCAGTATCGACCGTTTCCAGCGCAATCCGACCTACGGCAACATCTTCGGCGTTGGCGTCTGCGTCGCGATCCCGCCGGTGGAACAGACGCCGGTCCCGGTCGGCGTGCCGAAGACCGGCTACATGATCGAGAGCATGGCGACGGCGACCGCGCACAACATCGCCGAGCTGATCGCCGGCCGCGAGCCGAAGGCCGAGGCGACGTGGAACGCCGTCTGCCTCGCCGATTTCGGCGATGACGGGGTCGCCTTCGTCGCCCTGCCGCAGATCCCGCCGCGCAACGTCACCTGGTCGGGCCAGGGCTATTGGGTCCACATGGCCAAGGTCGCCTTCGAACGCTATTTCCTGCGCAAGATCCGCCAGGGCTCGAGCGAGCCCGGCTACGAGCGCTACGTGCTGAAGCGGCTCGGGATCGAAAAGCTGCGCGGCGGCCAGAAGGCGGCGTCATGAGGCGGTATCCGCTCGGGCCCGTCCCGGCCGGATGAGGTTCACCGCCCGCGATCGGGCGGGAGCGCTCAGCCTGCGGCGACGGTGCGCCTGCGCGTCATCAAGCGGAAAACCAGCGGCGACAGCCAGACGGCGATGGTGACGACGCCGAGGGTGGCGGCGATCGGCCGGGCGAAGAAACCGAACAGGTTGCCGTCCGCCTTGATCATCGAGGTCATGAAGCTGCCTTCCAGCAGTTCGCCCAGCACCATGCCCAGCATGGCGGGCGCCACGGGGATGCCGTTCTCTTCCATCAGCCAGGCGAGCATGCCCATGACCAGCGTGATGCCGACGCCGAACAGCGTGTTGTTGATGGCGAAGGCGCCGACGACGCAGAAGAGGAGAATGATCGGCATCAGGATGGGCCGGGGTACGCGCAGGATGAATCCGGAGGCGCGGATGGCGGCGAGGCCCAGCGGCAGCAGCAGCAGGTTCGCCAGGAAGAAGACGATGAACACGGCATAAAGCATCGAGGCGTTCTCCATGAAGATGGAGGGGCCGGGATTCATGCCTTTCATGTAGAGGACGCCGATGACGATCGCGGTGATCGAATCGCCCGGGATGCCGAAGACCAGCGCCGGAATCCATGCGCCGGCGAGCGCCGAATTGTTGGCCGAGGTGGCATCGACGATGCCTTCGACATGGCCGGTGCCGAACTTTTCCGGTTCCTTCGAAAAGCGCTTGGAAACCGCATAGGAGATCCAGGCGGCGATATCGGCCCCGGCGCCGGGCAGCGCGCCGATCGCGGTGCCGATGGCGCTGCCGCGGAAGAAGCTCAGCTTGTATCGCCGCACCACGGCGCCGAGTCCGCTGAAGATGTTGCCGATGTCCTGGACGGCGATCTTGCCGCCGCCGGTCTCCCTGACCGAGCGCATCACCTCGGAGACGGCGAACATGCCGATCATCGCCGGGATGAAGGATATGCCGCCCATCATCTCCACGTTGCCGAAATTGAAGCGCGGATGGCCCGCGGTCACGTCGATGCCGATACAGGCGATGCCGAGGCCGATCAGGAGCGAGATGACGCCGCGCAGGGGGGATGTGGGCGCGATGAAGACGGCGCAGGTGAGGCCGAGCAGGGCCAGCCAGAAATACTCGAAGGAGCTGAAGTTGAGCGCCACTTCCGCGAGCGCCGGCGCGGCCAGCACCAGGACGACGGTGCCGAAGAGGCCGCCCAGGACCGAGAAAACGAGATTGGCGCCGAGGTTGAGCTCGAGCTGGCCCTTCCGCGTCATCGCATAGGATTCGTCGGCATAGGCCGCGGATGCGGGCGTACCCGGCAGGCGCAGCAGCGCGGCGGGAATATCGCCCGAGAAGATCGCCATCGCGGTGGCGGTGACGATCGCCGCGATCGCCGGCACCGGCTCCATGAAGAAGGTGACCGGCACCAGAAGCGCCGTCGCCATGGTCGCGGTGAGACCCGGCACGGCGCCGACGAAAAGGCCGAACATCGCCGAGCCGAGGATGACGCTCAGCACATAGGGCTGGAACACCAGCCCGAAGGCCTGGGCGAGATTTTCCATGGCTCAACCCATCATGGATTCGAGAAGGCCGCGCGGCAGCGGCACCAGCAGCAGCCGGGTGAAGGCCTGCTGGATGACGAAGGCGGCGGCGAGGGCGATGACGAGGGAACTGACCGGCCGGCGCCGGAACAGCACGAGCAGCGCGAAGGTGAGGATGATCGCCGTGAGAAGGAAGCCGAGCGTCTCGGACACCAGGATGTAGAGGAGCAGCGCCACCGGCACGGCGATGACGTTCGTCACCGCGCGAGGGTCGCGCGTCCAATCCGCCAGGCGAAGGGCAGGGGCGCCGGATCGAAGGCCGGTGAGGACCAGGATCAGTCCGCCCAGGCCGAGTCCGCTCGCGATGATCGTCGGGAACAGCGCCGGGCCGTATTTCTGGCCGGGCATGGCGG
>JALHMN010000039.1 GCA_022844005.1 bacterium | reverse complement strand
GCCGCGGCCGGGGCGGTCGCCCGCGCCGCCGCCTGCGGCTCGATCGCGGAACTGCGCGCCGCCGTGGAGGCATTCGACGGCTGCCCCCTGAAGGATACGGCGAGCCGCACCGTCTTCGCCGACGGCACGCCCGGCGCGCCGCTCCTGGTGCTGGGCGAGGCGCCGGGGCGGGAGGAGGATCGCCAGGGGCTGCCCTTCGTCGGCGAGAGCGGACAGCTCCTCGATCGCATGCTGGCCGCCATCGGCCGCGACCGCGGTTCGGCCTTCATCTCCAACATCATCTATTGGCGCCCGCCGGGCAATCGCACGCCCTCGCAGGAAGAGATCATGGCCTGCCTGCCCTTCGCGCGCAGGCTGATCGAACTGTCGCGCCCGCTCGTCATCCTCGCGGTCGGCAATATCGCGGTGCAGACGCTGCTCGGCCGCCCCGAAGGGATCACGCGGCTGCGGGGGAAATGGTTCGACTACGAGGCCGGCGCGGTGTCGGTGCCACTGATGCCCTCCTTCCACCCGGCCTATCTGCTGCGTCAGCCGGGGCTGAAGCGCGAATCCTGGCGCGACCTGATGGCGCTTCGCGAGCGGCTCGAGTCCCGGCTGCGCGAGGCCGCGGCCGGCTGATTCTCGTCTTTGCGTTAACCCTACCGGGTCTTGTCCTCGATAGTTGATATGTTCATATTTTCTTTACTACACAATATTCAGAATGTGATTGACGACACGTTTTTCAATATAGCGTACAGTATTCATCGATTGAGGCGGCGACCGACTTGGAGATACTAGTGGGAAATCGCGCTAAGCTGTTGTTTTCCGGGGGGTCGACTGAATTATCCACAGGAAATGTCATAGGCTTAGAACGTTTTTGCTTGCCCTTGGTTTCGTTAATGAATTACCAAAACCGCCATGAGACGGGAAGAGACACGACCGGCCTTGCCGGCACGCCTGCTTCACGCCCTGGCCATCGGGTGTGCCCTCGCTATGGGCGCCCCGGTCGCGAAGGCGGCCTCGGAGTTTACGGGGCAGCAGTTGCACGCACCGGCGCTGCCGGCGCCCTGGGTCGACAACGGGCCGGTCCTGTCGGACGCCGACCAGGACCGCTACCGGCGGATCTTCGCCGCGCAGGCGAAGGGCCGCTTCACCGAAGCCGACGAGATCAGCTGGGACCTGTCGAACCGCCTCCTCATGGGTCACGTGCAGGCCCAGCGCTTCATGCACGACCGCTACATCTCCAAATACGGCGAACTGGCGCAGTGGCTGGAGGACAACGGCGATCACGTGAACGCCGACAAGATCTATCGTCTGGCGCTCTCGAAGCTGCCCAGAGGTGCGAAGCCCCCCGCCGCGCCGCCCGGCCCGCGCCTGCCGGAAGAACTGCGCGGCAGCGGCGACGTGGTGAGCGAGAAGGTCCAGCGCGTCGCCTCCGGCGATTTCAAGAGCGGCATCCAGGCTTGGCGCGCCGGCCGGTTCGAGCAGGCGCGCAAGCGTTTCGAACATCTGGCGACGCTGCCGGGCGCATCGGGCGAGGACGTCGCCGCCGGGGCGCTGTGGACCGCGCGGGCCTATCTGCGCCTCGGCAAGCCCGAGCAGGTGAACGACTTCCTCACCCGCGCCGCCGCCTATCCGCACACATTTCACGGCCTGATCGCCCAGCGTCAGCTCGGCCAGGACATCGACCTGCGCTGGGAAGTCGAGAACGAACGCTTCCCCGCCTTCGATCGCCTGCTGGGCCTCGCCGGCGTCCGCCGGGCCATCGCCTTGGCCGAGACGGACGAGCGCGAACTGGCCCTCGCCGAGATGCGGGCGCTGCATCGCCAGGCCAGTCCCGCCACCGCCACCCTGCTGCTGGACGTGGCGGCGCGCATCGACGAGCCGGCGGAAGTGATGCGCCTGGGCGAGGAGACGCTGCAGCGCTATGCCGCCAGGGCCGATGTGGCGCTCTACCCGCTGCCGCGCTGGCAGCCGGTCGGGGGCTTTCAGGTCGATCGGGCCCTGATCTTCGCCATGATGCGTCAGGAATCGCGGTTCCAGACGCGGGCGCTGTCGCATGCCCGCGCCCGCGGCCTGATGCAGCTGATGCCCAATACCGCCGCCTTCATGGCCCGCGACCCGGCGATGGGACAGCCGGTGCGCGGGAAGATCGACGATCCGGCCGTGAACATGGAACTCGGCCAGCGCTATGTGCTGCATCTGCTGGAAAGCGATGGCGTGCGCGGCAGCTTGGTGCATCTGCTCGCCGCCTACAATGCCGGCCCGGGCAATCTCAAGAACTGGCGCGACAGCTTGAAGATCGAGGACGACCCGCTCCTCTTCATCGCCTCGATCCCCTTCGACGAGACCCGCACTTTCGTCGAGCGCGTGCTGGCCGGCTATTGGATCTATGCCCACCGGCTGGGGCGCGACCTGCGCAGCCTGGACGAGCTTGCAGGTGGCAAGTGGCCGCTCTACGTAGACGATGCGACCGCTTCCGTCCGCGAGAGGTCCCTCGACTATGCCTCGGATTGACGAGACCCGCCCCTTCATCCCGGTCAATATCGCCGTCCTCACCGTCTCCGACACCCGGACGGAAGCCGACGACCGTTCCGGCAACACCCTGGTCGAACTCCTCACCGCCGCCGGCCACGTGCTCGCCGCGCGGCGCATCGTCACCGACGACGTGGAGAGGATCCAGGCCGTGGTGAAGGGCTACATCGACGACCCCGGCGTGGACGTGGTGATCGCCACCGGCGGCACCGGCGTCACCGGCCGCGACGTCACGCCGGAGGCCTTCGAGGCGCTCTACGAGAAGTCGATCCCGGGCTTCGGCGAACTCTTCCGCTGGCTCAGCTACCAGAAGATCGGCACCTCGACGGTCCAGTCGCGCTGCACGGCCGGGGTCGCCAAGGGCACCTATCTCTTCGCCCTGCCGGGCTCGCCCTCCGCCTGCCGCGACGGCTGGGAGGGCATTCTCGCCACCCAGCTCGACTACCGTTTCCTGCCCTGCAACTTCGTCGAACTCTTCCCCCGGCTCAGGGAGCACGAACGCCGCAAGGCAGGCTGAATTGTTCTTGAAATGTTCTGATTTAAGGTTCATAGTCCGTTCCCATGAAGGAACGGCCGGCGCCACCATTCGAGCACTCTGACTTCGTTCACCCCGAGGCGCGCCGCGGCCGCGGCACGGTAACCAACGCGGCCGGCCGCTACGAGAGCGAGGAGCGTCTCGCCGTCGACGACGGCTGGGGCGGCATCGACGAGGAACCGCCGCCGCTGCGCACCACCGTCGGCATCGACGCCTCGCGCAGCATCATCACCCGCAACCAGTCGCCCGACATCGCCTTCGATCGCTCGATCAATCCCTATCGCGGCTGCGAGCACGGCTGCGTCTACTGCTTCGCCCGTCCCACCCATGCCTATCTCGGCCTTTCCCCGGGCCTCGACTTCGAGAGCAAGCTCTTCATGAAGCCGGATGCGCCGGCCCTGCTCGACAAGGAACTGCGGGCGAAGAGCTACAAGCCTCGGGTCATCGCCATCGGCACCAATACCGACCCCTACCAGCCGATCGAGCGCGAGAAGAAGCTGATGCGCCGCATCCTGGAGGTGCTGTCGGCCTTCAACCATCCGGTCGGCATCACCACCAAGGGCGCGCTGATCACCCGCGACATCGACATCCTGGCGCCGATGGCGAAGAAGGGCCTGGCCAAGGTCTTCATCTCGGTCACGACCCTCGACCGCGAACTCGCCCGGGCCATGGAACCGCGCGCCGCGACCCCGCCCCGGCGGCTGGAGGCGATCCGCGAACTCACCCGGGCAGGCATTCCCGTGGGCCTTCTCTTCGCGCCGGCGATCCCCGGTCTCAACGACCACGAGATGGAACGCGTGCTGGAAGCCGGTGCCGAGGCCGGGGCGGCCGAAGCGGGGTATGTGCTGCTGCGCCTGCCGCTCGAGATCAAGGACCTGTTCAAGGAATGGCTGGCCGAGCGCTATCCGAACAAGGCCGAAAAGGTGATCTCGCTGATCCGCCAGACCAGGGGCGGGCTCGACTACGTGGCCGGCTTCGGCACCCGGCAGATCGGCACCGGCCCGATCGCGGCCCTGATCGGCGGCCGGTTCGAGGCGGCCTGCAAGAAGCTCGGCCTGAACGAGAAGCGCCTTCAGTTGGACGCGTCCCAGTTCAGGATCCCCCCACCGGTGACCGGACAGCTCGCGCTGTTCTGACCGGTTCGGCCCCAGGCCAAGGCTTGTCCTGGCAGTGCTTCACGCAACCGTTATGCTGCGGCGATGACCCTCTCGATACGCCTCAAGATTCTGGCCCTGTCGGTGGCGCTCCTCGCCATCCTGTGTTCGGCGATGCTCATCGCCCTCCGGCTGCAGGAGGCCGTGCACGAGGAGATCGCCGCCATCACCGAGTATCACGTGCCGCTGGGCGCGCTGATCGCCGAGATCGATGTGCAGACCTTCGAATACGAGCTGAACCTGCACCGCCTCCTCGCTCTCGATGCCCCGACGCCTTCGGCGTTCGCTTCCGCCGAGAAGATGGAGCGTCGGCTGATCGAGAGCCTCACGAAATACTTCGAGCAGGTGGAGGATCTGATCGGCAAGGGCGTGGCCGACGCGCGCAACGACATAGCAGACCGGCTGATCCTTTCCAGGATGCTCGGCATGGTCTCGCTGCTGCGGCGCGAAGTCGTGCCGTTCGAGGAACTCGGCCTCGAGGTGCTGGAGGCGCAGAGGCGCGGCGCGCAGGCGGAGGCACGCGCCCTGATGCTTCGCTTCGAGCGGCATGCCGGTGTCTTCGGACCCGACCTCGCCATGATCCGTCATGAGATCGAGCAACTGACCGTCGCCTCGACCACCGAGACCCTGGAACACCAGACCCGGGCCGAGCACTTCGGACTGTTCGTCTTCGTCGGCGCCGCAGCACTGGGTCTCGGGTTTGCCAGCCTCATCGCCGGGCGCCTCGTCGGCGGCCTGCGCCGGCTGGTCCTCGGCGCCCAGGCGGTGGAGAGCGGCACGCTGTCCGAGCCCCTCCCGGTCACCACCACCGACGAGATCGGGCAGCTGACCCGCGCCTTCAACCACATGGTCGTCGAACTGCGCACCAAGGAGAAGATCCGCGAGACCTTCGGCAAGTATGTCGACCCCAAGATCGTCGCCAACCTAATCGCGAATTCGGGCGATACCGTCGATGCCGCCGAACGCCGTGTCGTCACCGTCTTCTTTTCCGACATCAAGGGCTTCAGCGGCATCAGCGAGCAGCTCACCGCCGGCGTCATCGCGACCTTCCTGAACCGCTGGTTCACGCTCGCGACCGATGCCATCCGCGCCCGCAACGGCGTGATCGACAAGTATATCGGCGATGCGGTCATGGCCTTCTGGGCCTCGCCCTTCTCGCCGGGCGACGCGCACGCCGCCGATGCCTGTCTCGCGACACTGGACCAGCAGGACGCGGTCGACACGCTCCGCGCCGACCTGCCCAACCTGCTGGGCCTGCGCCGGAACGTGCCCCAGCTCATGGTGCGGATGGGACTCGCCACCGGCGAGGTGGTGATCGGCACCATCGGTTCGCCCACCGCCCGCAGCTTCACCGTGATCGGCGACATCGTGAACCTCGCCTCCCGGCTCGAAGGCATCAACAAGGTCTACGGCACCCGCATCATCGTGGCCGAGGATACCTGGCGCCTCGCCCAGTCGGTGATCGAGGGCCGCGAACTCGACCTCATCACCGTCGCCGGCAAGACCGAGACCGTGCGCATCTTCGAAATCCTCGGCCGCGCCGGCGCTCTCGGACCCGAGCAGGAGCAGGCGCGCGAGCATTTCGCCACCGCCCTCGCCTGTTATCGCCTCCAGGACTGGGACGGCGCCGAGGCTGCCTTCCATGCCTGCCTCGCGCTCGTCCCCGGCGACGGGCCGTCCCTTCTCTTCATCGACCGCATCGCCAAGCTTCGGGCCAGCCCCCCGCCGCCGGATTGGGACGGCGTGTGGCGTCTGTCGGAAAAGTAGTGCCTCCGCCCAAAGCTTGCCGCAATCGCCGGCCTAGCATCGCCACCATGTTCCGGGAGATGCCTCGATGACTGCCCTGCCGTTGATCCGCCTCGCCCTGCCGCTCGGATTGCTCCTGCTCACCGCCGCGGGCACCGAGGCGGCCGAACTCGCCTTGAAGCGGGTAATGCTGTCCTCGGGCGGCGTCGGCTACTTCGAATACGAAGCCCGCGTCGAGGGGGCGGAAACCCTCGACCTCACGGTGCGGCGCGACCAGGTCGACGACGTCCTGAAGAGCGTCGTGATCTATGACGACAAGGGCGGCGTCGGCGACATCGCGCTGCCGGGCGAAGATCCGCTGCGCGACGTCTTCCGCGAACTGCCCTTCGACCAGGCGTCGCTGCAAGAACCGGCCCGCCTGTACAATGCGCTGCGCGGGGCCGAGATCGAGATCGGTGGCGCGACTGCCATCCGGGGCCGCATCATCGGCGTCGCCGAGGAGGGTGGCGAGCCAACGCTGCAAGGCAGGATCCCGCGCCATCATCGCCTGTCCGTCTCGACGACGGAGGGCATCCGCTCCGTGCTGCTGCACGAGGCGGGCCCGATTTCCTTCACCGACCCCAAGCTCAAGTCCCAGGTCGAACAGGCCCTGGCCGCCCTGGTGCAGAATCGCGCCCGCGAGCGCCGCACGCTCACGGTGCGGACCTTCGGGGAAGGCGCCCGCACGCTCCGTGTCGCCTACGTGGTCGAGGCGCCCTTGTGGAAGGCCTCCTATCGCCTGACGATCAGCGGCGGCACCACCGCCGACCTGCAGGGCTGGGCGGTGCTGGAAAACCGATCCGGCGAGGACTGGAAGGATGTCGAACTGACGCTGGTCACCGGCAACCCAGTCACCTTCCGCCAGGCGCTCTACACCGCCTACTACGTCAACCGGCCGGAAGTGCCGGTCGAGGTGCTGGGCCGCGTGCTGCCGCGTCCTGATTCCGGCACCGCCGATCTGCAACGTATCGCCCCGGCATCCGCGGTGACGGCCCCTCGACCGCCTCCGCCCGCCGCCGCACCCATGGCGTCCCGCGCCATGGCATATGAGAAGTCGGAGCCTCCCAAGCGCGCCGCCGACATCCTGGCGGCCGAATCGCAGGAAGCGACGACGCAGGCGAGCTACACCATCCCGAAGCCCGCGAGCGTGGCGAACGGGCACAGCCTGCTGGTGCCCCTGGTCGCGCGCGACGTGCCGGCCGAGCAGGTCGCGCTCTATCAGCGCCAGCCGCCGCGGCATCCCCTGGCGGCCATCCGCATCACCAACGACAGCGGCGTTTCGCTGCCGCCCGGCGTGCTGACCCTCTATGAGCGTGGGACCAGCGGCAAAGCGGGCTTCGTCGGCGATGCGCGTCTCGCGCCGCTGCCGGCGGGGGAGAAGCGCCTCCTGTCCTATGCCGTCGACCAGAAGACCCGCGTGGATAGAAAGGAGGAGGAGACGACGACGCTCTCCCGGGCTCGCCTGTCCGAAGGCCTCTTGCGGTCCTCGCTCGTCCAGCGGCGCGAGACGATCTACGATGTCGCGGGCAGCGAGGCGCGCCGGGTACGGATCGACCATCCCGAGGCGCCGGGCTTCGACCTCGTAGAACCGAAGGGAACGGTCGAGAAGGGCGAGTTCGGCTATCGCCTGCCGCTCCTCCTGGAAGCGGGCAAGACCGCCCGTCTCGTCGTGGTCGAAGAGCAGACGCTGAGCGAAGAAGCTGCCCTGATCGGCATGCCGCGCGAGGTTTTCACCCAGTACGCGGCCAATGGCAGGCTGCCCGAGGCCCAGCGCCAGGCCTTTGCGAGGCTGGCGGAACTCGCCGCCGCGCGTGGCGCCGCGGGCGAGAGCGCGGCCCGCCTCGTCAACCAGCGCAAGGAGATCGAGGCCGAGCAGGGGCGCGTGCGGTCCAACCTCGGCGCCGTACCCGCAAACAGCGACGTTCACCGCCGCTACCTCAGCCTCCTGAACGAGCAGGAAGACAGGCTCGGCAGGCTGGACATCGAACTCGCCAAGGCGCGCGATGCGGAAGCTGCGGCCGCCCAGGCCCTTGCCGACTATATCCGCGCTCTCGACCTCTGACGATCGCGTGAGGCCCGTACCGGGTCACGGGGTTTCGATATAGTATCCGGTGCAGTTTCTTCCCGACTGGAGGCCGTGCATGGACCGCAGGATATTCGTAGGGCTTGGTGTCGCCGCCGTCGTGGGCGCATCGGCCCTGTTGCATCAGACCGCCTTCGCCGTCGGCGCCACCGCCGAACCGGGCGCCATGGCGCCGGACTTCACCGCCATGGGCATCGACGGCAAGACCTACAAGCTGTCCGACTTTCGCGGCAAGACGGTGGTCCTTGAATGGACCAACCACGACTGTCCGTTCGTGCGCAAGCACTACGAGAGCGGCAACATGCAGTCGCTGCAGAAGGAAGCCACCGGGGCGGGCGTGGTCTGGCTCACGATCTCCTCCTCCGCCCAGGGCGACCAGGGCCATGTGACGCCCGCGAGCGCCAAGGAACTGACGGTCAAGCGGAACGCCGCGCCGAGCGCCTTCCTGCTCGATCCCAAGGGCGAGATCGGGCGGACCTACAACGCCAAGGTGACGCCGCACATGTACGTCGTCGACAAGACCGGCATGCTCGCCTATGCCGGCGCCATCGACGACAAGCCGACCGCGAACAAGGCGGACGTGCCGACGGCCCGCAACTACGTGCGCGACGCGCTCGGCGCCGTCGCCGCGGGCAAGGCGCCGGCCAACGCCTCCACCCGCGCCTATGGTTGCACCATCAAGTATTCGAGCTGATATCGCCCGGAGGCATCGCCATAGGGAGGCGGCGCCGCTAGCCTGACGGCGTCTCCCCTCCCGGATCAAGCGATGCCGTTCTTCCGTCTCTATGCCCGCGTGCTCGGCCTGCTTGCCGCCGAGCGCAACCTCGCGATCACGCTCGCCCTCGCCAACGTGGCCCTGGCGGGCCTGCAGTTCCTGGAACCGGTGCTGTTCGGCCGGGTCATCGACGTCCTGTCGCGGAGCGGCACCGACGCGGAAGCGATCTGGCGCGACAGCCTTCCCCTCCTCGGCTTCTGGGCCGTGATCGGCGTCGGCGGCATCGTCGCCAACATCCTGGTCGCGCTCCATGCCGACCGGCTGTCGCACCGCCGCCGCCTCGCCGCCATGGCCCGCTACTTCGAGCATGTGCTGGCGCTGCCCGCCGCCTTCCATGTGGAGACCCATTCGGGCACCCTGATCAAGGTGATGCTGGGCGGCGCCGACAGCCTGTTCGGCCTCTGGCTCGCCTTCCTGCGCGAACACCTTTCCACCTTCGTGGCCCTGATCCTGCTGGTGCCGCTGTCGCTCTGGCTGAACTGGCGGCTCGCCATCCTGCTCATCGTGCTGGCCTGCATCTTCGCGGTGCTGGCGACACTCGTCATCGGCCGCACCCAGCGCTCGCAGGAGGCGGTGAACGCCTATCACTCCGAACTCGCCGGGCGGGCGGGCGACGCGCTCGGCAACGTCATGCTGATCCAGTCCTATGTGCGCCTCGCGCTCGAGGCGAAGCAGCTCGCCGACCTGATGGGCCGACTGCTCCAGGCGCAGTTCCCGGTGCTGAACTGGTGGGCGCTGGTGACGGTGCTGACGCGCGCCTCCTCCACCATCACCGTGATCCTGATCTTCGTGCTCGGCGCCTGGCTCCGCACGAAAGACCTCGCCACCGTCGGCGAGATCGTGAGTTTCATGGGCTTCGCCACCATGCTGATCGGCCGGCTGGAACAGGCGATGGGCTTCGTCTCCAGCATGTTCATGGAGGCGGCGGGGCTCGCGGAGTACTTCCGTATCCTGGACCGGAAGTCGCTGGTAAACGAGAAGCCCGACGCCCGCCCGCTGGAGACGGTGGAGGGGGCCGTCGCCTTCGAGCATGTGAGCTTCGCCTACGAACCCTCGCGGACGGCCGTCGCCGACCTCACCTTCGCCGCCCCGGCCGGCAGCACGGTGGCGCTGGTGGGATCGACCGGCGCCGGCAAGAGCACGGCCATGGGCCTGCTCCACCGGCTGTGGGACCCGACCGAGGGCCGCATCAGCATCGACGGGCAGGACGTCCGCGACTTCACCCTGGATTCGCTCAGACGGCACATCGGCGTGGTGTTCCAGGAGAGCGCCCTCTTCAACCGCTCGATCGCCGACAACCTGCGCGTCGGCAAACCGGACGCGACGCAAGCCGAGCTGGAAGCCGCCGCGACGCTGGCGGAGGCGCATGAGTTCATCCTGCGCCAGCCCAAGGGCTACGACACCATGGTGGGCGAGCGCGGCGCCACGCTGTCGGGCGGCGAGCGCCAGCGCCTCGCCATCGCCCGCGCGCTCCTGAAGAACCCGCCCATCCTGATCCTGGACGAAGCGACCAGCGCCCTCGACACCCTCACCGAGGCGAAGGTGCAGCAGGCGCTCAGGGCGCTGATGAAGGGCCGCACCACCTTCGTCATCGCGCACCGCCTGTCGACCATCCGCGAGGCCGACCAGATCCTGGTGATGGAACGCGGCCGCGTGGTCGAGAAGGGCAGCTTCGAGACGCTGATCCACGGCGACGGCGCTTTCGCCCGCCTGGTCTCGGTGCAAGGGCTGGTCCCGCCCGTGCCGAGCGATCAGGGCTCCAGTTCGGTGTCCCAGTAGAGATAGTCGCGCCAGGTTTCGTGCAGGTGGCGGGGCGGGAAGGCGCGGCCGTTTTCCTGCAGTTCCCTGACCGAGGGCGCCTGCGGCCAGCGGCGCGGCAGCATGCCGGCCGATTTCGGCATCCGCCCGCCCTTGAACAGGTTGCAGGGGGCGCAGGCGGCGACCACGTTTTCCCAGGTGGTCCGCCCGCCGCGCGAGCGGGGGATCACGTGGTCGAAGGTGAGATCCTCGCGGCAGCCGCAATACTGGCAGGAGAAGCGGTCGCGCAGGAAGACGTTGAACCGGGTGAAGGCCGGCGTCCTGGACGGCGCGATGTACTTCTTCAGCGCCACCACCGAGGGCAGCCGCATCTCGAAGGTGGGCGACTGGATCTTGCGGTCGTATTCCGAGAGGATGTTGACGCGGTCGAGGAACACCGCCTTGACCGCTTCCTGCCAGGGCCAGAGCGACAGCGGGTAATAGCTGAGCGGCCGGAAATCGGCGTTCAGCACCAGGGCGGGGCAACTCTCCAACGAAACCGACACCCGTCGCGCCTCCATCGGACCAAAGCCAAAACCACCTAGAACTTATCCACACCTCTAGCAGATTCGCGATGACAGCGCGATGACGCGCCCAGGATAAGCGTCATCTTCCGTTCAAGACCAGCGAAAGAAACTGCCCGGCCAACTGCAGCCCCTCGGGGTCGATGCCGTGGCCGAGGCCGGGGCAGACATGCCAGCGCACCGGCACCTCGGCCTCCTTCAGCCCTTCGAGCGCCCCGAACAGCGCCGTCACCGGCACCATCTCGTCGGCATCGCCGTGGATCAGCAGCACCGGCGGGCGGCAGGCGATCTCGTCCTTCAGCGCATCGCCGCCGACCAGCGCCCCGGAGAAGCCGACGATGCCGGCGAGGCCGGCCTTGCGGCGCAGGCCCACATGCAGCGACATCATCGTCCCCTGGCTGAAGCCGACCAGGGCCATGCGGTCGGCGGCGAGCCTGTGGCGGGCGAGTTCGGCATCGAGGAAGGCGTCGAGGGCGCCGGCCGCCTTCACCGCCCCGGTCGCCATGCCCTTGTAGACCTCGGCCGTGTGGCGGGGGTCGCGGCGCATCTGGTTCGGGTCGTAGCCCCCGAGGCCGAACCACTGCCGGCCCATCGGCATGCCCGGGATCGTCTCGGGCGCATTGGGGGAGACGAAGGCGGTGCGCGGCAGCCAGCGCTTCCAGGGATCGGCGAGGCCGATCAGGTCGTTGCCGTCGGCGCCATAGCCGTGCAGCAGCACGACGAGGCTGTCGGGCGGGCCGGCGGCGGGCATCACGCGGGGGCCGTCGAGAAGGGTCATGCCGGCAGATCCTGTCTGGAGACTCGATACCAGGCCCACAATACCCGCGCCGCCGTGCCCCGATAGGGGCGCCATGTCCGGGCCAGCGCATCCATCGTCGCGGGGCCGGGCCGCGCGCCGAGGCGCTTCAGGCGCCGCAGGCTTTCCTGCAGCGCCAGATCGCCGGCCGGCCAGATGTCGGGCCGGCCGAGCGCGAAGAGGAGATAGATCTCCGCCGTCCAGCGGCCGATGCCGGTGACGGCGGTCAAGGCCGCCATCGCCTCGGCGTCGGGAAGGCGCTCGACCGCCGCGAGGTCGAGCCGGCCGCCGGCCACCGCTTCGGCCAGGAGACGGGCATAGCGGACCTTGGGGCGGCTGAGGCCGAGGGCCCGGAGTGCATCCTCGGGCTCGCGGACAATTCTGTCCGCCGTGACGGTGCCGAGTGCGGCCTCCAGCCGGGCCCAGATGGCGGCGGCGGCGAGGGTGGAAAGTTGCTGGTCGCAGATGATCCGAAGCAGCGTCGGAAAGCCCGGCGGACGGGCGCGGTCGGGCAGCGGCCCGACGGCCAGGATGGCGCGGCCGAGATCCGGGTCGCGGGCGGCGAGTTCGGCGAGCGCGGCATCCGTCTCGGTCATGGGCGGGCCAGCGGGGCAATCACTATGGGCGGACGTCCTTGCCGCGCAGGCTTCTCCCTCCCTCGCACTGCGACAGCAGTGTGGGGGAGGGTCGAGGTGGGGGCGGTTGCCGCAGAGTTCAAGTCGCGATTCACCGTCACCACCCCCACCCCGGCCCTCCCCCGGCTGGCGCCGAGGGAGGGAGAAAACGCGCGGACATTTTTGGCCGCTGTGCTCGAAGTATTTGCTCTACATGGATTTTATCCCGGAACACGGTCCTTCCACCCCGGCCTAAGTCAGCCAATTCGAGCCAATTCGAGCCAATTCCGGCCAGACCGGTGCCCGCCGCGGCCGGTTCGGCGCCTGATTCGGCCAGGAATGGCCAGCGGTTTTGGCTCCCTCCCCCGGATGGCGCCGAGGGAGAGCCCGGAGAGTGGCGGACAAATCTGTCCGCTTGCTTATTTCGGGTGGCGGACAAATCTGTCCGCCGATGGAGATCACCACCCGTTTCGCCCCGAGCCCGACCGGCTACCTGCATCTGGGCCACGCACGCTCGGCCCTGTTCGCCGCCCGGGCGGGTACGCGCTTCCTGCTTCGGATCGAGGATATCGACGCGACCCGCTGCCGGCCCGAATTCGAGGTGGCGATCCATGAGGATCTCGCCTGGCTGGGACTGTCCTGGGAACAGCCGGTGCGGCGGCAATCGGAGCACTTCGCCGACTACCGGGCGGCGCTCGGGGTGCTGGAGGGGCTCGGCCTCACCTATCCCTGCTTCTGTACCAGGAAGGAGATCCAGGCCGAAATCGCGGGGAGCCCCTCGGCGCCGCAGGGACCGGATGGGCCGCTCTATCCCGGCACCTGCCGGCGGCTGACGCCGGAAGGGCGGGCGGCGCGGCTGGCCGAAGGCGGCGACCATGCGATCCGGCTGGACGCGGCCAGGGCGGCGGCGCTCACGGGCCCCCTCACCTTCATCGAGCGGAGCGAGGGCAGGATCGGTGCCGATCCCCTCCTCCTCGGCGATGTGGTGCTGGCCCGCAAGGAGACGCCCACCAGCTATCATCTCGCCGTGGTGGTGGACGATGCAATACAGGGCATCGGCCTCGTCACCCGCGGGCGCGACCTGCTGGCGGCCACGCATCTGCATCGCCTGCTGCAGGCGGTGCTGGGGCTGCCGGTGCCGGAATGGCATCACCACGACCTTCTGCTGGGCCCGGACGGCAAGCGGCTGGCCAAGCGCGACGGGGCGGTGGCGCTCAGGGCGCTGCGCGCCGCCGGGCGGACGCCGGCCGAGGTGCGGGCACTGGCGGGGATGGGGTGAGTTTGCGTCATTTATGCTTTCTGGGTTCTTCTTCCCGGATAATTTCTTTAAGCGCAATTATATCTGACGCGACGGGCCGAGGCCAGTTCTTTCCTCGCGCGCCAGTCCACGACTGAAACCGGGCCCTTCATCCGCCCTTCGGGCACCTTCTCCCCCAGGGAGAAGGGAATAATGTGCTGATTCCCTTCGATCTTTTCCCTCTCCCGGGGGAGCGGGTGGCGGCGAAGCGGACAGGTGAGGGGCGCCCTCGACGGAAAATCACGACACCGCCCTTGTTTTCGACAGAGTTTAGATATATCTTTCATTTCGATACATCGAAACCATATCGGAAGTACACATGCACAGACACAAACATCGCGGCCATGGCTTGGCCCATTTCCTGTTCGGCGATGACGGAGAGCGCAGCAGCGAGGGCTGCCGCGGGGAGCGGCGCGGCATCCTCGGCCGCTTGCGCGAACATCACGACCGCCACCATGGCGGCGGCCGCTCGCGCCTCGGGCGCTTCTTCGACCACGGCGACCTGCGGCTGGTGCTGCTGGCGCTGATCGCCGAGAAGCCCGGCCACGGCTACGAGCTGATCAAGGCGATCGAGGAGAAGGCGGGCGGCGCCTACAGCCCGAGCCCGGGGGTAATCTACCCCACCCTCACGCTGCTCGAGGAACAGGGCTTCGTCACCGTCTCGACCTCGGAAGGCTCCAAGAAGCTGCACGCCATCACCCCCGAAGGGACCGCCTATCTGGAGGCGAACCGCGCGGCGGTGGATGCGATCTTCGCCCGCATCGCCGAGGCGGGCGGCGGGCGGCACGGTCTGCGGCCCCAGGTGCTGCGGGCCATGGGGAACCTGAAACTGGCGCTCAGGCTGCGGCTGTCGCGGGGCTCGGTGAGCGAGGCGGAAGCGGCCAGGATCGCCGCCGTGCTCGATGCCGCGGCGGCCGAGATCGAGAAGATCTGAACGCCGGGCGGCTGACGGCAGCCGAATCGGACTCTATCCTGGCGCCCGCCGCAGGCCGTCGCGTTCCCGATGGCCCGGCGCCAGTGACGAGGCCGGGCGCGCGTCATGCGCCTCGAGAACCAAGCCGGCCTGGCGGAAGGCAGGCCGGTCCATTCCCAACCAGCGAGGGAGACCCCGTCATGCTTCGTTCCGAAGCCCTGGTGAACACCAGCAACGCCGCCCGCTACATGGGCCAGCTCTGCAAGCATTTCGGCCACAAGATTCCGACCACGCTGACCGAGGCCGAGGGCAGCATCACCTTCGCCATGGGCCGCTGCGATCTCGCCGCCGAGGAGCAATTCCTGACGCTGCGCGCCGAGGCCGCCGATATCGAGGCGCTCGCCCGCGTCGAGGAGGTGGTGGCGAGCCATCTCGACCGCTTCGCCTTCCGCGACAAGCCGGCGGTGAAATGGGTCAGGATCGTGGAGACGGGGCGGGCTTGATCATCTACGCCAATGGCGTATAATCATCATGGGTCGCGCCCGCCATACGATCGTTGAAACACCAGAGTTCCTGAACGCGGCAAGACGGATCTTCAGCGATGCCGAACGCGCTGCACTGGTGGACCAGCTCTCCACCGATCCAGCCCAGGGCGACGTGATGGAAGGTACCGGCGGCGCGCGGAAGCTGCGATGGGGTGCGAAGGGCAAAGGCAAGAGCGGCGGAGCCCGGATCATCACCTTCTATTCGGGGCCATCGTTGCCGCTTTTCCTGCTCGCGGCCTTTAGCAAGGGCGAGCGGGCCAACTTGAGCAAAGCCGAGCGCAACGAGTTGCGCGAAGTGTTGGGCGAGTTGGCCCGCACCTATCAGCGAGGGAAGACGCCATGAGCAAATCCGGCCAAAGCATTCTGCGTGGGGCCCGCCAAGCGCTCGCCTATGCGAAGGGCGAACGCGAGGGCTTCGTCGCCCATGTGCCTGACGCACTGGACGTGAAGGCCATCCGCGCCCGCCTCGGCCTGACCCAGGCGGATTTCGCCGCCCGCTTCGGCTTCGATGTCCGTGCCGTGGAAAACTGGGAACAGGGCCGCCGCCAGCCGGAGCGCCCCGCCCGCGCCTTCCTGCGGGTCATCGAGCGCGAACCCGATGCGGTGATGCGCGCGCTGACCGAATAGGATCGCCGCCGGCGGGCAAGGTTGGCTGAAAAAATCAGGGAGGAGCATCAATGGCCGTTCCAGCGATCGACCATATCGTCATCGATACCGCCGACAGGATGGACGCGGCGGCGGCGCGCTATGCCGCGCTCGGCTTCCAGTTGACGGCACGGGCGCATCACAGCCTGGGTTCGTCCAACCACCTGTCGGTATTCGAGGACGACTATCTGGAGCTGCTGTCCCCCGGCAGCGGGGCGCGGCCGGAGCTGATGGGCTTTCCCATCGGCATGAACGGCCTGGTCTTCGCCATGAAGGATGCCGAGACGGTGCATGCCGGCCTCGCGCAAACCGGCCTGCCGGTCGGCGCGGTGCAGCAGTTCACCCGCGGCGTCGACCTGCCCGACGGCACGCAGGACACCGCCGCTTTCAAGACCGTGCGGCTGGAGCCGCGAGCCGTGTTCGACGGGCGCGTCTATTTCTGCGAGCACCTGACGCCGCAGCTGGTGTGGCGGCCGGAATGGAAGGTCCATCCCAACGGCGCGCAGGCGATCACCCGCGTGGCGCTGGCCGCCACCGATCCCGCCGGCATGGCCGGCACATTCGAGCGCATGTTCGGCACCGGCGCGGTGAGCCGTCCCGGCGGCCCGCTGGTGCTGGCCGCCGGCAAGGTCGCCGTCGAGATCTGGCAGCGCGAGGCGCTGGCGCGATCTCTCGGCCCGGCGATGCCGGATGCCGCCGGGCGCGGCGACCACATGGCACTGTTCGGGATCCGCGTCCGCGACCCCGCCGCCACCGAAGCCCTGCTGAAGGCAAACGGCATCCGCGTGGAGAAGCCCGGTGCCGGCCGCCTGCTGGTCCCGGCCCGCGAGGCGATGAACGTCGCGATCGAATTCACCGGATAGCGCCACCTCGCGGGCGCACCGCGCCGTGGTAGACTTCGCCCCGCAGCGAATGCAGCGAGGCGCGCATCATGGCCCTGTCCGGTGAAACCGAGGCCCTGTTCGCCAGCTTGCGGCAATCGGCCGATGCCGGGATTGCCGATGCCATAGAAGGGCTGGTGCGCGAGGCGCCCGACCACGCGCTCTGCCGGGTGAACGTGATCGACTTCGCCGGGCGCGCCGGCCTCGGCGAGGAGCCGGCGATCGCCGCCTTCCTGCACGCCGCCCGCATCGGCATCTTGGACCTGTCCTGGAACGTGCTCTGCCCTGGCTGCACCGGCGTGCTGGATGCCGGCGCCTCGCTGAAGGTGGTGGACCGGTCGTCCTATCTCTGCACGCTCTGCAACACCGACTACGAGCCGACGCTGGACGAGATGGTCGAGGTGACCTTCACCGTCAGCCCCCGCGTGCGGCGGATCGCGGCGCATGACCCGCACACGCTCTCCATGCCCGACTACTACCGGCAGATCTTCTGGAGTTCCGGCATCGACCTGCCCGACGAGGCCGGGCTGGAACAGGCCTTCCAGACATTCGTGCTGGATTCGATCGAGCTGCCGGCCGGCGAGCGGGCGAGCCTGTCGCTGCAGCTGCCGGCGGCCTTCGTCATCATCTTCGACCCAGTCACGCATGCGACGCATTTCATCGACGTGCAGGGCGAGCCGACGAAGGAGCGCCAGACGCTGTCCATCGTGCTGGACCGCGAGCATGCGCCGACCGGCACCGCCGTGATGCGACCGGGCCCGCTCAGGCTGCAGTTCGAGAACCGGACCGAGGTGCGCACGCTTCCCGCCCTGCTGCTGGCCGGCCACGAGCTGCACGACCTGATGGCGAAGCGCCGGCCCTTCCTCACCGCCAAGCGGCTGCTGACCAACCAGACTTTCCGCGACATCTATCGCGCCGATACGCTGGACGTGGACCAGCGGCTCAAGATCACCAACCTCACCTTCCTGTTCACCGACCTGAAGGGATCGACCGAGCTCTACGAGCGGGTCGGCGACCTCGTCGCCTATGACATGGTGCGGGCGCATTTCCGGGTACTGCAGCAGATCGTCGCCGCCGAGGCCGGCGCGGTGGTGAAGACCATCGGCGACGCGGTGATGGCGACTTTCCCGACCCCCGACCGGGCCATGGCCGCCGCACTTCGCATGCGCGAGGCGATGGCCGACCTCAACAAGGACCTGCTGCTCAAGATCGGCATCCATGAAGGCCCCTGCCTCGCCGTCATGCTGAACGAGCGGCAGGACTATTTCGGGCAGACGGTGAACATCGCCTCGCGGGTGCAGAACCTCGCCATGTCGCGGGCGATCTTCGCCACCGGGCCGGTGGTGGCGCATGACGAGGCTTCGAAGCTGCTCCGCGCCCAGGGCATCACGCCGATGCCGCAGACCCACTCCTTGCGCGGCATCGCCAACCAGGTGACGGTCTACGAGATTCCCTGAGGGGCGGAGGGCCAGCCGGCCTCGCCCGCGCGGGCGATCGTCGCCCGGACGACGGCGCGATGGAAGGGACCGATCAGCGCGATATAGGCCCGCCCCAGCCGGTTGTGGCAGCGCACGACGGTGGAGACGATGAGCCAGGTGCCGGCTGGCCCGCGGTCCTGGCGCAGCACCGAGACGCGGAAGTCGAGATGGCTGTCATCCTCGCCCAGCACCACCTCGTTCCCATGCGTCGCATAGATCCTGAAGATGCCGAGGCGCGGATGGCCGCCCGGGCGGGGCGAGGACTGCAGGCTCTTCGCCGTCTTCAGCCCGAAGCCCGCCACCAAGAGATCGCGGAGGCGGAGCAGGCTGGCGATCCAGCGCGGCTGTCCGGCGAAGAGGAAACGCGCCAGCGCCTGCGGATCGGCGCTGGCGCCCGCCGGCAGCCGCGTCGCATAGGCATCGGCCAGATCGGGCGAAGGGTAGAGGCTGGCGACGCTGGTCTCGGGTGGGACGGGCACGCGGGCGACGCGGGGCATGGTCGGACCGCCTCAACCGGCCGCTCGCGGACGCTCGGCCTGACTCACGCGCCGGACATTGATGATGCCGGCCCGCCGCACCCGCGCCAAATCGTAGTCGAGTTGCATGCCGAGCCAAGTTTCCGCGCTGCTACCGAAAGCCTGGGCCAGCCGCACGGCCATCTCCGGCGAAATACCGCTCTGGCCATTCACCAGCTTGCTGAGGGTAACGCGCGTCACGCCGAGCACCTTGGCACCAGCGGTCACCGTCAATCCCAGTTCCTCAAGGCAGTCGTGCTTGACGGTTAGGCCCGGATGCGGGGGATTCTTCATCTGCACGCTGAATCTCCTCAGTGATAGTCGGTCAAGTCGACATCGGTCGCATCGCCGCTCTCGAACCGAAACGTGATCCGCCAGTTTGCGCGCACGGTCACGCTCCAGTGCCCGCGCAGATCACCCTTCAGGGCATGGAGCCTGAACCCCGGGATATCCATGTCCTCGGGGCGCGTCGATCGCTTCAACTGCGCCAGAATTCGCGCGATCTTGTCGACGTGATCCGGGTTCAGACCGCTGCGGTCATCCTGCTCGTAGAGCCGTTTCAGACCCCGATGCTGAAATCGCCGGATCATCGAAGCTACTGTATAGTGTATATTTACACACGTCAATCTTCGGCGTGACGCGGGAGCGGCGGCGCCACCTTTCCCCGTAGAGGCGCTCACGGGCGCGGAGCGCTAGGCTGGCCCGCGCAGAAATCAGAAAGCGGAGGAAGCGTTCATGAAGGTGGGGTTCATCGGGGTCGGCAACATGGGCGGGCCCATGTGCCGGAACATCGTCAGGAACAGCAACCACGAGGTCGTCGTCTTCGACCTCGATGCCGCGGCGGTGAAGGCCTGTACCGATCTCGGCGCCAGCATGGGCGCCTCGGTCGCCGATGTCGCCGCGGCTTGCGACGTCGTCATCACCTCGCTGCCGATGCCGAAGACCGTCGAGGCGGTGGCGCTGGGCGAAGACGGTATCGCGGCGCATGCGAAGCCCGGCACCGTCTATATCGACCTCAGCACCAACTCGCCGGCGGTGGCGAAGCGGGTCGCCGCCGGGATGGCGGCCAGGGGCATCCAGATGCTGGAGGCGCCGGTGAGCGGCGGCGTGCCGCGGGCGGTCGACGGCAGCATCGTCATCATGGTGGGCGGCGAGGAGGCGCTCTGCGAGGCGCAGCGGCCGCTCTTCTCCTCCTTCAGTGGCGAGGTGGTCCATGTGGGCGAAGTCGGCATGGGATCGGTCGCCAAGCTGATCAACAACATGCTGGCCTTCTGCAACATGTCGGCGGCGGCCGAGGCGCTGATGATGGGGGCGAAGTCGGGCATCGACCTCAGGAAGCTCGACCAGGTGATCTCGAACGCGTCCGGCAATTCGGCCGGCTACCGCTCGATCGCCGCCAAGGCCTTCGCCGGCAATTTCAAGCCGGCCTTCGCGCTCGACCTCGCGCACAAGGACCTGCGGCTGGCGCTGGAACTGGCGGATGAACTGGGCGTGCCCGGCATGATCGCGCCGCAGGTGATGAGCCTGATGCGGATGGCCCGCGGCATGGGCATGGGCGGCGACGACACCGCCTCGGTGATCCGCGTCTACGAGAAGGCGCTGGGACAGGAGGTGCGGAGCGGCTGACGGCCCCGCCCGCGCCAGCCAGAATCAGGCGCCGGCGGGACAGGGCGCCGGCCAGGTTCAGGCGACGGCGGTGAGGGTGTTCGCCGGCAGATGCTTGATCAGGGCGTCGATGTCCTTCTTCTCGCCCCGGATGGTCAGGCTGCCGGTAGAGAGGTTGGGGATGACCGAGATCTTGGCCCCGAGCTTGTGCTGCTTCAGCGTGGTGGAAAGAAGCGTGTCGGATTTCCAGGCGGCGGTCCAAGACATGGGCTGGTCCTCGTTCTTGTTCTTGTTGAGCTACAGTGTAACACGCCCGTCAAGCCCTGCGTTCCGCTCCAGCGCCCATGCAAATAGCGGCTTGGTGAATTGATCGAAATACAGGCATCCTGCTCTCCATAGGTGAGGAAGGACTTGCCACCCATGCAGCCGCAGACGCGCCAGATCGTCTTCATCAACGCCGCGCATACCTTCACGCATTACTCGCTGCTGATCCTGGCCACCGCCGTGCTCGCCATGGTGCAGCAGTCGCCGGAGGCCTTCGGCGGCGAGTACGGCCCGATCCTGGCGCTGGGGACGGCGATGTTCGTGACCTACGGCCTCGGCGCGCTGCCGATGGGCTGGCTCGCCGACAAGGTCGGGCGCAAGGCGCTGATGGTGGCCTATTTCATCGGCTCGGGCGCCTGCATGAGCATTGCCGGGCTGATGCAGTCGCCCTTCGGCTTCGCGGTGGCGCTGGGGCTGATGGGCGCCTTCTCGGCCATCTACCACCCGATCGGCACCGCCATCCTGGTGGAGGCGGCGGGCGCCGCCCGGGTCGGCCGGGCGGTCGGCATCAACGGCGTCTTCGGCAATATCGGCGTGGCGCTGGCCCCCGTCGTCACCGCCTTCATCGCCGCGCGCTACGGCTGGCACTGGGCCTTCATCATCCCGGGCGTGCTCTGCATGCTGATCGGCCTGTTCTATCTCCGCGAACCCGCCTTCGACGCGGCGAAGGCGGCGGCCGGCGCCAAGCCCTTCCCGGCGATCCCGCGCGCGGTGGTGCGCCGGGCCGTCATCGTGCTGATGGCGATCGCGGCCGTGTCGGGCCTCGTCTTCAACGCCTTCACGCTGCTCTTGCCGAAACTGATGGAGGAGCGGCTCGCCGGCTCGCCCGACCTCTTGCCCATCGTCGGGCTGCTCGCCTTCCTCGCCACGCTCTGCGGCGGTCTCACGCAGTTCACCGTCGGCCGGCTGATCGACCGCAACACGCTGAAGGCGGTGTTCATGCCGCTGGCGCTGGTGCTGGCGCCGGGGCTGATCGCGCTCTCCTTCGCGCAAGGCTGGCTGGTGCTGCCGCTGGCTGGCGTGGTCGCCGCCTCGATCTTCGGGCAGGTGACGGTGAACGAGACGATGACGGCGCGCTACATCGCGCCGGCACTCAGGGCCAAGCTCTATTCGATCCGCTTCACCGTCGGCTTCCTCGGCGCGGCCGTGGCCTCGCCGCTCATCGCCTTCATGCACGAGGCGAGCGGCAACCTCGCCGCCTCGATGCTGGTGCTGGCGGGTTTCGCCGCCGTCACCCTCGCCTGCGCCTTCCTCTTTCCCAACCGCAAGGAGGAACTGGAACCCGACGCCTGGGCCAGTTCGCCGGAGGCGCTGGCGGCGCGCCCCCTCGCCGCGCCGGCCGAATAGGCCGCGCGCCCGGCGCGCGGGGGATCCATCCTGTCGGAAATCGTCAAGACATCGATCAGGATCGTCGCCTGGCTGCTCCTCTTCGCCATGCTGGGCGGCGGCATCTACGGCAGCCTGGTCGACGAGCGGCCGCTGCGCGGCTTCCTGCACGGCGCGCTGAACGGCGCCCTCATCTGCCTCGCCATCGCGCCCTTCGAGATCTGGCTGCTGCGTGGCGCGCGCCTCCTGCGCGAGGCGCCGTTCCTGGCGCTGATCGCGGCGAAGTCGGTCTACTACCTCGCCGTCTTCGCGCTGAGCGGCGTGGCAGCGGATCTCGTCGTGCAGGGGATCGCGCCTGTCCCGGCGAGCGGGCCGGTGCGCGGGTTCAGCACGCATGACTTCATCTTCGCCGGGGCGATGTCGGTCGGCGTCAACTTCATCCTGGCGATCAACCGGCTGCTCGGGCAGTCGGTGCTGTGGGACTTCGTCACCGGGCGCTACCACCGGCCGCGGCAGGAAGAGCGCATCTTCCTGATGCTGGACATGGTGGATTCGACCGGCATCGCCGAGCGGATCGGCGACGTCGCCTTCCACCGGCTGCTGCACCGCTTCTTCAGCGACCTCGGCCTGGTGATGATCGAGCACAAGGGGGCCGTGCACAAATACGTGGGCGACGAGATGATCGTCACCTGGCGGCGGGAGGCCGGTATCCGCGAGGCGCGCTGCATCCGCGCCGCCCTCGCCGCCGCCCGCCGGCTGGAACGGGAAGGCGACGAATACGAGCGCCGCTTCGGCGTCCGGCCGCGCTTCCGCGCGGCGCTGCACGCGGGCTCGGTGGTCTCGGGCGAAATGGGCGACCTGAAGAAGGAGATCGTCTTCCTGGGCGACGCGCTCAACACCGCGGCGCGGATCGAGCAGGCCTGCCGCGACACCGGGCAGGACCTGCTGGTTTCCGCCGCCCTCCTGTCGCAGGTGACGCTCCCCGCGGGCATCCGCGCCGAGAGCCTCGGGCCGGTGACGCTTCGCGGCAAGGAGGTCCCGGTGGAGCTGTTCAGCCTGCGGCCGGCGTGAGGACGGCGAGGCGGCGCAGCTCGGTCTCCAGCGCGCGGGCGCGGAACATGTCGAAGGCGGCGTTGAGCGGCCCGTCGCTGCAGCCCAGCGTCACCACCACCGCATCCTGCAGGCCATGCACATGCACGCCCTGGAGAATGGTTTCCGCCAGCGCTTCGCCGCAGCGGCAGGCCGGCGCCGCCGCCTCGGCGCCGACCGGATGGCCATGCCCGAGCCAGCGCCGCACGGCGGCGGCGAGCGCCCGCTGCAGGGGACGCAAGTAGGCGCGGCCCACCCGAATGCGGCGCAGGCGTCCGTCGCGGAACTGCAGGGTAAGCCCGAACAGGCCGTTCGCCGCCCGGGACAGCCGGAAGCAGTCGACGATGTCGTCGGGACGGAGGCTGGGCGGCGGGTCGGGTTCGCGGCCGACCAGGAGCGCCGGCGGCTGGTTCTGGTGCAGCCGGCCGGAGCGGCCGTTCGACTTGCGCGGCGGGCGCGCCATCAGCCACAATCCACAGTCGCGCACCGATCATCGAAGGAAGAGATTCGACACTTCCCGGCGGCGGTACCTTCCGGCACCTTCCACATCAGTCGCCACCATGCATGCGATAGGTTTTCGTCATGTATTCTGTGGATTTTCCGCTTGTATACTGAATCAATATTCGACAATCGTGAATAATCCCAACAGGATACATCGCTGGACGAGATTGTACTAAATACGCCAGTCACCATAGCGCTAAGGGGTCCATGACGCGCCGCCGCTTCTGGCTCACGCCTTGCAAGCGAAAACAAAGAAAGGCGCGAGGAGTTCCATGTTCGATGCCATTCCGCAGATCGATTTTTCGCCGGCCCGCGATGGCGATCCAGCCGGCCGCCGCCGGCTTGCGGCCGAAATCGGCGCCGCTTGTGCCAGCACCGGCTTCTTCCTGCTGACCGGCCATGGCTTGGCCCCCGCGGCGATCGCGGCGCAGTTCGGTTGGACGAAGCGCTTCTTCGACCTGCCGCCGGCGGAGAAGCAGGCGCTGCGCTTCGGGCCTGAGCGGCGCGGCTACGAGGGCCTGGGCGCGCAGACATTGGATGCGACGGCGGCGCCCGACCGCAAGGAGGCCTATTACTGCGGCATCGACTGGCCGGCCGACCACCCCTATGTCGTCGCCGGTCTCGATTCCTACGGCCGGAACCGCTGGCCCACCCAACTGCCGGGCTTCGCCGAGGCGACGGCCGGGTATATCGCAATCCAGATCGATCTGGCGCTCGAGGTCATGCGGCTGATCGCACTGTCGCTCGACCTCGCCGAGGAGCATTTCACGCCGCTGTTCCATGAACCGATCGCCTCGCTCCGCCTGATCCGCTACCCGGCGCAGGCCCCGGACGAGGCGGGCTTCGGCGCCGGCGCGCATACCGACTGGGGCGCCGTCACGCTCTTGGCTCAGGACGATGCGGGCGGCCTGGAGGTGCTCAATCCGGCCGGCCGCTGGATACCGGTTCCCCCGGTGCCGGACGCCTTCGTGGTCAATATGGGCGACCTGATCCCGCGCTGGACCGGCGGGCGCTATCGCTCGATCCCCCATCGGGTGATCAACCGCAGCGGCCGGCAGCGGCACTCCATGCCCTTCTTCCTGTCGCCCAACTTCCATGCCCGCATCGAGGCCTTGCCCGGCTGCGCCGAAATCGCGCCCGCCTGCACCGCGGGCGAGCACATCACCGAGATGGCGCGCAAGACCTACGGCCGGGCGGCGTGAGACGGAGCACCGATCAGCCGGCCGCTCGCCAAGCTTGCCCTACGCCAGTATCTGAAGCCCGTGCTTCTGCACGATCGACAGCAGCTTGAGCGCCGCGCCACTGGGCTTCTTGGCGCCGGTTTCCCACTTCTCGACCGTGCTTTCGCTGGTGTTGAGATAGCGGGCGAACACCGGCTGACTCACCTTGTTGGCTTCGCGGAGCCGCTTGATGTCGGCCGGCGCGATGGCGGATGGTACAGCGAGGCAGGATTCGTCGAAGTCACGCATGGTGGCCTTGTCGATCGTCCCGACGCGGTACATGCCGGCCACGGTGCCGTGGATCGCTTCGAATGCATCGCTCTTGAACTTACGCTTGGCGGTCATTGCATATCTCCACCAATTCCCTTGCCGCCAGCTCCCGTGCGATCTCGCTGTCCGTCTTTCGATCATAGAGTTCGGCAAGCTTACGAAACGCCTTCAATTCGGACTCATCGATGTTGGCCCGGTCCTTCTTCGCGAAGAGGTAGGCATAAACCCAGCAGCGCCGGCCCTTGGCGAGAATGATGCTCCGGTGGCGGTTCTTGTTCAGGCGCTTCTTGAACACACCCCCGCCGAGATCATCGGCCTGACCCTTCGCCGCCTCGCGGATGGCATCGCACAACTCGCCATCCTCGATGAGTGCCTTTCGCGCCGCCTTCGCGAACCAGGCGGTCTTGAAAGACCGCTCGACTTCAATGGCAGCGCTCATGGGACTCTAGTAGCACTTAGTGCTACTAGAAACAAGATGGCCGACATCGGCCTCTTCCTGCTGCCGGTCCAGGCGTGATCCTCTCCGGCCGTTTGCCGAGAGGGCGCGCAGGACCTACGGCCGGGCGGCCTGAACCTTGTGATCCGGCCGGCGGAGTGCCACTACTTGCGGCATGCGATGCGGCGGCTCCACCTCCCCGCGGGGTGATGCCGGCCGGTGGCGGGGGCTGATCGGGCTTCTCGCCCTCCTGGCCGGCCTCGCCCTGACCGCGGTGCCCTCCGGGGCGGCCGACCGTCTCGCCGTGGTCCTGCGCATCGACGGCGCCATCGGTCCGGCATCGAGCGACTACCTGCTGCGCGGCCTGGCGCGCGCCGAGGAACGCGGCGCGGCGCTGGTGGTGCTGCGGATGGATACGCCCGGCGGGCTCGACACCTCGATGCGCGAGATGATCCGCGCCATCATCGCCTCGCCCGTGCCGGTCGCCACCTATGTCAGCCCCTCCGGCGCGCGGGCGGCGAGCGCGGGGACCTACATCCTCTATGCCAGCCACGTCGCGGCGATGGCGCCCGGCACCAATCTCGGCGCGGCGACGCCGGTCTCGATCGGCGGCCTGCCGTCGCCGGGGCGCGAACCCGATCCGCCCGAGCGCGAGCGGGAGCGCAAGACCGACGACGAGAAGACGGGCGAGCGACCGCGCGCGCCGCCGCCCAAGACGACCATGGAGGCGAAGGTGGTGAACGACGCGGTCGCCTATATCCGCGCGCTGGCGGATATGCGCGGGCGCAATGCCGACTGGGCCGAGGAGGCGGTGCGCGATGCGGCGAGCCTCGGCGCCGCGGATGCGCAGGCGCGCGGGGTGGTCGACATCGTCGCTGGCTCGCTCGAAGACCTGCTGGCCAAGGCGCACGGCCGCAGCGTCATGCTGGGCGAGCGGAAGGTCATGCTGGACACCCGGGACCTGAAGCCGGAAAGCATCGAACCCGACTGGCGCAACCGCCTGCTGGCGGCGATCTCCAACCCCAACATCGCGCTGATCCTGATGATGATCGGCGTCTACGGGCTGATCTTCGAGTTCATCAATCCCGGCGCGCTCTACCCAGGCACGATCGGCGCCATCTCGCTGCTGATCGGCCTCTATGCGCTGGCGGCGCTGCCGGTGAATTTTGCCGGCGTGGCGCTGATGGCGCTCGGGCTGGTGCTGATGCTGGCCGAGGCCTTCACGCCCTCGCTCGGCGTGCTCGGCATCGGCGGCGCCATCGCCTTCGGCCTCGGCGCCACCATCCTGATCGACACCGAGGCGCCGGGTTTCGAGGTCTCGCTGCCGATGGTGGCGGGCATCGCTGCGGCGAGCCTCGCCTTCTCGCTCACCGTGCTGCGCCTGGGCCTGGCCGCCCGCAGGCGGAAGGTGGTGAGCGGACGCGAGGAAATGCCGGGCAAGAGCGGGGTGGTGCAGGACTGGAGCGGCGCTGCCGGCCATGTGCTGGCGCATGGCGAGCGCTGGCGCGCGGTTTCGGATGCGCCGCTCTCGCCCGGCGAAACCGTCAGGGTGGAAGCGATCGACGGCCTCACCCTGCGCGTCACGGCCGATCCCGGCCCGAACCGACACTAGCGGAGGAATTCCATCATGCTGCCGGGCCTGACCTTCTACGCGCCGATCCTCGTCCTGCTGCTGGTCTTCCTGGCGCTGGCGATCAAGATCCTGCGCGAATACGAACGCGGCGTGGTGTTCACCCTCGGCCGTTTCACCGGGGTGAAGGGCCCCGGCCTGATCATCCTGATCCCCTTCGTGCAGCAGATGGTGCGTGTAGACCTGCGCACCCTGGTGCTGGACGTGCCGAGCCAGGACGTGATCTCGCGCGACAACGTCTCGGTCAAGGTCAACGCGGTGATCTACTTCCGCGTCATCGATCCGGAGCGGGCGACGATCCAGGTCGAGAACTACATGCAGGCCACCAGCCAGCTGGCGCAGACGACGCTGCGTTCGGTGCTGGGCAAGCACGAGCTGGACGAGATGCTGGCCGAGCGCGACAAGCTGAACAGCGACATCCAGGAGATCCTGGACGCGCAGACCGATGCCTGGGGCATCAAGGTCGCCAATGTCGAGATCAAGCATGTCGATATCGACGAGAGCATGGTGCGGGTGATCGCCCGCCAGGCCGAGGCCGAACGGGACCGGCGCGCCAAGGTGATCAATGCCGAGGGCGAGCAGCAGGCGGCGCAGAAGCTGTTGGACGCCGCCGACATCCTGAGCCGGCGGCCGGAGGCGATGCAGCTGCGCTACCTCAGCACGCTCTCGGCCATCGCGAGCGACCGCAGCAACACGATCGTCTTCCCCTTCCCGATGGAGGCGGGCCAGTTCCTGGCCGAGCTGGCGAACATGAAGCCGGGCGCCGCCGGCGGAAGGCCCGGCGCGGCGACCTGAAGCCGGAACCCGAGCGGGGGCCTGTCCGGGAAGCCGGCATGAGCGGCGGCGAGACCGGGTGAGGCGCGGGCTGCCCGTTCCCCCTTCACCGAACGCAGCGCGTTCCTATGCGAAGGAGAAGCCCATCGTGCGGCCGTGATAGTAGAGGCCGCCATCCTGCACGATCAGCGCCAGCGCAATGTCCTCGTCCCGCACGGCACCTTGGACACGCAGGCCATTGCGATGCCCGTGCTCGACCCCGGGCGGGGTCAGGAGCGTCAGATGGCGTGTCCAGGGGAAGGACCGGCCGCCGATCGTGGAGGCGCAACCCGCCTCGCGCAGCCCCAGCACGATGGCCGCGGCATTGTGGCGGTGCGCCCGCTGTTCCTCGCCGGGCCGCACGGCGTTGAGCGTCAGGGTCATGGCCGGAAGGCAGGTGCCGAGGGTCTCCGTTCGCTCGGTCGCCATGAACAGCGCCCGGCCTGGCGTGCCGGGGCCCATCGGGCGGCGATAGAGATCGCCCAGTTCGCGGGCGATGTCTTCCGCCCGGAAATGCGTGGCCTCGATCGGGCCCCGGCCGGCCGCTTCCGGCCGCACGGCCGCGAAGGCCAGCGCCGGCTCGTCGGTGGTGGCCCAGAGGACGGCATCCGTTTCCGCCTGCCAGGCCGAGGCGCCGCCGCCGGGAAGTGCGAGGACGTCGCCCTCCCGCCATGCGATCGTTTCGCCGCCGCGGATGAGCCGTCCTTCGCCGCGCAGCACCGCCCAGATCTCGCCGCTGGCGGCGAGCGTGCAGGCAAGGCTTTCGCCGGCGCGCACCCGCGCATAGCGGGTCAGCATGAAGGGCGTCGTCGCCGGATAGGCGGTGCCGAGGGCGGCGGAGAGGTCGAGCGCCACGAAGCCCGTCGGCGTCCCGGCGGCGAAGGCCTGATCCATCTCCGCGGCGAAGGCCCGCGGCTCGATCGCCGGACGCCTGATGTCGAAGCCCCGCTCGACCGGCACGTAGCGGGCACGGGCGGCCTCAATCGACATGCCGGCCATCGGTGCCGCGCTCATGCGAGCATCCGGGCGCGATCGACGATCGCCTGCTGGTGAAGTCCCGCCGGAAGGCTGCCATAGGCGGCACCCCCATCCGCGTCGAGCCGCGTGGCGCAGAAGGCATCGGCAACCGCCGAGGGCGAATGGCGGATCATCAGGCTGGCCTGGAGCGCGATCGCCATCCTTTCGGCGATGCGGCGGGCCCGCGCCTCGTGTTCATCCGGCCGGCGCAACTCGCCGGCGAGGCTGTCGATCGCCCGGTCGAGGCGCCGGTCGCCGCCCTTCGCCTCAGCCAGTTCGTCGAGGAAGGCCGGCACGCAGTCGGGTGTGCGGGCGGCGGCGCGCAGGACATCGAGCGCGATGATGTTGCCGCTGCCTTCCCAGATGCCGTTGAGCGGCGCCTCGCGGTAGAGCCGGGCCATCGGCCCCTCCTCGATGAAGCCGTTGCCGCCGTGACATTCGAGCGCCTCGTGCACGACACCCACCACCCGCTTGCAGTTCCAGTACTTGGCGACCGGCGTGCCGATCCGCACGAGGAGCGCGGCCGTGGCGTCGCCGGCCTCCTCGTCATCGACGGCGCGCGCCATGCGGAAGGCGAGCAGCGTCGCCGCCTCGGTCTCGACGGCGAGATCGGCGATGACGTTCTGCATCAGCGGCTGGGCAACCAGGGGCTTCTGGAAGGCGCGGCGGGTGCTGGTGTGATGGATCGCCTCCGACAGCGCGCGGCGCATCAGCCCGGCCGAGCCGATGGCGAAGTCGAGACGCGTCAGATGCGTCATGGCGAGTGCTGCCTTGATGCCGCGCCCCTCCTCGCCGACCAGCCAGCCGATGGCGCCGCGATATTCGATCTCGCTGGAGGCATTCGACTTGTTGCCGCACTTGTCCTTGAGGCGCTGGATGAGAAGCCGGTTGCGCGACCCGTCCGGCAGCCATCCCGGCAGCAGGAAGCAGGACAGGCCGCGATCGGTCTGCGCCAGGGTGACGAAGACGTCGCTCTGCGGCACCGAGAAGAACCATTTGTGCCCGTCGACCAGATAGGCCTCGCCCGGTCCCCGGCGCGGTCCGGCGGGGCGGGCCGTCGATTGCGTGGCGCGGAGATCGGAGCCCCCCTGCTTTTCGGTCAGGGTCATGCCCACCGTGCCGCCCGTCTTCCGCTGCATCGGGGCCGGCGTCGCATCGTAGCGGGAGGAGAGGATGAAGGGTTCCCACACGGCGGCGAGGTCGGGCTGCAGGCGGAGTGCCGGGATCGCCGAATAGGTCATGCCGAGCGGGCAGCAGATGCCGTTCTCGCCCTGGTTCCAGAGATAGGAGAGCATGCCCCGGGCGAGATGCGCGCCGGGACGATTGGCCGTCCAGGAAAGGGAGTGCGTCTGCTGGCCGATCGCCAGTGACATCAACTCGTGCCAGGCCGGATGGAAGGCGATCTCGTCGACACGATGGCCGAAGCGGTCATGCGCCCGGAGTTCGGGCAGGTGCCGGTTGGCATCGCGGGCGAGCGCCGCCACATGGGCGCTGCCGACCGTCGCCCCGGCCTCGGCCAGCAGGTCCCGCGCCCAGCGGATGTTCTCGCGTTCGGCGATCTCGACCAGCAGCCGGTCGGCCGAGAAGGCGTTGTGGCCGGCGAGCGGCGTCGCCTGGTTCATCACCTCATGCGTGGCATAGCCGTCCGGCGGCAGCGAGGGCAGCCGGTCGAAGAGAACCGTGCGAGGGTCCGGGTTCCGCTGGTTCATGCGCCTTCCTCCATGCCGCCGGTACTGGCCCGAAGGCAGAACCGGGTGATCTGTTCCACGAGATGCCGGTCGGCGCGCGGCCCCGTCCCGCGGGCGGGGGCGAGCGGGCCGATCAGCGCCTCCATGAAGGCGCCGACGATGCAGGCCGCCGCCACCGCGGGATCGAGGCGCGGGAACACGCCCCGCATGATGCCTTCGCGCAGGATGCGTTCGAAGCAATGGGCGAGTTCGGCCCGATACTGGAGGCGGGTCGCTTCCACCTCCGGGTCGACGGGTTCGGCGATCAGGGCATAGGCGAGCCGGCGGCCGCGCAGCGCGCGATCGGCGAAGGTGCGGATGGCGGCGGCGAGCCGTTCGGCCGGTGGCTCGCCCGCATCCGCCACCGCGCGGACGATCCCGACCTCGCGCGCCGAGACGGTGGCGACGATCTCGGCGCAGAGGTCGGCCTTGGACGACCAGTGGCGATACACCGTCCCGGTGGCGACGCCCGCCCGGGCGGCGACATTGTCCACCTGCGCCGCCGGCCAGCCGCCCTCGGCGACGAGATCGCGCGCCGCCCGGAGAATCCGCGCGCGCTTGTCCGCCAGCCGCCGTTCGCCCCTCTCCGTCCGCTGATAGACCATGCCCGATCGCGCCTCGCCCCAAACAATGAACCCGGGTTCATCTTCAAGAAATGAACCTCGGTTCAGCCCTGATGTCAAGCCGCTGCCTGCGGGCCGTTCGGCGTCCGCGGCCGGGGTTGCCGGAACGGATCAGGCGGCGGGCAGGTCGCGCAGAAAGGCGAGGAGTGCGGCGTTGAAGGCCTCGGGCCGGTCGATATTGGCCGCATGGCCGGCGCCCTCGATCACCACCTTCCGCGCGCCCGGGATCTTGGCTGCCATGTAGTCGCTGGCGGCGAGGAAGGGCTTGTCCTCGGACCCCACCACCACCAGCGAGGGCACCCGGACACCGGGCAGCGACTGGATCACCGTGTCGTCGCGCTGCGCCAGCATGCCGCGCGCGGCGCCCGCCAGGCCCTTGGCCCCGCGGTGGGTGCCGAGGCGGCGTTCGGCGCTGCCGGAGGAAAGGGCGGCGAGGCCCTCGGTCTCGAACCGCCGGGCGGTTTCCTCGGCGCGGCTGTTCCAGGCGGTCCGCGCCTCGTCCTTCTTGAAGCCCGGGCCGGTGTCGATGATGAGGAGGGCCCGCACGCGGCCGGGATGCCGCGCATGGAAGGCGAGCGACATGTAGCCACCGAGCGAGAGGCCGCCCACGATCGCGGTCTTCGCCCCCACCGCGTCGAGGATGGCCGCCATGTCGGCGACGGTCGCGGCTTCCGAATAGAGCGCGGGATCGTCCGGGCTGTCGGACTGCCCATGACCGCGCATGTCCCAGAGCACCAGCCGGTGCCCGGCCGAGAGTGCCGCCACCTGGCCGCGCCACATCTCGGCGGTGGCGGAATAGCCATGGCTGAGCAGCAGCACCGGCCCCTCGCCATGCACCTCGTAATGAAGCGTCACGCCGTCGCGGATGAGCGTCGCCATATCGTTTCCCGTCCCTGGAGGTTTCCGCTTGCCCAGATGAGAACCGGTTTGGCGGCGACTGTCGAGCGGCCCGTCGTGACAAGCCCGCCCGCAGCCCATAGCATCTGAGCCAGCGCCCCAGAACGCCTGCCGGGAGAAACGACCATGACCAGCGAGTCCGCCGATCCGCTCGGCTTCGCGCCCGACTACGACGCCGCCATCCCCTACATGCAACGCACGCGGGAGTACTACAAGGCGATCGGCTATACGACGCCCTACCGCTGGGCGCATTACCTCGACGCCCCCTTCGCGCCGCTCACGAAGCCGCTCTCGCAGGCGCGGGTCGCCATCGTCACCACCGCGGCGCCCTACCAGCCCGACAAGGGCGACCAGGGGCCGGGCGCCGCCTACAACGGCGCGGCCAAGTTCTACCAGGTCTATGACGGCGACACGGGCCGCGAGCACGACCTGCGCATCTCCCATATCGGCTATGACAGGAAGCACACCACGGCCACCG
>JALHMN010000038.1 GCA_022844005.1 bacterium | reverse complement strand
GTGCCGCGATGCGCCGCCCGCCGGTCCATTCGCTGGGCTCGGAGGTGTAGAGCCAGTTCACCCGGGGGTTGACCAGCGTGTACATGAAGCCCGCCGGGATGTGGATGAAGGGGTGCCAGTCGGACGGGCCCGCCTCCAGCACGCAGACGCTGACCGTCGGGTCCTCGCTCAACCGGCTCGCCAGCACGCAGCCGGCCGAGCCGGCGCCCACGATGACGTAGTCGAAACTGTCCATTCCAGCGTTTCCCCCGGGACTACCCGCAACCGCTTGCGGTGCCCCTTCATCCCCGTCTTCTAGCGGCAAATCCCTGCCGGTTGAAATGCGGCTCAGGCCTCATGGCCGGGGTACCGGTCTGACATTCGAGGCGCCGCCGCCTTGGGCGCTCTGGCGGAAGACCACGACAGGCGCGTTGCTCGACCTCGAGGGCGCGGCGCGGCCGTTCGACGCCTATTCCGCGGCGGCGGCGTCCATGGTCGGATAGTCCAGATAGCCCTCCGGCCCGCGGGTATAGAAGGTCGCGCGATTGTAGGGGGTGAGGTTCGCGCCCCGGCGCAGCCGCTCCGGCAGGTCGGGGTTTGAGATGAAGAAGCGGCCGAAGGCGATGGCATCGGCGTCGCCCGCCGCAAGCATGGCGGCGGCGTCGCCGCCCTTGAAGTTGCCGGCGGCGATCAGCACGCCGTGCCACATCGGGCGGAACAAATTAGCCGCCGAGGGTACGTCCTTGTGGTCGACCTCGCGCTGGCCGGCGCCGCTGGCGCGCGGCTCGATCAGGTGCAGATAGGCCAGGCCCAGCTTGTCGAGTTCGCCGATGAGATGGGAATAGAGCGGCATCGGTTCGGCCTCGCCGCTGTCATTGGCGATGCCGTAGGGCGACAGGCGGATGCCGACCCGCCCGGCGCCCCAGACTTCGGCGATGGCGCGGGCGATCTCCAGCACCAGCCGACAGCGGTTCTCGATCGGCCCGCCATACCGATCGGTGCGCAGGTTCGTGCGCGATTGCAGGAACTGCTCCAGCAGATAGCCGTTCGCGGCATGGATCTCCACGCCGTCGAAACCGGCCTCCATCGCACAGCGCGCGGCATGGACATAGCGGCCGATCACGGCGGGGATTTCCGCCGTCTCCAGGGCGCGCGGGGTCGGGCAGGGCACGCGCTTGAAATCGGCCGTGGTGATGTCGGCATTCGCCGCGACGGCCGAGGGCGCGATCGGCTGGCCGCCGTCCGGCTGGTGCGACGGGTGCGACAGGCGGCCCATGTGCCAGAGCTGAAGATAGATCCTGCCGCCCTTGGCATGGACGGCGTCGGTGACGCGCTTCCAGCCGGCGACCTGTTCGGGCGAATGGACGCCCGGCGTGCAGGGCGCGCCGCGCCCGTCGGGCGAAACCTGCGACGCCTCGGCGATGATCAGGCCGCCGGCGCTGGCGCGCTGGGCGTAGTACTGCGCCATCATTTCGTTGGCGGAATTGCCGGGGACGGTCGCCCGCATCCGGGTGAGCGGCGCCATCACCACGCGGTGCGACAAGGCCATGCCGCCGATGCTGATCGGCGTGAAGAGCGTGTTGTTCGTCATGGCGGGAGCGGACTACAAAAATCGCGGCGTTTCAAGAGGTTGACCGCGGCGGGCAGGGACCGGATCCCCACCCGCCCGCGCGGGTCTAAAGGAACTTCGCCTCGATGTCGGTGGAGGACTTCACGCCGATCTTGTCGTAATGCGCGTTCAGGAAGGCTTCCGCCTTGCCGCGGCCGAGCTCGAACAGGCTCTGCAGGAAATCCCAGTCGGCGTTGATCTTGGAGGAGACGCCGAGCTTGCCGAGGTGCTCCTCGGCATCGATCGTGTGCAGGTTGACGCGCTTCAGCCGGCCGCCGTCGTCGAAGCCCTCGTCGATCAGCTTGGTGACGAAGTGGATGGCGCGCATCTCGCGCATCAAACTCGAGTTGAAGCTGAGCGTGTTGATGCGGTCGAGGATGGTCTGCGCCGTCTTCGGCAGTTCGGGGATGTTGATCGGGTTGATCTGCACGATCAGCACGTCGCGCGTGTCGGTATGATAAAAGAGCGGATAGAGCGGCGGGTTGCCCATGTAGCCGCCGTCCCAGTAGTGCTCGCCGTCGATCTCGACCGCCTGGAACATGAAGGGCAGGCAGGCCGAGGCCAGCACCGCGTCGACCGAGACTTCCTTCTGGGTGAAGACCTTGTGCCGTCCGGTCATGACGTTGGAGGCGCAGATGAACAGCTTGACCTTGTTTTCCTTGTGCATGAAGTCGAAGTCGACCGCTTCCAGCAGCGTGTCGCGCAGCGGGTTCATGTTCATCGGGTTGAGCTGATAGGGCGAGAACATCCGGCTCATGGCGTCCATGATCATGTAGCCGGGCGAATATTCCAGGCTGCCCTTGCCCATCATCTTGTCCAGCATCGAGGGCTGCAGCGGGCCCTTCTTCGCGGCGTCGGAAATCTTCTTCCAGAAGGCGGCGAGGGCCGCGCGGGCGCCGGCATGCTCGCCCTTGGCCCAGCCATAGGCGGCGACGGTGGCGTTCATGGCTCCCGCCGAGGTGCCGACGATGGCGTCGACGTCGATCGATGTCTCCTCGAACAGGCGGTCGAGCACGCCCCAGGCATAGGCGCCGTGCGAACCGCCGCCCTGCAGTGCGAGGTTGAGGCGCTTCTTGCCCGGCGTGACGCCGGTGGCGATCGGGGTGCTGTTCGGCTTGGCGCGGGCGGCGGGCTTGGCCATGGGGGTTTTCCTCGACGTGCTTTCGGACCGCTCAGGCGCGGGACGCACGCAGGGCCGCCGCGGCGGATTCCGCGATCAACCGAGAGGCCGCGCGCCACCGAGAAGGATGCTGGGCCGGGAAGATCCGGCTGCCCTAGGTTCGGAACCCCTACAGGGTACAGAATATACCGGCCGGATGTCGCGGAATTCTGGCGCGCCCACCTCAGCGCGACTTGCGCTTCTCGAGGAAGGCCCGCACGCCGGCGCGGAACTCCTCGGTGCCGGCGAGGCGGGTGGCCCAGTCGCGCTCGATCTCGAGCCCCGCCTCGAAGCCGGTGCCGCCGCCTTCGGTGACGGCGCGGCGGATGGCGGCCAGCGCCGGCGCCGGCTTGCCTACCAGCCCGGCGGCATAGGCGGCGACGCGGGCCCGCACCTCGCCGGGCGGCACCACCTCGTCGACGAGGCCGAGCGCCCGCGCCGCCTCCGCCCCGATGATCTCGCCCTCGTAGAGGAAGCGGATGGCGGCCGGGCGGCCCAGCAGGCGGGCGAGCGCCTGGGTGGCGCCCACCGGGGGAATCATGCCGATGGCGATCTCGGGCTGGCCGAGCCGGGCATCGGATGCCGCGAAGCGCAGGTCGCAATGCAGCGTCATCTCCAGGCCGCCGCCCACCGCCGTGCCCTCGATCGCCGCCAGGAGCGGCTTGTCGGAGGCGCGCAGCCGGCGCACGAAGGCATGGCAGATGCCGACCCATTCATGCATGCGCGAAGGCGTGATGGCGGCGAAGACGTTGAGATCGGCGCCGGTGGAGAAATAGCGCGGCAGCGCGCTGCCGATCACGATCACCCGCACCGCGGGATCGTCGTGCAGCGCATCGAAGGCCGGCGACAGTTCGCCCACCATCTCCCAGTGGAAGGCGTTTACCGGCGCACGGTTGTAGTCGAGCCAGCCGATCCCCTCGGCGACGGTCAGTCTCAGGAATTGGAAGTCCATCCGCCCCTCCGGTCCGATCGTCGATGCTAGCGCATCGCGACCCGCGCGGCGCCTTGGAACCGGTTGTTCGCCGCGGCCGTTTCCAACACAGGCGGGGAGAGAAAGGACGATCAGCAATGCGCCTTCGCATTCTCGCCGGCATCGCGCTGGCCCTGTTCACCCTGGCTTCCGCGGGGGCGCAGTCGCGGCCCCCGGCGGAGCCGCCCAATCCCCAGGGGAAGCCCGGCCGCGAACCGGCGCCGGCTCTACCCGAGACGCGTCCGGGCGAGAGCCTGAGCGACCGGCTGGACCGTCAGGACGGCGTTCTTCGCCCGCCGAGCACCGGCACGCCGGAGAATGTCATCACCCCCAAGGATCCGGGCCGGATCAGGGTCATCCCGCCGCCCGGTTCGCCGCAAGGTGATCCCGAGGTGCAGCCCAAATAGGCGAGAGCGCGCAGGCGGGCGAGTTCCTCCCGGTCGCGCAGGGCCTGTTCATAGCTGCGTAGCGGCCGGCGCAAATAGGGACTGATGGTGCAGGTGTCGTCCTTCGACATTGGCGCTCCCCGTTGGCTTGGCCGCGGCAGATCGGAAAAGCGCCGAAGCCGATCCGGTTCCCGGTCGCGACCGAGAAATTCCGCTGGCGCGGTCCTCGGCGGCGAGGCCATGCTGGTGCCTTGCCAGTCCGGGAGGGAGCAACCAATGAAGACCGACGCGCTTGCGGGAATCCGCGTGCTCGACTTCACCACCACCATCGCCGGGCCGCATTGCACCCGCCTGCTGGCCGATCTGGGCGCCGAGGTGGTGAAGGTGGAGGCACCCGACGGCGACATGATGCGCACCCGGCCGCCGATCCGGGGCGGGGCCAGCGGTGTCTTCGGCTATCTCAACGCCGGCAAGCGTTCGATCGTGCTGGACTTGAAGGCGCCGGCCGCCGTCGATGCCGCCCGCCGCCTCGCCGCCGGGGCGGATGTCCTGGTGGAGAATTTCCGTCCCGGCGTGATGCGCCGCCTGGGCCTCGACTACGAGCGGTTGAAGGCGGTGAAGCCCGACCTGATCTACTGCGCGATATCGGGCTATGGGCAGACCGGCCCGGCGGCTGAACTGCCGGCCTACGCGCCGATGATCCATGCCGCCTCGGGATACGAGATGGCGCACCTGTCCTACCAGCCGGGACGCGAGCGTCCGGACAATTGCGGCGTCTTCTTCGCCGATTTCAATTCCGGCGCCTATGCCTTCGGGGCGATCATGACGGCGCTTTTCCAGCGCGGCCGCGACGGCCAGGGGCAGATGATCGACGTCTCCATGTGCGAGACCATGCTGGGCACGCTGATGGGCGAGGTCATGCGGGCGCAGATCCCCTTCGAACCGCCGGGCCGGCCGATGTTCGGCCCGGTACGCACGCGGCAGGGCTTCGTCATGCCGGCGGTCGCCAACGAACGGACGTTCCAGGGCCTGTGCCGGGCCGCCGGCCGGCCGGATTGGATCACCGACCCGCGCTTCGCGCGCTATGCGGACCGGCGGCTCAACTGGGGCGCCCTGATCGACGAGGTCGAGGCCTGGTCCGGCGCCCTCGATACCGATGCCGTGATGGCCGCCTTCGAGGCGAATGGCGTGCCGGCCTCGCGCTACCGCACGGTGGACGAGCTGATGGACGATCCGCAGCTGGCGCACCGGCAGGCGTTGCAGCCGATCGAGGATGCCGGCGGCAGCGTCAATGTGATGGCGCCGCCGTTCCGCCTCTCGGCGGCCGAAACCCGGGTGCGCCCCTTCAGCGCGCGCCTGGGCGAGCACACGGGCGAGGTGCTGGCCGCCTGGGGCTTCGCCGAGGGCGAGATCGCGGCGCTGCGCTCGGAAGGTGCGCTCGGCTGACGGCGGGGCGCCTTCAGCCGGCGGGGCGCCGCACCACCGGGTCGCGCCAGTCCTCGCCGCTGGGATAGACCACCGGGTCCCACAGGCCGGCGCCCTCGGCGCGTGATCGCCGTTCCGCCTCGTGGTAGCGCGGCGCCAGCGCCCGGACCATGCCGCTGCGCACCAGGAGCCGGTTCACGCTGTACCAGGCGCCGTCATGGGCGAGATAGCATTCGCCCTGCTCAGTCGACGGGGCGAGGCAGCCGACCTCGCGGTCTCCGAGCAGGGTTGCGAGGGTGGAGCGCGCGAGTTCGCCGCAATCGATCCCGGCCCGGCTGTCGGGATGCAGGCAGAACCGCCCGGCGGGCGGCGGCATGATGCCGCCTAGCCCGAAGACGACGGCATCGCCCGACGGGGTGCGCAGCGTGACGCGGGCGGCCGTCGCGGCCGTGGCGCGGCCGAAGGTCAGCCTGCCGTGATCGACCGGCACGGCGAAGGCACGCTCGTCGAGCAGGGCGGCGGGCGTGGGCTGGCGATTGCCGGCGAGGGCGGGAAACAGCGACAGGATCGACACAAGAGCGAGCGCCGACACGCGATACAATGGCATGGGACAACGACACCGAATCGGGTTCCTTGGCCGCGATTCTATCGGCCTTCGACTCGGGAAACAGTGCCGCGGTCACGATCGGCGGAGATCTTCGCGGTCAGGGCGCCCAGACCAGGTCCGCATCGAAAGGCCACATCGGCCGAGGGATGTGGCGATAGGGTACGCGGGCCAGCATCGGGGTGACGAGGCCGGGGCAATCGGCCTCGATGATGTGCTCATCGGCGAAGAACTCGTCGAAACCGGCGCGGAAATGCCCGCGGCTTTTCAGGACGAGGGCGCGAACGGCGCCGAGATCGACGCCGAGATGCTCGAACATCATCGGCTCGTAGGCCTGGTTGCGGACGCTGACCACGACCACGCGGATGCCGCCGAGACGCAGCAGCGCGGTCTTGCCGATGTTGCCGCTGCGGCCGGCCATGTTGCCGCGGCGGCCGATGAAGGCGCCGTCGGAGAGTTTCTCCACCACCGCCTCGGCGGCGAAGGGTTCCGAGTACTTGTCCTTCTCGTCGCGATTGAAGCGGGCGGTGAAGCGGGCGCCTTCGCCCAGCGCATGCGCCTCGGCGGCGAGGGCCACGTCGTAGTGGATGCCGAAACAGGCGCCCTCGACACCCGCCTCATGGAAGGCCTTCAGCATCCAGGTGGTGTTGCCGCGTGCCCCGCCGCCCGGGTTGTCGGCGACATCGGCGAAGCAAAGCGCGGGGCGGGCGGGATCGCGCCCGGCGGCGAGGGCCATCGCCGTGCAGTCGGCGATCGAGGTCAGCTTGGCGACATAGCGGTTCCGGTCGGCCCAGATGCGCGCGGCGATCTCGCGGGCGGCGGCATCGGCTGCGGCCTGGTCGCCGCGGCTGGTGACGACGACGGACATGCCGTTGCGCGGACTGTCGGCCATGGAGAAGTTGCCGAGGATGGAGACGTTGAGGATGGGACCGCCCACCAGCGTCTGGCCATGGTCGATGGCATCCGCATAGGGGCCCTTCTTGGTCAGGAGGGCGACCGAGGGCGGCAGCAGCGGGAGGTGGATATAGGCCTTCTTCGTCTTCATGCCGCCGAACATCTCGAGCATGGCGCGGGCGGCTTCCTCGCCGCGCTCGCGCATGTCCACATGCGGGTTGGTGAGATAGGCGCAGAGGAGGTCGGTCGACTGCACCATCGCGGGCGACAGGTTGGCATGCAGGTCGAGCGTCGCCACGACCGCTACGTCCGGTCCCACGGCGGCGCGGATGCGGCTCAGCATGGTGCCGTCGGCATCCTGGTCCTCGGTGGCGGCCGCCGCGCCGTGCTGGCAGCAGTAGACGCCGTCGAGGGGACCCGCGGCCTTCAGCGCCGCCTCGATCCTGGCGCAGCAGGCTTCGAAGAAGGCCTGGTCGGCCGGGCCGCTGGCTCCTGCGGTCGTGTAGAGCACCGGGATCATTTCCCAGGGACCGGCGGCGTCCATCACCGAGATGAAACCGTTCAAGCCGGGCGAGACGCGGGGGGCGGGTTGTTTCAGGTCACGGGCCAGATCCTCGCCTTCGAGGTAGCACTTCTCGCGGAACTCGGCTTCCTCGGCCGGGGCGGCGAAACCGTTGGTCTCGAGCGCGAAGCCGAGAAGCGCGATGCGGCGGGTCATTTGGCGGTACTCCGGGCGCGGGCGGGATGGTGCGGCCAGCGTCGGGGCCCGGGGGATCGCTTGTCAAGGATCAGGGCATCAGCGCTCTTCGGTCACCATGAACTCGACCGTGATCTGTTCCTCCGCCTCGATCTGCGTGCCGGTGACGATGTAGCGGGGCAGCAGCGCCGTGGTGGTGCGCCGGATCGCTTCCGCGGCGACGGCGCCGTCGACGCCCTCGGGCTTCGGCCGGCTGACGATGACGACGACCAGGGCATCGGGCCGGTCGGTCGAACGCTCGAAGACCGGCCTCGTCGCGACCACCGTGCCGGGATCGGTCCGTTCCATCAGCGTGTCGCCGATCGCCGAGGCGTTGCCGCGCCAGGCGCGTTCGGGATCGCTCTGCGCGCCGACATGCGCCTGCCATTCGGCGAGCGACATGCCGAAGGCCGAGCGCAGCGCCGGTTCCGACAGCAGGGTGCCCGGCGCGGCATCGGCGGTTCTGCCCGGGCCCGTCCTGAACCACCACAGGACGGCCAGCACGATCACAGCGAGCAGCAGGACGACATAGATCACGGCAACCGGTCTTCCACAGTTTGGGCGGCGATGATCGGGCGAGGACGATGCGGCGGCAATCGGAATTCGCAAGCTTCATCGGCCGCCACGCAGAGCCAGGGCGCCGCTCGGCCTGCATCGACGATCTCCGGCTTCGCAAAGGAGGGGCAGCGCCTGCCGAACCAAAATGCCGGGCTACGATGCAGGCGGCATTGCCTGGACGCGAGCGCCGATCGATCCATGCGTTCGCGTGCGGAGTGTCGGTTTGCCTTACATTTCACTTCCGTGTCGAATGCAATATAAATTCAGTCCATTGATTCAATTGAGTAATTTATTTTGGCATTCAGTTTGCTTTAATGCGGTCGCACACAGTAGAAAAACATTTCTGTCCGTTCCGCCCTGATCGCCGCCACCGTTTTGGGTACGATCGCCTTGTCCCAGAATGCCTCGGCCGCCGCGTTCCAGAACGGCAGTTTCGAGATCGGCCCGGCACCGGGCAGCTTCACCACCCTCGCCGGGGGCAACACCAGCATCACCGGCTGGACGGTGCTGGGTCACAGCATCGACTATATCGGCAGCTACTGGGCGGCCCAGGACGGCGACCGCAGCCTCGACCTGAACGGCAACGGACAGGGCGGCGTCAGCCAGACCTTCGATACCATCGTCAACCAGTCCTATCTCGTGTCGTTCTGGATCGCCGGCAATCCGGACGGCGCGCCCGTGATCAAGGAACTGGTGGCCGACGATGGCGACATGACCTTCGAGTTCGAATTCGACAGTGCCGGCTCGACCAAGGCCAATCCCAACTGGTCGGAGCGGACATTCCAGTTCACAGCGGCCACCACGTCGACGACTTTGTCGTTTATGAGCGCAGTCGGGGGCTTCTTCGGCCCGGCGCTGGACAATGTTTCGGTGACGGAGATTCCGGAGCCGGCGACCCTGGCGATCCTCGGCCTTTCCCTGGCCGGTCTCGGCCTGGCCCGGCGCCGCCGCGCCTGATCCCGCGCTTTCCACTTCGCACGAAACCAGGGCGGCCCACGGGCCGCCCTTTTTCGTGCCCGCCGCCCATGCCGGATCGCGGCAGTGAGCCCGTAGTGGAACCTGGCCGAAGCGGGATGCCTCTCGGATCCCGCCGGCGCGTTGACAGCGCCGCCGCCGCATGGCGGTCTAGCGTCCGGGACAGGAAACGATCCAGGAAGTTCAAGTCATGACCGATCCGCTTTTCGATTTCACCGGCAAGGTGGTTCTGATCACCGGCGGCAGCCGCGGCATGGGGCGTGAGATGGCACTGGCCTTCGCCGAGCGGGGCGCCGATATCGTGGTCGCCAGCCGCAAGCTGGATGCCTGTCAGGCGGTGAAGGCGGAGATCGAGGCGAAGGGCCGCCGGGCACTGGCGCATGCCTGCAACGTGACCCGCTGGGACGAATTGGAAGGGCTGGCGGACGCCGCCTACAAGGCCTTCGGTAAGGTCGATATCCTGATCAACAACGCGGGAAGCTCGCCGCTGGCGCCGTCCTCGCTGGAGACCAGTGAACAGCTGTTCGACCGCGTCGTCCATCTGAACTTCAAAGGGCCGTTCCGGCTGATGTCGCTGGTCGGCAGCCGCATGGCGGCCGGGGCCGGCGGCGCCATCATCAACATCTCCTCCGTCGGCGCCATCCGGCCGCGCCCGGAGATCGCGCCCTATGCCGGGGCCAAGGCTGCGCTGAACGCCATCACCACCGCCTTCGCCTTCGAATACGCGCCCAAGGTGCGGGTGAATGCGATCATGCCCGGCCGCTTCCTGACCGACATCTCGCAGGCCTGGACCGAGGAGGCGCGGCAGAACAAGGGCGCGGCGCTGAAGCGCAGCGGCAAGCCGGACGAGATCGTCACCGCCGCGCTCTACCTCGCGAGCGAGCATTCCGGCTTCACCACGGGCTCGGTCATCCAGGTGGATGGCGGCCTGTCCTGACCGGCCGCCGTGCGAGCATCCGGGACGGGCGCCGGGGGTGCCGTTAGTAGATGGTTTCCTTCAGGCGCTGGGGATAATTGGCGTCATAGGTTTCGCCGTCGAAATCGGCCTTCAGCGCCTTGATCATGGTGCCCGAGGAGGGCAGGGCAGTTTCGGGCAGGTGCCGGCTGGCATCCCACAGCTTCGATCGCACCAGGGCCTTCGGGCACTGGGTATAGACGCGCTCGGCCGTCACGACGATGACGCTCTGCGGCACCTTGCCCTCCATGGTGAAGGAGGCGCAGAGCGCCGGATCGATATTGATGGCGGCCCGGCCATTGATGCGGAGCGTGCGGCCGATGCCGGGAATGAGAAAGAGCAGCGAGATGCGGGGATCGCGCACCAGGTTCCTGAGCGTGTCGATGCGGTTGTTCCCCCGCCGGTCGGGCAGCATCACCGTGCGATCGTCGACGACGCGGACAAATCCGGCCGGGTCGCCGCGCGGCGTGCAGTCGAGGCCCTCCGGGCCACTGGTCGCGATCACCACGAAGGGCGACACCTCGATGAAGGCGCGGTAATGCGCCGAGATGTGGTCGATCTCCTTGTACACGGCGGCGCCGGACGGCAGGCCGTACAGCGCTTCCAGTTCGGCTTCGGTGGTGACCTCGTGTCGCATCGCTTCATCCCCGCAAAGACAGGCTGACCCAGCGGCTGTGTTTGTAGAGGCGCGAGGGGATGTGGGAAAGAGGCGGGGCCGGAGGCGCGCGCCGGCCGCGCCCTGCGGCGCATCGCCCTGCCGGCCCGCTTCGGCCTATGCCGGGATTCCCGAGATGCTATAGGTATCCAGACATGGCCTGCCAGTCGAAGCGGCAGATGCCCCAATCTGGAATCCATCCGGGAGAGCGGATTATTTCCAACGAGCATCCCGAGCATTTGTCACCGAAGCTCGCCCGCCTGTACGGCTACTGGCTGGAGCGGCATCGACCCGGAGGTTGTCCGCCCCGCCGCGGGGACATCGATCCGACGGAAATCGCCCGGGCCGCGCCGGACCTGCTGCCGCACCTGTGGATGGTGGATGTGCTGCGTGATCCCTATCGGTTCCGTTATCGCCTGGTCGGCGGCGCGGTGATCGAGGCCGGGTCGCCGGCGCGGGTCGGCGACATCATCGAGCCCGGCAGCGGGCGCGAAGGGACTTCGAACCTCTATGACAACCTCGTGCGGGTCTGCGAGCAGCGTTGCTGGAATTACCGCAGCGGCGTGCCGACGCTGCTGCATTCCAAATACGTGGAGCAGATCGAGCGACTGAGCCTGCCGCTCGCCGATGACGAAGGGCGGGTGTCGATCGTGCTGAGCGCGTCGCTCTACAGCTGGCAGACGGGACGGGGCGGAACGCGGAAGTGAAAATATCTTAAGGTCGATCCGGCGAATTTGTCGTCGTGCTGTCACCGGGCTTTGCTAACCTCAGGGCATGAAACGGATATATGAAGCCCACCTCGAAAGTCCTCATTTCATCGGCGATGCCCGCCGGTTCGTGGCCCTTTCGGATACCGAGGCGGTCGACAAGGTGATCGCGGGCCTCGGCGCCGGGCAAACCGTCGTCCTCTGGCGGAGCGGTCAGTTCCTCGCCCGCCTGTCCGCGCCGATGCGGCGGGCCGAGGGCAGCCAAGCCGCCGTCTGAGAGGCGTGCCGCGGGGCGGCCCTGTCCCCCCGCGTGGAACCTCCGCCCGCCTGTCGCGGTTTGGCGGGGAGGATGATGGCCGATGACCTCCGATCCACCTCTTGCACTGGCGGCGCTGATACGCCTCTGCTGAAACCCGGACGGAACGTCTGGCGCCGGGCGAGGGCCGATCGGGCGGCCGTTCTGGTCGATGCCTGCGCCTATTTCGCCGCGGTGCGGGCGGCGATGCTGGCCGCCGAACATTCCATTCTCATCGTCGGCTGGGATATCGACAGCCGCGCCCGCCTGGTGGGGGAAAGCGGCAGCGCCGAGGATGGCCTACCCGAACCGCTCGGGGATTTCCTCGAAGCCCTGGTCACGCGACGCCCGGGGCTTTCGATCAAGCTGCTGCTGTGGGACTACGCCGTCTTCTATTCGCTGGAGCGCGAACTGCTGCCTGGCTTCGTTTTCGGCTGGCAGCGTCCGCGGCAGATCGAACTCTGCCTCGCCGACGACCTGCCCTTCGCCGCGGCGCATCACCAGAAGATCGTCGTCATCGACGATGCGATCGCCTTTTCCGGCGGGCTGGACCTGACCGTCCGCCGCTGGGACCGGCCGGCGCATGCGCCGGAGGACAAGCTCCGCGTCGGCCCGGACGGTGCGCCTTATCGGGCCTTCCACGACGTTCAGCTGATGGTGGATGGCGAGGCGGCGGCGGCGTTGGCCGATCTGGTGCGCGAGCGCTGGCGCCAGGCCGCCTGCGAGTCCCTGCCGGCGAAACTGCCGCCCGCGAACCGTTGGCCGGCGGCGGTGACAGCCGAGTTCACCGACGTCGAGGTCGGCATTGCGCGGACGGAGCCGGCCCTGGGGTCGAAGAAGGGCATCCGCGAGGTGGAGCAGTTGTTCATCGACATGTTCGCGCAGGCCGAGCGGCACATCTATGTCGAGAATCAGTTCCTGACCTCGCTGCGGCTGGCCGCGGCGCTGGGCCGGCGGCTGGTGGAGCGGCCGGCGCTGGAGATCCTCATCGTCGCCCCGCAGATGCATCAAACCTGGCTCGAGCATCAGGCGATGGGCGTCGGCAGGGCGCAGTTCATGCGCGTGTTCGATGCCTTCCAGGTCCGAGAGCGGGTCCACCTCGCCTATCCGACGGTGGCGGGGGAGGGCGGCGGCGCGGATGTGATGGTGCATTCCAAGGTCTGCATCGTGGACGATCGCCTGCTTCGGGTCGGCTCGGCGAACCTGTGCAACCGTTCCATGGGGACCGACACCGAATGCGACCTCGTGATCGAGGCGACGGACCCTGCCGCCGCCGCCGGCATCCTGGCGGTTCGCGATCGCCTGCTGGCCGAACATTGCGGGCTGACACCGGCGGAGGTGAAGGCCCGGCTGGCGGAGGAGCCGTCGATTCTCGCCCTTGCGCGTGGCGGAGAGCGCAACGGGCGGGAGCTGCGCCCGGTCACCCTCGAGGATATCCCGGCGGAGGGCGCGGGCCCGATCCAGGCGATCGCCGATCCGGAGCAACCGCTGGCGATGCCCGAATTCCTGGCCGCCGAGAACGCGGCGCCGCAGGGCGAACGCTGGCTGCCGCGCATGCTGGCCGCCGGCTTGGGCCTCCTCCTGCTCGTCGGCCTCGTTCTCGCCTGGCGATACACGGCCCTGGCCGAGATCGCCGATCCCCGTGTCCTGCATTCCTGGCTGACGCAGTTCGACGGCGCGGCCCTCGCCGCGATCGTGATCGCCGGGTTTCTGCTGGGCGGCCTGGTCGCCTTCCCGGTCACGGTGCTGATCGCGGCGACGGCGCTGGCGCTGGGGTCCTGGCAGGGCCTCCTCTATGCGACGCTCGGCAGCATGGCGAGCGCGCTCAGCACCTATGTGATCGGCCGTGTGATCGGCACCCAGCCGCTCCGCGACCTGATGGGACCGCGGATCAACCGGGTCGGCCGTTCGCTGGCCCGGCAAGGGATCGTTGCCGTGGCGGCGGTGCGGCTGCTGCCGATCGCCCCCTTCTCGCTGATCAATCTGGTGGCGGGAGCGATCGGGGTTCCGTTTCTCTACTACGTGGCCGGCACCTTCCTCGGCCTCGCGCCGGGGCTGCTCACCATGTCCATCCTGGGCGGGCAGGCGCTCGACATCCTGTCCGATCCCTCGCTCGGCGACATGGCGGTGATGGCGGCGATCGTCGTCGGCGGCATCGGCTTGTCCTTCGGCCTGCAACGCCTGCTGTCGTCCGCCAGGGTCGGCGCTTGAGGCCGCCCGGCCATCTTCGGGTCCTGACCTGGAACATCCATGGCGGCATCGGGCGCGACGGCAGGTACGACCTCGACCGGATCCTGACGCTGGCGCGCGCCTGCCATCCGGATGTCGTCGCGCTGCAGGAACTGGATTCGCGGGGCAGGCTCGAGATGCTGGCGCCGCTGCTGCATCTGCAGCAGGGACTGGGCGAGCATTCGGCCGAAGCCAGGACCATCACCGCGCCGGATGGCCACTATGGTCACGTCCTGATCAGCCGTTATCCGCTGTCGGAGATCATGCTGCACGACCTTTCGGTACCGGGCCGCGAGCAGCGCTGTGCGATCGAGGCGGTGGTCGGCTTGCCGGGGGGGGCATTGCGCCTGATCGCAACCCATCTGGGCCTCGGTTTTCGCGAGCGGCTGCGCCAGGCGAGACAACTCGCCGCCATCGCGCTCGCCCGTCCCGGACCGCTGGTGATGCTGGGCGATTTCAACGACTGGCAGGGTTCGGTGCGGCGGATCCTGTCGCCGATCCTGCCCGCCTGGACGTCCTACCGGACGTTCCCGGCGCGGCGCCCGCTGCTGGGCCTGGACGGCGTCTACTGCCGGCCCGTCGACAGCCTGATGCAGAGCTGGATCGATCCGCGCGCCGCGCATGCTTCCGACCACCTGCCGGTACTGGCCGACATCCGCCCCTGCGTTCCGGCGATGCCGGGTTAGTGCGGGCCGTTCGAACCGCCGGCAAGCCGCGTCGCCTCGACCGCGAGCGCCTGCGCGACGTCGAGCCCGCCCAGCCGCTCGCGCATGGTGCGCACCGCATAGGCCAGGACATGCGCGCCGGCCGCTTCCCGCGACAGACCGGCATCCTCCGCCGCGGCTACCGCCCGGTCGATCGCGTCCAGCAGGCGGGAGATCGTCGGCTCGTTCATGTCGGTTCCCGCAATCTTTCCGTGCAGACTGAGGATAGGCGGCTCCAGGGCCGGTCGACGGGGACAAATTTGTAACCGTTTGCAGTATCGGGGGATTTGACGCGGTGCCGGCACCCCGATCCGGGAACCGGCCCCCCGGCTGGGCGGTTGGGTTGCGGCAGCGCGCATAGCGTGTGCTCGGATGCACAGCGGAAATAGCGGCGAACGGATGACACCGCAGGGACAAACCCTCGAAATGCTGTTCTGGGTCATGGTCTTCGGGCCGAGTATCCTGCTGGCCGCGGTGGCGGCATTCACCGGCCGCTCTTGGCTGATCTGGGGGGTGGGGGCGCTTCTCGCCACGTTGATCCTGCTGTTGCTGGCCGACGAGATCGGCGCCTCGTACTGGAACGGCCTTGCCGAGCGTGGCTATGACGGCGACTTCATCGCCGCCGCCCGCGCGGCGAGCACAGCCGCCGCGGTGACCTCTATCCTCCTTGCCTTCATGATCCTGACCCGCACCCGCCCGGCGGCGGAACCGGTGTCGCGCCAGGAGCCGGCGGGCACGGCGCCGGCGATCGGCGTTTCCGGCACGGCGGAACTGGGCCGGGTGCCGCCCGAAGTCTTCGCCACGCTCCTGGCCCGGGAGCAACTCGATGCCGTGCTGGAGGCGGAGGCGGATGGCGACCGTATCCGGCTGCAGCGGCGGGGCGGCGGCACGCTCGGCTTCCTGCCGCGATTGCAGGGCACCGAGGTGGCGATGCTGGCGCGCAAGGGCGGTCGCCTCAAGTTCTGGGTGACGGAGTGCCTGCCCGGGGCGGCCGATGAACCCGGACGGGTGGAGGTCGCCTACGAGGAAAGCGCTCGCGGGTCGCGAATCCCGGTGGAGACGGCATCGTCCGCGACCACGCCGGCTACGGTCCTCGCACCGGTCGGCGCATCGCCGCCTCCAACGACATTGAGGAGGGAGCCGGTCGCCGAGGCGGCCCCGCCGGCGGGCGGGAATATCGCCTCGCAACTGGCCACGCTCGCCTCGCTCAAAGACAGCGGCGCGCTCAGCGAGGCGGAATTCGACGCGGCGAAACGCCGGGTGCTGCAACTCTGACGCGGACAGGCCGGGGGCGGCTACCGCGCCCGGGCTTTCGCCGCCGCCTCGATCTCCTTGCCCAGGCAGGCTGGGCAGAGGCAGCTCGCCGGGCCTTGCGGCATCGGCTGGTGCGGCAGGGTCATGCACCAGCAGTCCGGGCCCGAACGGCATAGGAATCCGGCACCGCAGCGCGCGCATTGAAGGGCGGCCGGTGCCGGCTGGCTGGCTGCGGGGGAAGCGGGGGGCGACATAGGCGCAGTATAAACCGGAACGAACCGCGCGCCCTCGCCGTTTGGTCGGCGAAGCACCCCTGGGAGAGCGCGATGTCCAAACTGTTCAAGACCATCGCCGGCATCTTCACCGGCGCACCGCGCGGACAGCCCGTGGACGCCTCGGCGGCGAAGCGTCCCTGGCCCGGCAATTCCGTCGACGAGCGGGTCGAGGCTCATGCAGAGCGATTGTGGCGCGAGGCCGGACGGCAGGGCAGCCCGGCGGATTATCGCGACAAGGCCCGCGCCATCGTTTCCCGCGAAGAGATGCCGCAGGAGATGGAATCGACCGGTTAGCAGACCGAGATCGTCAATGGACGGTGGGCGACGGCTCGCCCGCATCGGCCGTTTCCATGTTTTCAGGCGGATGTTCGGTCATCAGCACCGCCAAAGCCAGGCCGGCCCGGATGTCATCCGACGTCGCGTCCGGCACCTCCACGGCGACCGCTTCGAACAGATCCCGCCAGTCCCGGCCGTCGTATTTTTCGGCAAGGCGCAAGAAGGCGTCGGCGCAGGCCGCCGCCAGCGGCGAATGAGCGATTTCGGGCTTGCGTCGCTTGGGCATGTCCTCTCCCTTTCCCTGCACGGTCGAGAACGGCGGCCGTTCGTTCCGGTTCCCAGAAAATGGGAAGCAGGCGGCGGGCTGCAAGGAGCGAAGGCTCAGGCGCCGAAAAATTCCTCGACCAGGGCGTTGAAGGTGGCCGCGCGTTCGAAATAGGCCGAGTGGCCGGCGTTCGGGATATGCGCGACCCGGGCATCGGGCAGCACCGATGCGATGGCATCGGCAGCGAAGGGCGGAATCACCATGTCCCGATCGCCGGAGATGAACAGGATGGGACAGCCCGCCACCGCCAGTTCCTCGGGCGCGCGGGTGCGGTTGGTCCAAAGCCGGCCCCGCAGCGCGGCTTTGTCGAGGCTCGCGTTCACGTCGTCGATATGGCGATAGAGGAGGTGCAGGGCGGGCTGCTCTGCCGCCATCAGGGCGCCGCCCGCCGGGTGGATGCCGTTCGCCACGTAGTCGGCAAGCGTCGCCTGCGACATGCGCTGCCACTCCTCCAGCCGGCCGCGCTCCGGTTCGCGCATTTGCCGCGGATCGAGCGATCCCGTGGTCGCTGCCAGGACCAGCGCCTTCAGCCTGCCGGTGCGCCTCAGCGCGTATTCAACCGAGGTCCAGCCGCCCATCGACTGCGCGACCAGCCTGAATTCGCCGAGTTCCAGGTGATCGACCAATGCCGCGAGGTCGTCGGCATAGTCGGCCGGGTCCGGGCCGCCGGCGATCGGGGACGAGGGCGCGAAGCCCCGATGGGCGAATGTGATGCAGGTGAACCGGGGCGCGAAATGCGCCACCTGCTGCCACCAGGACAGTTGATTGCCGCCGAGGCCGTGCGCGAAGACGATGGCCGGGCCGCTGCCGGTCACTTCGAAGTGGATCCGGCAATCGGGCCGCTCCAGCATGCCGATCCGCCTCGCCGGCGCCGTGAAGATTCCGCTCGTCATCGCAGCCCCGTCCTTCCACGCCGATGCCTGGCCCCCAAGCCGCCGCCGGGCTGAGGATGCCGGCAGGATAGTGCCGATCCCGGCCGCCGCCAGTCCGAATCGCGAGCGGCCCGAGGGGAGCGGCGGGCGGCCCCTTCGAGCCGGTCGGGCTCAGGCCCGGGCGATCGGCCTGCGACGGGTGGCGAAGCCGATGAGGGCGAGGCCGGGAAGGAGCAAGGCGAGGGCGGCCGGTTCGGGTACCTCGGCGCTGTAGGCGATCAGGAAGCCTCCGTCGGCCAGGGCATAGGTCAGTCCGTCGAGATACTCGTTCGCCGAGAGCATCGCGTCGTAGTAGATGTTGAAGCCGTTGCCGAGGATGTTGGCGATGCTGTCGTTGCTGATCTGCGCGCCGAGAATCTCGCCAACGTAGAGAGCGACATCGATTGTCGTATCGTCGAGACCGGTGCCCAGGATCAGCCGGTTGCCGGCTTCGATCGAGACGATGCCCCAGGCGAAGTTGCCGTCCATGCCGGCCGCGACGGCGCCGAGATCCGATCCGGTGAGCAACATGAGGTGATCGGTGCCGGAGGCACCGGCGAAGACGAGCGTTGCGGCCCTGGTGTCCCAGACACCGGCCTGGACGCTGTAGTTCAGGAAGTCGCCGGTCACCGAATAGACATCGCCGGCCGCAGCCTGGATGTAGCCGGTCTCGGTGGTCACCAGCGTCGTGAAGTTCTGAGTCGACGGATCGCTGATATAGGCGCCCGAATTGGTGACAGTGCCGGTATAGGTGACGGTGGTGTTGTCGACCCGGATCGTTCCGGCATTGTCGAGCGTCCCGTCGACGGTGCTCGGGGCGCCGCTGAAGCTGAGCGTGCCCCCTGCATCGACCGTCACCGGCGCGATGAGCGTGGTGCCGTCGCCCTTCAGCGTGGCGCCATTCGCGATGCCGACGCCGACCGCATAGGTCTGCGTGCCGGCCAGGGTCCAGCTGCCGCTTTCCGCCTTCAGGATTTCGAAGCCGGTGATGTCTGCGAGGGTGCCGGTGCCGTTCAGTTTGACGGTATCGGTGCCGGCCCCGCCGTCGATCAGCCCGGTGATCGAAGAGCCGGTGCCGAGCTTCAGCGTGTCGCTGCCGCCGCCCATATCGATCGCCGAACCGCTGCTGGCCACGATGGTGCCGGTATTGGTGACCGTGTCGTCCTGGGTGCCGACGATGCGCACGCCGAAACCGTTCAGGCCCTGGATCGTGCCTTCGTTGATCAGGGCCGTCGCCGCGCCGGCGCCGCCATTGTTGCTGTCATCGATCAGGATGCCGTTGTGCGCGCCGCTGATCAGCGCGCCCGCCTTGTTGGTGATGGCGCCGCCGCCGGCAGCGATGCCTTCGCTGGTATTGGCGCTGCCGTCCTTGCTGCCTGCCGCGCCGGTGCCCTGAATGGTGCCGTAGTTGGTGATGCTGGCGGCGAAGTCGATGTCGACGCCATCCCCGTCGCCGTCGGGCGAGGTGCCGTCTACGGCACCGGTGATCGTGCCGTGGTTGGTGACAGTGCCCGTGCCGTCGGAGCCGACGCCGGAGCCGTTGCGTCCGGTGATGGTCGCGTCTTTTTCGTTGGTCACGGCGATGTCTGTCGTGGCGGTCACGCCGTGGCGCGCGCCGGAAATCGATCCGCTGTCCAGGTTGTTCACGGTGCCGCCGTAGTCCTGGAAGTCGATGCCGTCGTTGCCCGGATCGGAATCGGTGTCGAAGGCGATGATCTGGCCGCGGTTGTTGACCGTGGCCTTGTTGCCGGGACGGATCGCGTCGGCCAGATCCGCCCTGATCACTCCGGTGGCGGCGTTGTTGATCACCACCGTCGCAGTGCCGGCGGTGATCGAATTGAAGTCGAGAGCCTGGCCGGTGGCCGACAGCATCGACCCCGCGTTGTTGACGGTGATCGTGCCGCCGGTGAGATCGAGGTTGACCCGGAAGGCGTCGTTGCTGGTGCTGATGCTGGCGCCGAGATTGTTGTTCAGCGTGATGCTGCGCACGGTATTCGACGACCCGGAAGTGTCGATGCCGCGGTTGCCGGCGGTGATCGACCCGGAATTGTCGATCGTTATGTTCGTGGTGCCGTTGTTTGCGGTGATCGCCGTGCCGGTGACGGCGAGCGCGCCGCCTGCCAGGATGCTGCCGGTCTCGGTGCCCGTGAGCGTCTTGCTCGAGGTGTCGGTGACGCCGCTGTTGACCGTGAACGGCGTCGCTTTGGCATCGGGCACGCCGAGCAGGAGCGCGACGGCAAGGAAGGGTAGCGGCAGACATTCGAAACGGCGGCGCGTCATCTTTGCCAGTCCTGTCGATTTAGGCAGGGCCTGCCACGTAAACCGCCTCCGTGACGTTCACGTTACATTAACCATCATTTTTCCGGATCCCGTCGGTTCGCCGTTGCGATCGATTTCACCCGAGACAAGCGCGGTGCCAGTTGCCAGGATGAGGCCAGCGGGCACGCATGCAGGCGGCCCCATCGCTCCGTTGCCCTGCTGGGCACGGGTACTTTGCGACCCACAGCAGAAGAGATCCCACATGAGCAAGGCGCGCACGGGCGACTACGTCCGCGTTCACTACACCGGCACACTGGATGACGGGAGCACCTTCGACAGCTCGCGCGGGCGCGAGCCGTTGGAATTCACCCTCGGCAACGGCGAGGTCGTTCCGGGCTTCGACACCGCCGTGCTGGGCATGGCCGTCGGCGAGGTGAAGACCGTGACCCTCGAACCGGAAGATGCCTATGGCGAGCATCACGAGGACCGGATGATGCAGGTTCCGCGCAGCGCGCTGCCGGACGACGTGACCCCGGAGCCGGGAATGGAACTCCAGGCCGAGGCGCCGAACGGGGAAGTCATCGCCCTGGTCGTGGTCGCGGCGGACGAGCAGCAGGTGACGCTCGACGCCAACCACCCGCTGGCCGGGGAAAGCCTGACCTTCGAGATCGAACTGGTGAGCATGCGCCGCGCCGCCTGAGCGGCACCTGCGGCGCGGCATCGGGTCAGCCATCCGAGGCGGGTGCTTCTGGCCGTCAACGTCTTGTAGTAAGCGTCGTGCATGCTGATCGATTCGCGCGAGCTGGGCTCCGCTTCCCCGGTCGAGGCCGATGTTTGCATCATCGGGGCCGGTGCGGCGGGCATCACTCTGGCGCGCGCCCTTCTCGGCTCGTCGCGGAAGATCTGCCTGGTCGAGAGCGGCGGCCTGCGGGAAGACAAGCTGGCCGCCTCGTTGAACGCCGGCGCGAATCTGGGGCTCCCCTATCACGACCTGGCGGAAACCCGCGAACGGCGCTTCGGGGGCACGACGGCGACCTGGTCGGGTCGCTGCGTGCCGCTGGACCCGATCGACTTCAAGGTCAGGCCGTGGGTCGAGCACAGCGGGTGGCCGATCGGCCATGAAGCCATGCTGCCGTATTTCCGCCGGGCGAGCGACGTCTGCCGGGTCGGGGAGAGCCGCTACGATGCCGGCCTCTGGGCCGACACCGGCCTGCCGGCGCCGCCGCTCGATCCGGACATCTTCGATACCCCCTTCTGGCGGTTGAAGGCGCTGCGGTTCGGGGAAACCTATCGGGCCGAACTGCGCGCCGCCGCGAACATCCGGGTGCTTCTGAACGCCACCGTGACGGCGCTGCACACCGACGCGGATCGACGGCGGATCTCGCACGCCGATGCGCGGAGCCTGACGGGCTCCTCCTTCCGCATTCGGGCGCGGCGCTTCGTGCTGGCCACGGGTGGGATCGAGAACGCCCGGCTGCTCCTGGCCTCGGACGAGGAGGAGACGGGCGGCATCGGCAACCGGCACGACCTGGTCGGACGCTTCTTCATGGAGCACCCGAAATGCCGGGTGGCGCGGGTACAGCCCACGGATGCCTATGCGCTGCTGGAAACCTGGCGCAAGCACTTTCCGTTTCGCCAACCGGCGCTTTGGCCCACCATCACCGCCACCGCGGCGGCGCAGGAGCGACACGGCATCCTGAATTCGTCGCTCGGCATCTACTATCGTTCCCTGCCCGGGGTCACCGAGGCGGCGCTCGCCATCTGGAAGGGGGTAAAGCTCAGGCGCTGGCCCGAACGCCTGCCGAGCCGGCTCGCGGCGTTCCTGCCGGTCCTGGACGAGGCCCCGGCCAACCTCGTTCGCCGCTTCGTCCGCCGGCATGCGATGATTGCCCGGCCCGAGCACGTCTATCTTCTGGTGCGGGGCGAGCAGGCGCCCAATCCGGACAGCCGGGTGGTCCTGTCGCAAGCCCGCGATGCCCTGGGACAGCGTCGGGCCGATGTCGACTGGCGGCTGAGCGGCATAGACCATCGTACCGTCGGGGTCCTGACGCAGCTGTTTGCGAAGGAATGCGCCCGTCTCGGCTGGGGGACGGTGGAACCCGACGACTGGCTGTCCGATCCCGGCGGCGCCTGGCCGCTCGCCGCCGCGCAGCAGGATCACCACGAGTACCTGCAGGGCGGCAACCACCATATCGGCACCACCCGCATGGCCGATGATCCCAGACGGGGGGTCGTCGACGCCGATTGCCGGGTGCACGGGAAAGAGAACCTCTGGATCGCCGGCAGTTCCGTCTTCCCGACCGCCGGCTGGGCCAACCCCACGCTCAGCATCGTGGCGCTCACCCTGCGCCTCGGCGATCATCTCGGGACGATGGACTGAATCCGGCCGCGGCCGAACCACAGGAAAGCGAGGGCGGCGCCGGCGACCACAGTCATGCCGGCGACATAGGCATGCCCGGCGGCCAGCAGACCGAAGCTCGGCCCGAGCGCCGCCAGCGCCCCGAGCGTGGAAATCGCCCCGAGGCCCCGCGCGGTCAAGGCCGCTTCCGCGCGATCGAGGGCGACGAGCGCGGCCTCGAGGAAGAACAGTGGAAGCGCCGCGATCAGCCCATAGGCCATGATCACGAGGACCGGCTGGGCGCCTTCGTAGCCGGGGCCGAAGGCCGCCGTCAGCAGCGGACGGCCGGCGAATTCGAGAGCCAGCACGACCAGCGCGGCGAAGCCGAGGGACAGGAGGGCGACGCGCGCGGTCACCGACCAGAAGTGGCCCATCCGTCCCTGTTCCCGCAGGTGGGTGATTTCCGGGAAGAAGGCCCGTGTCAGCAGTTCACCGGGCTTGGCCGCCGCCTCGATCAGCGTCAGCGCGATGCGGAACAGTCCCGCCGCGGCGGGGCCGAGGAGGGCGCCGACGAACAGGGTGAGGGCCGGGCCGAGGAGCGTGGCCACACCGGTCGCCGCGTTGGTGGTCATGGCGAAGCGCCACAATCGCGGGTTTTCGGCCCGCACCCCGCGCGGATTGCCTGAAAAGCCCAGGAGCAGTCCGCGGCGGCGGGTCTCGCGGATGGCGAGGGCCCAGACCAGCAGATCGGCGAGAAGGTCGGACGCGAACCAGGCGGCGATATAGGCGGCGAGCGGTGCATCGGTGGCCGCGGCGAGGCCGACGCCGAGGAGGCGGATGCCACCGTTCACGCCGCTCTGCAAGGCCAGCAGGCCGAAGCGATCCAGCAGACGCAACAACCCGCTGGCGGTGGAGGAGGCCATGGTGGGGATCACCAGGCAATAGAGGATCGCCGTGCCGACGAAGTCGCCGGGGACTCCGGTGCGGTCGCCGAAGAGGGCGAGGATCGCCATCGCCGCCATCATGGCGAGGAGGCCGGTGCCGAGATCGAGCCAGGCGCCGAATGCGATCAGGCGCTGCAGGGATGCGGTCCGGCCGTCGATCAGGTGCCTGGTGCCGAACCGGATCAGGGACTGCCAGGTCTGGAAGGCGGCGAGCCCGCCGGCCGTCTGGGCGAAGGCGTGGATCAAGACCACGACACCGAACTGCTCGGGTCCGAGGGCGCGACTCGCCACTGCCAGGGCGGCGAAATGCAGGACCGTGCCGGCTGCCTTGCCGCCGAGCAGATAGCCTGCATTCCGCATGATGCGGCGGAAGGCGCCTTCGGTTGCAGCGGATTGCATGTCGACACTGTCGCTAGCGCGATTCTGGGGCGCTGGAAAGCCGCGTGCCCGCCCATACGCATGAATGTGATGATTTGGCCGGCCCCGTTGACCGGCGCGGCAACTGCGGCAGCCTGTCGGCATGCTTCCCACCTATGAGATCCACGAAGGCGCCGGGCCGCCCCTCCTGCTGGTCCACGGCTTCCTGTCCAGCCGGGCCCAGTGGCGCCTCAACATCGAGGCGCTGCGGGCGGTATGCCGGCCGGTGGTCCTGGAGCTCTGGGGCCATGGCCGATCGCCCGCCCCCGAGGATCCGGCCGCCTATCGGGTGCGCGCCTATGGCGAGGCATTCGAGGCCATACGCGATCGGCTCGGCGTGGACCGCTGGTTCGTCTGCGGCCAGTCCTTCGGCGCGGGACTGACCCTGCGCTATGCGCTCGATCATCCGGACCGGGTGATCGGCCAGGTGGCGACCAATTCGGTTTCCGCCTTCTCGCGCATGGAACGCGCACCGCAGCTCGCGCGGGCGGCGGCGATCGAGGCGGGGGGCCGGACAGCCCTGGAGGCCTTTCCCATTCACCCCCGCAAGGCGCGACGCCTGCCGCAGGCGGTGCGGGACGCGCTCTGGGCGGATGCCGACCTGCTGGAGCCGGCGGCGATCGCGCTGTCGCTGCGCCACACATCGCCAGAGCTTTCGATCGCCGACGACCTGGCGGCCTTCCGGGTGCCGACCCTGATCGCCAACGGCCGGCGCGAGGCGGCCTTCCAGCCCTTGCGGGACAGGGCCGAGCAGTTGGTCCCGAACTGCCGTATCATCGACCTCGATGGCGGGCATTCGGTCAATATCGATGCCGCCGAAGGCTTCAACGACGCGGTTTGCGCCTTCATCCGGGAACTGGGCGGATAGGATCATCGGCATGACAGACGACCTGATCCGGCTGACCGCGACCGAGGCGGTGGCCCGCCTCAAGGCGGGGGAGATTTCTCCGCTCGACCTGATCGATGCGGCCGAGCGGCGGATCGCGGCCGTCGAACCCGCCGTGAATGCCCTGCCGACGCTCTGCTTCGACCGCGCCCGGGCGCATGCGAAGCGGCTGATGGCGGCGAAGGAAGCGACGCTGCTCGCCGGCCTGCCGGTGTCGATCAAGGATCTGACCGACGTGGCCGGGGTGCGCACCACCTATGGTTCGCCGCTCTACGCCGACCACGTGCCGAGCGTCTCGCATCCGCTGGTCGAGCGGATCGAGGCGCAGGGCGGCATCGTGGTGGCGAAGTCGAACACGCCGGAATTCGGGGCGGGGGGAAGCACCTTCAACGAGGTCTTCGGACGGACGCGCAATCCCTGGAACACGGCCCTGACCTGCGGGGGATCCACCGGCGGCGGCGCGGTTTCGGTGGCGACGGGCGAGGTGTGGCTGGCGCATGGCTCCGACCACGGCGGTTCGCTGCGGCGCCCGGCTTCCTATTGCTCGGTGGTGGGCCTGCGCCCCTCGCCCGGGCGGGTGACGCGCGGCACGGCGAAGAACCTGTTCTCGCCGCTTTCGGTCGAGGGGCCGATGGCGCGGACGGTGCCCGACATCGCGCTGTTCCTGGACGCGATGACCGGACTCTGCCCCTTCGATCCGCTCACCATGGAGGCGCCGGCACTCTCCTTCAGTGCCGGCATGGCGGCACTGGCGGCGCCGAGGCGGGTGGCCTTTACGCCCGATTTCGGTGGCGGGATCAGGGTCGACCGCGAGACGCGCGAGATCTGTGCAGCGGCGATGCGCCATTTCGAGAGCATCGGCTGCATCGTCGAGGAGGCGAGCCCCGATCTCGGCGAGGTGGAGCAGGCCTTCATGGTGCTGCGCTCGCAGCATTTCGTGGTGGCCCAGATCGAGCGCATGAAGGCGCATCGCGACCGCCTGAAGCCCGACATCGTCTGGAACACCGAGAAGGGCATGGCGCAGACACCCGAGCAGCTCGCCTGGGCCGAGCACGAGCGCGCCGCCTTCTTCCGCCGCATGAGCGTGTTCTTCCAGACCTACGACCTCCTGGTGACACCCGGCGCGCCGACCCCGGCCTTCGACGTCAACCTGCGCCACCCCGAGACGATCGACGGGGTGAAGCTCGAGAACTACATGGCCGGATCGACCATCAACGCCGCCATCACGGTGGCGAGCCATCCCGCCCTTTCGATCCCCTGCGGCTTCGACCGCTTCGGGCGGCCGGTCGGTCTGCAGCTCGTCGGCCGCCCGCGCGGCGAGGCGGCCCTTCTGCAGGCCGGCGCCCTCTACGAGCAGGCGAGTGGGATGGCGAAGCTGCTGCCGCTCGATCCGAGGGCCGGAGTCCTACCCTCCTAGATATTTCCCGATGCCGGCCTTGACCCGGCGGCCGCGGCTCCTATGTCTCGGCTCACCCCGGATCCGGGCCCCTCTGGCGGCGCTCCCTTTGCCGCGATGTCGGATCCTTCACCTGTCCCTGCGCCTCGGCGTATCGGCATCTGGAGGACACGACACATGGACTTCGTCCCCGCCTTCTTCGACGCTGTCTTCCTGGGCAAGCCAGCCTGGGCCTGGGCGGCGTTCCTGGGCCTCGTCGCCACGCTGCTGATTCTCGATCTCGGCGTCCTGCACCGCTCGGCGCGTGAAATTCCGGCCGGCGAGAGCCTGTGGCTGAGTGCCGGCTATATCGCCGTCGCGCTCCTGTTCGGGGGCTGGGTCTGGTGGGAGATGGGCGCCGAGTCCGGCATGGATTATCTGACCGGCTTCTTCGTCGAGAAGTCGCTCGCCCTCGACAACATCTTCGTCATTTCGCTGATCTTCACCTATTTCGCCGTGCCGCGCGCGCTGCAATACCGCGTGCTGTTCTGGGGCATTCTCGGCGTCATCGTGCTGCGCGCCATCATGATCGGCGTTGGCGCGGCCGTCGTCGCGGAGGCGTCCTGGGTGCTCTACCTCTTCGGCGCCTTCCTCCTGTTCACCGGGGTGAAGATGCTGGTTGTGGCCGACGCCATGCCGGCGATCGGCGACAATCCGGTCCTGCGCTTCGTGCGCCGGCGTCTCAACGTGACCGACCAGCTGCACGGCGAGCGCTTCTTCGTGCGCCAGCCCGATGCCCAGGGGAAGCTGGCCTGGTTTGCCACGCCTCTTTTCCTGGCGCTGGTGCTGGTCGAGGTCGCGGACCTGATCTTCGCGGTGGATTCGATTCCTGCGATCTTCGCCATCACCACCGATCCCTACATCGTCTACACCTCGAACATCTTTGCCATCCTCGGCCTGCGCGCGCTCTACTTCGCGCTGGCGGCGGTCATGCACCGCTTCCACTATCTCAAATACGCGCTGGCCCTGGTTCTGATCTTCATCGGCGGCAAGATCTTCTGGAACCAGATCGTGGGCAAGACCGACCCGCTGATCTCCCTCGCCGTGACCTTGGGGCTGATCGGCGGCGGCATCCTGTTCTCGCTCTGGAAGACGTCGGGCGCGGTCCGTGCCCCGGTGCTGGAGAGGCAGCCGTGAGGGTTAGCGCCGATCGCGGCGGAAGGGGTACAGGTGCTGGGCAAGCAGCCCATCGGGCAGCTTTTCGTCCAGGAGTCCGTAGCGTTCCGGCCAGCGTCGGGGCAGGTGGAAGGTGCCGAAGAGGAGGTCGAGCAGGGGCAGGTGAACGGCGAAGTTGCGGTCTCTCGCCTCTTCCTCGGCGGCATGGTGCCAGTGATGGAAGGCGGGCGTGGCGATGACATAGCGCAACCAGCCGAACCCGAGCCCGAGATTGGCATGGATGAAGACGGTAATGGTTCCGGCGAAGACGACATAGAGGTCGATCGCCTCGCGCCCGAAACCCAGCAGATGAACCGGCGCGATGACCAGCGCGCGCTGGAACAGCACTTCCAGGAAATGCAGGCGCGATCCGGCCAGCCAGTCCATTCGCTCGATGGAATGATGGATCGCATGAAAGCGCCAGAGGAAGGGGATGCCGTGGAAGGCGCGGTGCTGGACGTATTGGGTGAGGTCGGCGACCAGCACGATGAGGGCGAACTGCACGGCGACCGGCCAGCCGCCGAAGGGAAGGCCGGGCGACAGCCGCGCCGCGCCATCGGCGACGGCGTTGACCGTGAGCAGGATGAAGGCGATGCCGAGATGATTGAGGGCGAAATAGGCGAGGTCGAGCCCGGCGTCCGGCCGCAGCGGCCCCTGCGCCGGAAGGCGGGGTTTCAGCCGTTCGATTCCGATGAAGGCGAGGGCGGTGAAGAACAGGCTGAGGACGAAGTAGTCGAGGCCGAGATACAGATTGCGCCGGGGCAGGCTGTCGGGCACGGGCACATCGGCGCCGCCCAGGGCGAAGGCGAGGAACACCAGGGCAAGGCCGAGCAGTCCAGGCCGGCGGCCACGGTTCGCGAGCAGCGCCAGACCGCCGAGTGCTGCCCCGGCGAGAAGACCCACGAGAAGGACGCTGCGCAGCAGCGGAATATCGACCACCGCGCGAACCTCGGGCGTGGTCAGCCATTGCGGGAAGCGGAAGCACAGCACCGCCAGCACGCCGAGCGCGCCGAGCCAGGCCGAGATCATGCCGGGCGACATCCTGTTCATGCCGCCCGAGGCTAGGAGGAAGCGGTTAACGGGTCCCCGTCAGGCGGGATCGCCCGACAGCTTTTCCATTACCCCGCGCATGCGGCCGCGATGCCCGCTCCAATGCGCGCCGACGGCGACCCCGCCATCCACGGCCAGCGCCTGTCCGGTGACGAAGCCCGCCTCGTCGCTCGCCAGATAGACGGCCGCGCTGGCGATGTCGTCGACCCTGCCCGCCTTGGGCAGCGCGTTCACAGGGGCGAAGGCGGCGTCGACCCGCGGCCCCATCGCCTCGACCGCCTGCATGCCGAGGCCGAGCCCGCCGACCAGCATGGGGGTGAGCGTATAGCCGGGACAGATCGCATTGGCCCGGATGCCGCTTTCGCCGAGCTCCATGGCGAGGCCTTTGGTGAAGTGGATGACGGCGCCCTTGGCGGTGGAATAGTCGTGCGGCGTGGCGCCCGGCAGCAGACCGGCCGCGCTGGCGAGATTGATGATCGAGCCGGAGGCCCGCGGGCGCATCACCCGGGTCGCGTGCTTCGCCCCGATCACGACCGAGCGCAGCAGGACGGCCATGGAATGGTCCCAGGCGGCGATGTCGGTCTCCTCGATTCCGGTGCGGTTGCCGGGAATGCCCGCATTGGAGAAGAGAATGTCGAGCTTGCCGAACCGGCGCACGGCTTCGTCGACGGCACCTGCTATGTCGGCTTCGCTGGTGACGTCGGCATGCCGATAGGCGGCGGATCCGCCCAGCGCTGCGGCGGCTTCCTCGCCCTTGACGTCCTGGATGTCGGTGAGCAGCACCTTGGCGCCTTCGGCGACGAAGCGCTCGGCCGACCGCTTGCCGATGCCGCTCGCCGCGCCGGTGATCAGCGCCACCTTGCCGTTCAGACGTCCGCTCATTCTGGCTTCCTCCGGTTGTTCATTGGGACCGGAGGGTAGCGCAATGCGGGGGAGCGTCCACGGCGATCGCTAGCCCTTCAGCGCGTCGAGGTCGAGGTCGAGCTTGGCGCCCAGCCAGACGGCGCGATCGCGATGATCGCCCAGCGCATCCCCCGTATTGGGATGAACGAAGACGACGAGATCGCCCCGGTTGAGACTGAGCCAGGGGAGGATGCTGGCGAAGTGCTCCGGCCGGAAAGCCACCTGGTAGCTCCAGCGCGGATGCGGGCCGACCGGGCGTTCGTGGAAACGCCCCATCTCCATCGCACCCTGGAAGCGGGTCTCGATGGTTTTGCGCAGCGCCAAGGCGGCGGCTTTGCTGGCATCGTCGAAATAGACGTGGGCATGCCAGCTCTCGATCTGGCTGATCGGCATCTCGGTCATGGCGCAATATGGGCTGCGACGCCGCCCGCTGGCAACCGGCTGGCCCATCGCTCACACGACAGGTAGGCTCGCCCCCCTCCATACACAGCAAATCGAGAGCCATGTTCTACGACGCCGCCAAGCGCGATCACGGCCTGCCGGTCGATCCGCTGAAATCGCTGATCGTGCCGCGGCCGATCGGCTGGATCTCCACCGTCGATCCGCAGGGCCGGGTCAACCTCGCGCCCTACAGCTTCTACAACGGCGTCTCCGAGTTTCCACCGATGGTCTACTTCTCGATCACCGGGAAGTACGGCGACGACCCGACCAAGCACTCGCGGATGAATGCCGAGGCGACGGGGGAATTCGTCGTCAACATCGTGACCGAGGCGCTGAAGGAGCAGATGAACGTCACCACGACCATGGTGCCCTATGGCGTGGACGAGATGCAGCTGGCCGGTCTCACCGCCGCGCCCAGCCGCATGGTGAAGCCGCCCCGGGTCGCCGAGGCGCCGGTGGCGCTGGAATGCAGGTACTGGCGGACGTTGGAGATGCCGGTCGATCCGGCGCGGCCCGACATGCAGGCCTTCGTCGTCTTCGGCACAGTGGTCGGCATCCATATCGACGATGCCATCATCAAGAACGGGCGGGTCGACGTGGCGGCCTTCCGCCCGATCGCCCGCCTCGGCTACAGCGAATACGCGACCGTGGAAAAGGCTTGGCCGCTGCGCCGTCCGGACGATCCGCGCTTCTCGTAGCGCGGATCGCCGGTTCGGTTCGGCTCAGTTCGACGCCCAGCTCAGTTCGAAGCCATGGGGAAGTCCATGCCGCGGCTGTCGACCACCGGGTACTGCGCCTTGGAGCGGTATTCCTGCGACAGTTCCGGCATGCGCGTCTCGATATAGGACAGCATCTCGCGGATCGAGACGACGCCATCCTTCGGCGCACCGTCGGCGCCGCCCTTCAGGGCTTCCAGCACGGCGTAGGTGAAGATGCCGTGGTTGAGGCGGACGATCTCGCCCGCCAGCTGGTCCTGCGCCGCCGCGGCGACGACATGCACGCCCGAGGCGCGGGCGAGCTGGCGCAGCGCCTTCCTTTCCTCGAAGCCGCGCATGGTGACGACCGCGCCGCCGGACTTGCAGGCATCGATCAGCAGCACGACCTTGCGGGCGCCGAGCTTCTGGATCTCCTTCTGCAGTTCCTGGCCGGAGATGCCGATGCTCTTCAACTGCTCCTGCTTCTCGGGAAAGACCAGTTCGTGCGGGATGAAGTACCAGTTGCCGTCCTCGTCGGTCTCGCCATGGCCGGCGAGGTAGACGACGACGAGGTCCTCCGGCTTGCTGCCGCGCATGCTGCCGATCGCCTGCAGGATGCCGTCACGCGTCGCCTTGGCATCCAGCACCTCTGTGACCTTCACCTCGCCGAAGAGCTGCTTCTGGCGGTTGAAGAACTCGCTGATGCCTTTGGCGTCGGAGACGCCGTAGTTCAGGTTGAGCGAGGGGTTCTTGTACTCGTTGATGCCGACCGCCAGCACATGCACCGCCGACTTGGCGGCGGGCGCCTTGACCTGCACCTTCACCTCGGAAGGCTCGCTTTCCACGCGATCCTTGGAGAAGGCGATCGCCTTGATCGAGTTCTCGCCGGGGGCGAGGTCGATCTGGAAATTCTGCACCACCCGCTTGCCGCCGCCGCGCGTGGTGATCGACGCCGCGCGCTGGCCCTTGTCCTCGACCAGGCGGCCGTTGTGGTAGAGGCGAACCTCGTCCACGTCGCCGCCGCCATCGGTCACCTGCACGGCGATCTCGACGGATTCGCCCTCGATCACCGCGCCGTTCTTGGGATCGACCACCGTCACCTTGGGGGCGCTGTTTAGGCTCGCCGTCAGGGCCTTGGCGGTCGCATTCGCCGGCGGGATGGCGCGCGTGGCCATTTCCGCCTGCACCTTGGTCGGGGCCGGCTGGGCGGCCGCCACGGCCTGGGCCTTGACCGGCTGGCTCGCCAGCATGATGGGCACGAGGCCCGGCTGATTGAAGCGATCGGACAGGCGGTCGATCGCGACCTCTTCCTTGCCGCCCCAGGCGATTTCCTTCAATGCGTCGAGGCTGCCGTCGAAGCGGCCGTTGTCGTCGAGCGCGGCCCATCCCCGCGAGGTCGAGACCATGCGCAGCAGCGGCTTGGGCGGATCGGAGGAGACATCGGTAACGCGCACGATGCCGTCCTTGCCGGCCGAGAAAAGCCGGCCGTAGCGCGGCTCGAAGGCGACGGCGACGGCATCCGCGGTATGTGCCTCGAAGCCCTTGATCTCCGTGCGCTTGGCGACATCGGATAGGCGGACCGCCTTCTCGCCGCCCGCCGAGGCTACGACAGCACCGTTGCCGGCATAGGAAAGACCGCTGACCGCGTCCTTGTGCTTCACGGGCTTGCCGAGCGGCTGACCCGCGCGCGACCAGAGGGTGACCGTGCCGTCCTTCTGGCCGCTGGCGAAGCCGGAGCCGTCGGGCGCGACCGCGAGGGCTGTGAGCCCTGGCACGACCCCGCCGCCTGAGCCGGATCCCGTGGCAAGCTCCCAGATGTACACGGTGCCGGCGGCATCGCCCGAAACGAGGGTCTTGCCGTCGGGCGTCGTAGCCATCGCGCCGACGTTGCCCCGATGCCCCGGGAAGGTCCGCAACTCGCGTCCATCGGCCACCGAGACCTCGGCGATCGAGCCGTCGGCGCGGCCGACCATCAGCTTGTCGGCGCCAGCGAAGGCGAGCGCGGTGACCGTCTGCGTCCCCGGAATGCTGCGTTCCTCGCGGCCGCCGGAAGCGGCCGACCAGAGACGTACCGTGCTGCCATCCGCGGCGGCGACGCGGCCTTCGCCAACGGCAACCGCCGCCGGCAGGGCCGACATGCCGAACAAGCGCGCCGCTTCGACACCACTTTCCAGATCCCAGAGGCGCAGCACCTTGTCGCCCGGGGCCGTGAGCAGCCAGCGGCCCGAAGAGGACAGAGCGAGCGTGTTGAGCGGGCCGGCCGAGGTCTTGATCACCAGCTGCGGCAGCGCGAGGTTGATCGCGTTGTGTATCCCGGTGATCACCTGATCGGCGGGGATGCGGGTGATGACGTCCATCGGCATGAACTGAGCCGACGCCGGCAGGGCAGCGGCGGCGAGGGCGAGGCCGACGAAGGGCGCGATGGTTCTGCGGATGCGGGACATGTCCTCAGCTCCTTTGGCCGGGATGACTTGTTCAGTGTCATACGAGCAGGAGGCTCGTTCACGCAATGAACCGTTACCCGAACGTGACGACGGTCATCACATCGGGATAGGACCTCCCCGTTAAGGCGGCGTTAAGGCGGACACCTTCGCTTCGCTTCCCGCTCTTCACACGCCCCTGGCTTTTCGCTGCGC
>JALHMN010000037.1 GCA_022844005.1 bacterium | reverse complement strand
GCGGTTCTCCTCCATCCAGCGCAACACCTTGGCGGTGCCGTTGATCGCCGGACCCTCCTCGTCGCCGGTGATCAGGAAAGAGAGCGAGCCGCGGAACCGGCTCGCCTCCCTGCCTTCCAGCCAGTCGGCGGCCGCCGAAGCGAAGCAGGCGATCGCCGCCTTCATGTCGGCGGCACCCCGGCCGATCAGCCAGCCCTGATCGACCACCGCCTCGAAGGGATCGACGGTCCAGGCCGCCCGGTCGCCCACCGGCACCACGTCGGTATGCCCGGCGAAGCAGAGATTGGGGCCGGTATCGCCGATGCGGGCATAGAGGTTGTCGATCGCGGGCGTGCCGGCCTGTTCGAACTTCAGGCGATGGCAGCGGAAGCCCAGGCCCTCCAAGGCCTTCTGCAGCACGTCGAGCGCGCCCGCATCCTCGGGCGTGACGCTGGGCCGGCGCATCAGGTCGCGGGCCAGCGCCAGCGGATCGAGCTGCGGCATGGCGGTCAGTCGCGCAAGAGGTCGTTGATCGCCGTCTTCGCCCGGGTCTGCGCATCGACGATCTTCACGATCACCGCGCAGGAGAGGCTGGGGCCGGGGCTGCCGTCCTTCAGCGGCTTGCCGGGACGGTTGCCGGGGACGACCACCGAATAGGCCGGGACGCGGCCGAAATGCGTCTCGCCGGTCTCGCGGTTGATGATCGGCGTGGTGGCGGAAATGAAGGTGCCCATGGCGATGACGGCGCCCTGTTCGACGATCACGCCCTCGACCACTTCCGAGCGGGCGCCGATGAAGCAGTCGTCCTCGACGATCACCGGATTGGCCTGCAGCGGCTCGAGGACGCCACCGATGCCGACGCCGCCGGACAGATGGCAGTTGGCGCCGATCTGGGCGCAGGAACCGACCGTCGCCCAGGTGTCGACCATGGTGCGGGCACCGACATAGGCGCCGACGTTGACGAAGCTCGGCATCAGCACGACGTCGGGCGCGACGAAGGCGCTGCGGCGGACGACCGCGCCCGGAACGGCGCGGAAGCCGGCCTTCCGGAACCGCTCGGCGGTCCAGCCGGCGAACTTGGAGGGGACCTTGTCCCACCAGTTGGTATCGGTACCGGGCCCGCCGGGGATCAGGTCGTTGTCATAGAGACGGAAGGAGAGCAGCACCGCCTTCTTCAGCCACTGGTGAACGGTCCAGTCGTTGGCGAGGCGTTCGGCGACCCGCAGGCTGCCGTCGTCGAGGCCCTCGAGCGCGGCCTCCACGGCGTCGCGAACCTCCCCCTTGGTGGCAGGCGAAATCTCGGTGCGGCGTTCCCACGCGGCGTCGATCGCCGCTGCCAGACTGGCCTTGTCCATTTGTCGTCCCCTGAGCGAAGAGGGGCGGAAGATACCGGGGGGAAGGGGGGTGTCAACCGGACTGCGCCGTCCCTTGCAGCCCGGCGATCTCGATCAGCCAGGCTTCCAGGTCCTCGGCCACGTGATGGACGTGGTCGGTGGCGATGCCGTCGCGGTTTCCCTCCGGCGCGGGCACCCAGACCGTCCCCATCCCGAGGGCGTGCGCCGGCAGCAGGTTGCGCACCATGTCCTCGACCATCACCGCCCGCCGCGGCTCGATCTGGAACCGCCGGCACAGCCAGTCATAGGGTTCGGGATCCGGCTTCGGGCGGTAGTCCGACGCGACGATGTCGAAGATCCCGTCGAAATGGGCCGCGATGCCCCGGGCGGCCAGCACGCGTTCGGCATGCCCCACCGAACCGTTGGTGAAGATGACCTTGCGCCCCGGCAGGCGCCCGAGGGCCTGGTCCAGGGGAAGGGAGTGCGGGACCACGCCCAGATCGATGTCGTGCACGAAGTCCATGAAATGCAGGGGGTCGACGCCGTGCTCGTTCATCAGGCCGCGCAGCGTGGTGCCGTGCTCGCGCCAGTAGCGCTTCTGCAGGGCCTTGGCGGCGACGGGGTCGAGATCGAGCAGGGTCTGGATGAACTGGCCCATGCGCCGGTCGACCTGGGAGAACAGGTTGCAGGACGCCGGATAGAGCGTGTTGTCGAGGTCGAAGATCCAGGTTTCGACGCTTTCGGGGGTGATCGGCATGTGCCTCTGTGGGGATTTGTCGGGAAATTGGGAGGATTACCGGTTGTTAAGCCCGGCCGGGGACAATGCGATATGGCGCATCCGGCCCCCGAGCAGGCTTCCGAGCAGTCGATGCCGACGTTCCGTCAGGAGGCGAACGTCCTCCGGGCGGAGCGCGATCGCTTCCTCGGCCTCGCCTTTGCTGCCGCGGATCTGCTGATCGAGGCGGATGCCGAGGGCATTGTAGGCTTTGCTTCCGGCGCCGCCAGCACCCTGCTCGGCAGCCCCTCGAACGCGCTGCCGGGGGCCAGTCTCTTCGATCTGCTGGTGCCCGAGCAGGTGCCGGCCCTGCGCCGGCTGTTCCAGGCGGCGGCCTCGGGGCTCAGGCCGCAGCCGACGGTCTTCCATTTCCTCGAAGGGACCCGGCCGCTGATCGTGTCGATCGGCATGCTGCCGGATCAGCCCGGACGGCTGTTCGTCACCCTGCGCGCGCCCAGCCCCGCCCGCGACGGCGACGGCACGCGCCTGCTCGATGCCCGCGGTTTCGCGCGCGCCGCCGAGGCCGCGTTGCGCCAGCGCAGGGTCGAGGGACGCCACGTGCGCCTCAGCGTCATCGAGGCGGGCGGCTTCGGGGCGCTCGAGGGAAAGCTCGGCCGCGCCGTCTCCAGCGAGCTGACGAGCGAAATCGGCGACATCCTGTCGGAGCGTTCCATCGACGGCGGGTTGGCGGGCCGCCTCGCGGGCGACCGCTTCGGCATTCTGCACGAAGGCGCCGTCGACCTGGAGGGGGTCCGCCGCGAGATAGACGCGGTGCTGCGGCGAAGCGATCCCGAAGGGGCGATGGTCAGCATCTCGGCCGCCACGCTCGACGTTCTGGGCGAAGGGGGCGAGGGCGAAGCCGGCGTGATCGCGCTACGCTATGCGATCAACGTGGTCAGCTCGACGCGGCAGGCGCTGTCGCTCGCGGATCTGTCCGAACGCTCGCAGGGCCTCCTGCGAGACGCCATGGACCGGATACTGGAACTGAAGACCATCATCGCCGCCAGCCGGTTCGATGTCGCCTTCCAGCCGATCGTCGATCTCGAAACCCGGCATGTGCATCACCACGAGGCACTGCTACGCTTCTCCGACGGTATCGGTCCCTACGAGCGCATCGCCTTTGCCGAGACCACCGGCCTGATCTCCGATCTCGACCTGGCAGTGGTGCATCGGGTCCTGGCCCGCACGGCCCAGGCGAAGCTGCGCGGGCGCGCCGGGATGGTGAGCATCAACCTCTCGGGCCGGTCGATCGAGCAGCCGCGGTTCCTGGAGGCCCTGCACAAGCTGATCGCGTCATACGGGTTCCTGCAGGGGCTGGTGATGTTCGAGATCACCGAATCCTCGCAGATCACCGATCTCGACGCCGCCGCGCGCGCCATCGCCACGCTGCGCGCCGCCGGTTGCCCGGTCTGCCTGGACGATTTCGGCGCCGGCGCCAGCGCCTTCCAATACCTGCGGGCCCTTCCGGTGGACTATGTGAAGATCGATGGCGCCTATGTGCGCGAGGTGCTGAAGGCCCCGCGCGACCAGCTTTTCCTCGCTGCGATGGCAAGGCTGTGTACGGACCTCGGTGTCGCCACGATCGGCGAGATGGTGGAGGACGAGAGCACGGCCCGCTTCCTCGGCGACCTCGGCGTTCGCTACGGACAGGGTTTCCTGTTCGGCCGGCCTGCCCCGAGCATGCCATGAGCGCGCTCGCCGCCTTCCGCGCCGAACCGCCGGCATGCCCGCTCGGGATCGAGGACCTGCCGATGCCGGCGCTGCGTCTCGTCAAGGGGGCGATCGCGGAGGCGAATGCGCTGGCGAAGCCGGTGGCGGCGGCGCTGGGCGGCGATCCGCAGGCGCTGGCCAGGCTGGCCGAACCGAGCACGGCGGGCACGGTCGTGAAGATCCCGACGGCGAGCGGCACGCTGGTTTTCAAGGCCTTCGCGCAGGCCGTGGCCGAAGGCACGCTGGTGCTGCTGCATGACGTGACGGTCGAGCGCGACCTGATCAATGCGATGGCCGATTCGCGCTCGCGCTTTACCGATTTCGTGCGCTGCTCCGCCGATTTCGCCTGGGAGACCGATGGCGACGGTCGTTTCGCCTATGTCTCGCCGAAGGGGGCGCTGGGCCTGGCGGCACGCGACATCGTCGGCAGGCCGGCGCTGGACTTCATGCATCGCGGACCGGGCGAGGCGCAGACGCCCTTCGAGGCGCGCACCGCCTGCGAGCGCGAGGCGGTCGAACTCGTCACGGGCGAAGGCTGGGGCATGTTCGAGGTTTCCGCCGTGCCGCGCTATGACGAGGCCGGAATCTGGCGTGGGGCACGAGGCGTGTGCCGCGACGTCACCGAGGCGAGGCGCCAGCAGGAGGCCCTGAGCGCGGCCCAGGCCCGTCTGGCCGAGATGGCGCGCAGCGACAGCCTGACCGGCCTGTTGAATCGTGGCGCCTTCGTCGAGGCGCTCGGCGAGCGGCTGGGTGGATCGCGCGCGGGCGAGCAAGGCGGGGCGCTGTTCTACATCGACCTCAACCGCTTCAAGCTGGTGAACGACACCTACGGGCATGCCGCCGGCGACGACATCCTGCGCCGCACCGCCGACCTGCTGCGCGGCGCGGTGCGGGCCAGCGATCTGGTGGCCCGGGTCGGCGGCGATGAATTCGTCCTGTGGCTGCACCGGATGCCGCCGGAGGAGGCGGACCGGAAGGCGGCGGCGCTGACGGCGGCCATCGCCGGGGCGGCGGACGACTACCCGGCGGTCCTCGGCCTGTTCGGGGCCTCGGTCGGTTATGCCTTCTCGAGCTTGGGCGACGATCCCGAAGGGCTGATGGCGACGGCGGACGGAGCGATGTACGACACGAAGAAGGCGGGGCGCGGAGAGTGATGCTGGGAAAACTGATCCGGGGGGTGTTCGGCAACCGCCCGCAGGACTACGAGGCGCAGAAGACCGCGATCGAGGCGGGCAGCGAGCGTGCCCGCAGGAAGCTGGCCGGGCGCGAGGACACCAAGCCCGAGATCCTCTACTACCTGGCCGAGGATGCGAGCCCGTCGGTGCGCCGCGCCGTGGCGGCCAACGCGACGACGCCGCGGCAGGCGGACCTGCTGCTGACCAAGGATGCCGACGACGACGTGCGGGCGGAGATCGCCCGCAAGATCCGCCGCCTGCTGCCCGATCTGGGCCCCGAGCAGGCGGAGAAGCTGCGCGACCTGACCCTGCGCACCATCGAGACGCTGGTGAGCGACCAGCTGCCCCGGGTGCGCGCCGCGCTGGCCGAGGCGATCAAGGATTCGCCGCATATCCCCAAGCATGTGGCGCTGGCGCTGGCCCGGGACATCGAGGTCGAGGTCTCCGGCCCCGTGCTCGAGTTCTCGCCGCTGCTGGGCGATGCCGATCTGCGCGAGATCATCGCCAGCGGTGTGGCGAGCGCCGCGCTGTCGGCCATCGCCCGCCGGCGCGGGCTGTCGGCCGATGTCGCCGACGCGATCGTCGCCACCATCGACGTTCCCGCCATCGCGACGCTGCTCGCCAATCCTTCGGCGCAGGTGCGCGAGGAGACGCTGGACCGCATCATCGAGACGGCGCGGAGCGTGGAGCAGCTGCACCGCCCGCTGGTCTACCGGCCGGAGCTGTCGATCCGGGCGATCCGCCGGATCGCCGAGTTCGTCTCCGGCTCGCTGCTGGATCGCCTGGGCGACCGGCACAGCCTGCCCGACACGCTGCGCAGCGAGCTGAAGGCGAAGGCGCGCGGCATGCTGGAGAACGAGAGCGCCAAGCCGGCCGGCGACGGCGACGCGATGGGCTTCGCGCTGGACCGCAACGATCGCGCGACGGTCTTCGCCACCCTCGCCACCGCATCGATGCTGAGCGTGCCGGCGGTGGAGCGGATCTTCCAGCTGAAGAGCGCGCGGGGCATCGTCGCCTTGGCCTGGCAGGCCGGCCTGCCGATGCGCCTCGCCCTCCGCCTGCAGTCGGAAGTGGCGGGCATCCAGCCGCGCGACATGGTCTATGCCCGCGGCGGTACCGACTATCCCTTCCCGCCCGAGGAGCTGGAAGAGCAGATCGCCTTCTTCAGGGCGGCCTGACCGCTACCGCTCAGGCCGTCTTCGGCCGGGTGATCATGGTGCCGACGCCGTGCTCGGTGAAGACCTCGAGCAGGAGGACGTGCGGCAGGCGGCCGTCGAGGATATGGGCGGCGCCGACGCCGTCGCGGACGGCGTTCAGGCAGCATTCGACCTTGGGGATCATGCCGCCCGCCACGGTGCCGTCGCCGAGCAGGATATAGGCGTCCTTCGGCGTCAGGGTCGCGATCAGCCGCTTCTCCTTGTCGAGGACGCCGGCCACGTCGGTCATCATCACGAGCTTGGAGGCGCCCAGCGCCGCGGCGATGGCGCCGGCGGCGGTATCGGCGTTGATGTTGTAGCTCTCGCCCTGGTCGCCCACGCCGATCGGCGCGATCACCGGGATCACGTTCGAGGAGAGGAAGGGCTTCAGGATGTCGACGTTGATCTTGGAGGGTTCGCCCACATAGCCGAGGTCGAGCAGCTTCTCGACATTCGAGTTCTCGTCGCGCTTGGCCCGGCGCAGCTTCCTGGCCTCGATCAGCTTGCCGTCCTTGCCCGACAGGCCGATCGCCATGCCGCCCTGCTGATTGATGGCGGAGACGATCTGCTTGTTGATCGAGCCCGACAGCACCATCTCGACGATGTCCATGGTGTCGCGGTCGGTGACGCGCAGACCGTCGATGAAGGCGGTCTTGATCTTCAGCCGGTCGAGCATGGCGCCGATCTGCGGCCCGCCGCCATGCACCACCACGGGGTTGATGCCGATCTGCTTCAGCAGCACCACGTCGCGGGCGAAGTTCTGGCCGGCCGCCTCCTCGCCCATGGCATGACCGCCGTACTTGACGACGAAGGTCTGGCCGGCGAAGCGGCGCATATAGGGCAGTGCCTCGGAGAGCGTCTTCGCGGTCTCGAGGATCTTCTGGCTCGGCTGGTTCAGCTGGACGACTTCTGACATGGCGGCGGCTTATATCCCAATCATCCGCCCGCCGCCAGACGAGCGAGCGTGGCGCGGAGTTCCGGAATGCCGAGACCCGTATGCGAGGAGGTCACGGCGATCTCGGGGTGAGCGGCGAGATGAGCTTTAGCCTCTTTCAGTGTCCGTTCGGTGACTTCGGCCAGTTCGGCCGCCTTCACCTTGTCGGCCTTGGTCAGGACCACCTGGAAGACGACCGCGGTCTCGTCGAGGAGCTTCATCACCGCCTGGTCGACCTCCTTGATGCCATGGCGGGCATCGATCAGGAAGCAGACACGGCGAAGCGTGGGCCGGCCGCGCAGATAGCCGCGCACCAGCTTGTTCCAGCCGTCGACCAGGGATTTCGGCGCCTTGGCGTAGCCATGCCCCGGCAGGTCGACCAGCATCAGCCGCCCCGACAGGTCGAAGAAGTTGAGCTGCTGCGTGCGGCCCGGGGTGACCGAGGTGCGCGCGAGCGTGGTCCGCCCGGTCAAGGCATTGACGAGGCTCGACTTTCCGACGTTCGAGCGGCCGCAGAAGGCGATCTCGGTCTGGCTGGAATCGGGCAGGTCCTTCAGCGCCACGCCGCCCATGACGAAGCGGCATTCGCGCGCGAAGAGGAGGCGGCCCGCCTCGAGTTCGGCCGGGTCGGTCTCGGCCGGGGTAGGGGCCGCCGCCTCGCTCACGTCTTCGCCGGTTCGGGCAGCTTGTGCTTCCGCATGATCGTCCACTGCTGGAGGATCGAGAGCAGGTTGTTCCAGGTCCAGTAGATGACGAGGCCGGCGGCGAAGCTGCCGAGCAGGAAGGTGAAGAAGAAGGGCATCAGCATGAACATCTTCGCCTGGATCGGGTCGGGCGGAGTCGGGTTCAGCTTCATCTGCAGCCACATCGAGATGCCCATCAGGATCGGCCATATGCCGATCGACAAGATGGAGAGCGGGCCGAGATCGGGCACGCCGTAGGGCAGGATGCCGAACAGGTTGATCCAGCTGGTCGGATCGGGCGCCGAGAGGTCCTTGATCCAGCCGTAGAAGGGCGCGTGCCGCATCTCGATGGTGGTGAAGATCACCTTGTAGAGGGCGAAGAAGACCGGGATCTGCACCAGGATGGGCAGGCAGCCGGCGGCCGGGTTCACCTTGTGCTTCTTGTAGAGAAGCATCATCTCCTGGTTCAGCCGCTGGCGGTCCTCGCCGAAGCGCTCGCGCAGCTTCAGCATGTCCGGCTGCAGCAGCTTCATCTTGTTCATGGCCTTGTAGGACGTCTGCGCCAGCGGGAAGAACACCGCCTTGATGCCGACGGTCAGCGCCAGGATGGCGAGGCCGAAATTGCCGAGGATGCCGTTCAGCCAGTGCATGGCATGGAAGATCGGCTTGGTCAGGAAGTAGAACCAGCCCCAGTCGATGGCGAGGTCGAAACGGTCGATGTTCAGCCGCTCGCCGTATTCGTCGATCATGTTGGTGATCTTGGCGCCGGCGAAGAGGCGGGTGTCCATCGAGGCGGAGGCGCCGGGGGGCACGCTCATCGGCGGGGCCAGCAGGTCGGACTGGTAGATGTCCTTGTTGGCGCCGCCGGCGAAATGCTTGAAGGAGGCGGTCATCTCCTTGTCCTGGGGCGGGATCAGCGCCGCCAGCCAGTAGTCGTCGGTGATGCCGAGCCAGCCGCCGGTGGTCTTCACCGTGCGTTCCTGGTCGTCGACGATGTCGGAATAGGAAGGCTCGGCGAGCTTGCCGGCGAGCCAGCCCACGGGCCCCTCGTGCAGGATGTAGAAGCCCTTGGTCACGGGCGTGCCGTGGCGGGAAATCAGCGCATAGGGGCTGACCGCGACCGCCTGGGCCGTCTTGTTCTCCACCCCTTGGGTCACCGTCAGCATATAGGCGTCGTCGAGGGCGATCCGGCGGGTGAAGGTGAGGCCCTGGCCGTTGTCCCAGGTGAGGGTGACCGTCTCGCCCGAGCCGAGCGTGCGCTTGTCGGCGGTCCAGACCGTGTCGGGACCCGGCACCGGCACGCCCGCCTGCGCCACCATGCCGAATTCGGCGTAATAGGGATGGGCCGAGCCGGTGGGCGCGAAGAGCACGATGTTGGGGCTGCCGGGCGCCGTGGTCTGCCGGTAGCCCTTCAGCACCACGTCGTCGATGCGCCCGCCCTTGAGCGCGATCGAGCCCGAGATGCGGGCGCCCTCGATCACGATGCGCGGGGTTTCGGCCAGCACGTCGGCGCGATCACGCACCAGGGTGCTCGGCAGCGCGGCGGGCTGGCCCGGAATGCGGGTGACGCCGTCGGGTGCCACCGTGCCGGGCGCCACCGTGCCGGGCGTGGCGCCGCCGGCGGCCGCCGCCTTCTCGGCCTGTTCCTGCTGTTTCGCCAGCTGGGCCTTCTGGCGGGGCACCTCGTAGAAGAACTGGAAGCCCAGCAGGATCGCGAGACTGACCGCGATGGCGAGGAGGAGATTCTTCTGATCGGTCATCGGGATGCCGTGGTGACTTTGTGGGTGGACCGGCATTCGGGCCGGGGCGGCACCGGGTCATAGCCCGAACCGCCGAAGGGATGACAGCGGCAAAGCCGCCGGACGGCGAGCCCAGTCCCGCGCAGCGCGCCGTGGGTGGCGAGCGCCTCGGCGGCGTATTCCGAACAGGACGGCGCGAAGCGGCAGTTCACGCCCAGCATGGGCGAGATCGTGTAGCGGTAGGCCAGCACCGCGCCCCGCAGGAGATGGGCGAGGGGGGTCATGGCGAGACACTCCCTCCCTCGCGCCGCCCGCCGCCGGCTTGCCGGCGGGGCAAGCCCGCCTGGGGGGCGTGGGGGAGGGTTGGGGTGGGGGCGGCCGCCGGTTTTGCGGCGTGGATCAATGCGTCACCGCCCCCACCCAACCCTCCCCCGGCTGTCGCCGAGGGAGGGCTAGAAGGGCTATCCACCCAGGCGCCGAGCTTCTTCAGCGCGGCGGCGAGGTCGGCGGTGAGGCGTTCGAAGGGGGCGTCGAAGGCGCTTTCGCGGGCGATGGCGACATAGTCGCGGCCGCCCGCGGCATGCGCGGGCAGGATCAGGGCGGCGGCGGCCTTCAGGCGCCGGCGGGCGCGATTGCGGTGCACGGCGTTGCCGACGGCCTTCTTGCTCGCGGTGAAGCCGATGCGCGAGGGCGCATCGGCGCCCTGCCAGCTTTCCGCCATCTGCAGGATGAGGGTCGACGTCACCGCGCGGCGGCGGGCCGCGGCGACCCGCAAATATTCGGGGCGCCGGGTAAGTCGCCCGACGCGCACGCCCATGGGTTTAGGCGGAGAGCTTCTTGCGGCCCTGGGCGCGACGCGCGTTGATGACCTTGCGGCCGCCGACGGTTGCCATGCGGGCCCGAAAGCCATGCCGTCGCTTCCGCACGAGGCGGCTCGGCTGATAGGTGCGTTTCACGGCGAAAACTCCTGCGGGCGGCACGCTCGGGCGCCGCGGTCGAGGCCGCGCTTATAGGGAGAGGGGGCGGCGCAGTCAACCGACGGATAGGGCGGCGCCGCGGATCTGGGCCTGTCGGGGCGGCGTCCGACAATTCTGTCCGCTTGCCGGATCGGGGACAAATCCGGCCGCCGGGCGACCGGAGCGTCCCGCGGCTGCCCGAAGCCTGTCGGGAACTGTCTTAAGCATTTGATCCGCATCGCACTTTCCATGTCGAGGCAAAAATCACGCCCTGCCTAAAGCAGCCAATTCGCGCCAATTCGAGCCAGGGGAGGCCGGTTCGCGGCCCGCTTTCGCCGGTTCGGCGCCGGTTTCGGCCAGCTCCGGCCTCGGGGGCCGCCGCGATCCGGCCCCGGCGGCGGCACCGCCCTCGTCCGCCGATGCTTCCGGAGGGTACGACGGCGGCAGGGGCAGGCCGGCGCTCGGCATTTCGACCAGATGCAGAAGCTGGCGGTGCAGGAAGGGCAGCGGCCGGTCGGCCGGCAGGATGGTTGTGTCGTCGCCGTCCTCGTCCTCGCCCTCTTCCGCTTCGGCTGCAGCGTCCTCCGGGAAGGCATCGGCAGGCGCGGTGTCGATGCTGCCGGGCAGGTCGTCGCTCTCCTCGTCGTCCTCGCTCGGCGGCGGGAGCGGGTCCCAGAGCCGGGTGTCGAGGCCGAGCTCGCCCCGCACCAGATGGTCGGCGAGCCATTTCAGGACGCTGGCATTGCCCTTTTCCATCGCCGCCTCCACCGCATCCGGCAGCTTCAGCATCAGCGTGGCGAGGCGACGGCGCGACAGTTCGGCGAGGCCGGCCTGCTCGGCGGCGATCCAGTTCCTGAAACGTTCCGAACGTGCCAGATTGCGGCGAATGGCGGCGGCCCGGCAGCCGAGCCGGGCGGCGACCTCGCCGACGGTATGGCCGCGGGCGAGCAGGGCGGCGGCCTCGCGCCAGTCGATACGGCGGCGGGTGGAGATGGGCTGGGCAGCTTGCGTGTCGAGGTTATCGAGCATCGTCGTCTCCAGTTATTCCGTCCAAAAGAGAATTATACAAAAATCTATCCAAGAGTCAATAAATTTACATCAAGAGAAATATCGACTGATCCGTTGACGCAAGTTCGAAGGTGGGCTCAGCTCGGCATCCATGAAGACGATCCGCTTGCACGCTGTCTCCGATGCGTTGCACGACCGGCTGAAGCTCCTTGCGACTGCCGCCGGACTGTCCGTCTCCGACTACCTGCTGAACGAGCTGCATCGAATCGCCGAAGAGCCGACGGCCGAGGAGATGCGGGCGCGCTCACGAATTCTGTCTGAAATGGAACCATCCGAAGCGCCGACCAAGGACATCCGGGCGTAGCGCCTCGTCCGGACCCGCCCGCCGGAAGCCGGCAGTCACGGCCGCCGGGCGACGGCGAGCGTGATGCCGAGGCCGCAGAGCACGGCGCCCGAGCCCTGGCGCAGCCGGTGGATGATCAGGGGCCTGCCGGTGAGCGCGGTTCGGGCGCACCCCGCCGCGCAGGCGACGGCGATGTCGACGCCGGTGTCGAGCGCCACCGAGATGCTGCCGAGCAGGACGAACTGTGCCGCCACCGAGCCCGCTTGCGCATCGACGAATTGCGGGATGAAGGCGAGGAAGTAGGCGGCGGTCTTCGGGTTCAGCGCCTCCACCACGATGCCTTCGCCGAATGCGCGGCGGGAGCCGGTGGCGGTGGCCGCGACCGGGGCGAGCGGCGCGGCGGCGGACTTCCAGGTCCTGACACCCAGCCACACCAGATAGACGGCGCCGACGAGCTTGAGGAGGGTGAAGGCTTCGGCGCTGGCGAGGAGGAGGGCGGAGACGCCGAGCGCGCCCGCCCTCCCAAACGTGAGTTGCCGCAGAGACGGCCGAGCCTAACCTCTGCCCGGGAGGCCCAGGTAATGCAGGTTGCCGAAGCCGTCGATCAGTTCGTCGAAGCCGCCTTGACGCCCGACCTCTGGCCGGAGGCGCTCGACGCGATCGCCCGGGCGCTGGGAGCGGAAGGCGCCACCCTGGTGCTCGGCCGCACCTCGACGGCATCGGTCGCCGTGTCGCGCTCCATCGCGCCGATCGTGGAGGAGTATTTCCGCGCCCGCAGCGTGCCCGACCCGCGCGAGCAGCGGGTGCAGCCGGCCCTGACCGGCGGATTCGTCACCGACTTCGATGATTTCGCGCCCGCGGAGATCGCCCAGGATCCCTACTACCAGGAGTTCCTGCGCCCGCATGGCTTCGGCTTCCATGCCGTGTCCATGCTGGCATCCGTCGGCGATCCCCTGATCCTGAGCTTGAAGAGGCCCTATCGCCGGGGCCATTACGACGGCGCCGAGCTGGACGGCCTCGGCGCGGCGCTGCCGCATCTGCGTGCCGCCGCCAGGGTCGCAACCCTGGCCTGGCGGGCGAGATTCGACGGCCAGCTCGAGACCTTCGCGCGCGTGGGCATCGGCGGCGCCCTGATCGACCGGCATGGACGCGTGGTCGCGACCAACGGGGCATGGCCGTCGGGCGACGGGCTCGACATCCTGGGCGGGGAGATCGTCGCCGGCCTGGGCTCCGACCGCGCCGCGCTGAACCGCCTGATCGGCCAGGCGCTGCGCGGCCGGGGATCGGCGGAGGGCACGCCCGGTGACTGCGTCCCGGTGCGCCGGCCTTCCGGCCGGCGGCCCTATGTCGTCGACATGCTGCCCCTGGCGCAGGCGCATCGCAGCCTGCTGACGCCGGCGGTGGCGATCGTCCTGGTGCGCGACCCGGCGATGCACCCCCTGCCCGGGGAGGCCGCGCTGCGCACGCTCTTCCACCTGACGCCGCGCGAGGCGGCCCTGGCGCTGCGCCTGGCCGCGGGCACCGGGGTCAGAGACGCCGCCGCCGGGATCGGCATCAGCGAAGGGCATGCCCGACAGCGCCTGAAATCGATCTTCGCCAAGACGGAGACATCGCGGCAGGCGGAACTGGTGGCGCTGCTCCTGCGGATCCGCTGAGATCCTCCTGAATATTAGGCTCCCGGATGGGAGTGTATTCGGCCGCGACACGCGAAAATGCCGATGATCCGGAAAGACAGGGGAAATGGCCGGATTGCCTTGCCTGCACTCATGAACGGGAGTTGTCGGCGGTCTTTTCGATGACGTTGCTCCGGCCGTGCCCGGTCAATAATTTACATTGCCATCAATGATTTACAGGACTGGCCTGCAATTTGCGTTGCGAGCCTCCAGCTACCCGTTCCGGCGGCCGGGGTGCTGGCCGGGACGGGTTCGATTTCGAGACTGGAGGAAGGTTCATGCGCAAGGCGTCATTCTTCGCGGTAACGGCGATCGTCAGCCTGTCGGCAGCCGCCGCGCAGGCCGATCCGATTCCGATCAGCGGCTATGACATCAACGACGCCGTCCTGTCGGGCCATGGAAACTGGGCCCATACCTTCAGCGGGACCATCACGCCGGGCACGGCCTTCACCAACTTCACTTTCGCCGGTACCACGGCCACCTATAGCGGGGTGGGCAGCGGCACCCTGAACGACGGCGTGATCGGCAACACCATCACGAGCACGCAGCTCTTCGTGAGCGGCCAGGCGAGCGACGGCACCGAACTTTCACCCGCGATCTTCTTCACCCTCCCCTTCGCCTATCTCGTCGACACGATCGACATCTTCGGCGGCAACATCGGCGACAACGGCATTCCCGGCGCGATCACCGGGCTGACGGTCACGATCTTCGGCCCGAACGGCACCTTCTCGGACGTGCTGGCGACGACCGATTTCGGGCCGGAAACCAACGGGAGTGGCGGGCTGGTCAACGATCACCTGTCGCTCGCCGGCACGGCCCTGGAGGGCATTCCGGCCTTCACGGTGGTCCTGTCGGATTTCCAGGGCAACGTGGCGAACTGGATATCGATCACCGAGGTGACGATGGACGGATCGCTCTACACCGCCCCGCCCACCGGCGTGCCGGCGCCGGCCGCGATCCTGCTTCTGGGCACGGCTTTGGCCGGGCTCGGCGCCCTGCGCTGCCGCGGCGGCGGTTGACCCTTCGCCTGACGGCGGGGGAGAGGCGCGCCGGCCGAGGCGGTCGGGCCCCCTACGGCGCCGACCGCTTCGCCTGACGGCGGCGGGCGAGTTCGCGATAGAGCGCCTCGGGCGAGGTGGCGATCTCGGCGGCGATGTCCTTCCAGGCGCCCTTTGCCGGCAGCGCCCCGTCATGCGCGGCGATCCAGGCATCGAGCCGGGCCGCGACCGTCCGGAGCGAGAGGATCTCGGCCCGGAGGCGGGCCGCCTGCACCTCGCGGGCGAGATGGGCGGCGAGCGCCTCCGCCGCTTCGGGGCTTTGGGCGAGCCGGGCGCGGAGGTCGGCCCGGCGGATGACGAGAAGCCGCGTGGGGCGTGCCGCGACGGCGGCACAGTGATAGCGGCTGGCGAAGAGCGAGGCCTCGGCCAGCAGCGCGCCCGCCCGCGCCCGCTGCTGCACCAGGATGCCGCCATCGGCCTGCCGGCGGAGCAGATGCACCTCGCCCTCGAGAACCAGGTGCATGACGCGCACCGGATCGCCCTGCTGGAACACCGCAGCACCGGCATCGAGCCGGCGGCTGCGCGCCGGCAGGCCGTGCAGGTGATCGAGGAGGTCGGCCGACATGATCCCTATCATGTCGGCGGCGGGGCGGGCATGGCAAGCAGGGCGCCAATCCGACGACACAGGGAGAGCGGCGTGAACAGATTATGGCTTTCGATCGGGCTGATCGGCATGGTCTCGGCGGCGGCGCTGGCCCAGGGCCACCGGCACGGGCACGGGCAGCCGTCCGCCTCGCCCTATGCCGGGGAGGAGGCGCGCGCCATCAAGAGCCTGTCGGCGGAAGACATCGCCGAACTCCGGCGCGGCGGCGGCTGGGGCCTCGCCAAGGCGGCGGAGCTGAACGGCTATCCCGGGCCGGTGCATCTGCTGGAGCTGAGGGAAGAGGTGGCACTGACGCCGGCCCAGGTGTCGGCGGTGCAGGCCCTGTTCGAGGCGATGCAGGCCGAGGCGGTGGCGGAGGGAAAGCGGCTGATCGCGCTGGAAGAGGGGCTGGAGGCGCAGTTCCGCGACCGCAGGGTGACCGAGGCGAGCCTCGGCGAGGCGGTGGGCGCGATCGCCGGGAGCCGGGGGCGGCTGCGCCTCATCCATCTGTCGGCGCATTTGAAGACGGTGGCCTTGCTGCGGCCCGAGCAGGTCGAGCGCTACAACGCGCTTCGCGGCTATGCGGAGGGGCCCTGCGCCAGGGTGCCGGCCGGGCACGATCCGGCGATGTGGAAGAAGCACAACGGGTGTGGCTAGGGGTTGCAGCTAGGGGGCTGCGGCTAGACCGCCACCCGCTCGAAGCGCATCCGCTTGATCCGGCCGGTGGAGACGGTGAGGCCCGATACATGCGCCCCCTCGCGCTCGATGCGGGCGATACCGATCGAGGGCAGCCAGTTGGACGGCACCTCGACCTCGACCACGTCGGCCAGCACGCCGCGCACCGGTCCCGGCGGGCGGCCGGCGCGGAGCGGGCCGGAGGCCGAGAGCGTCATGGCATCGCCCTCGCGGCGGATGATCCAGGTGGCGCCGGTATCGGCCGAGACATAGGTGCCGGCGAGATCGGCCGGCGGCGCCGGGCGGCTGTCGAGGCGGGTGAAGGGGACGGTGCGGCCGGCGCCGAGCGCCACCTGCAGGGTTTCGCCGCCCGCGGGCGGCTTCAGGGCGAATTCGAATGAGCCGCGTTCGGCGGCGAGCCAGCCGTCCTCGCGGGGGGCGAGCCAGAAGGGGATGCCGCCCTGCGTCACCCGCGGGCGGCCGTCCACCACATCGAGGGTGAAGAGGGAGAGTTCCTCGGCGCTGGCATAGGTGCCGGCGGCGGCCTCGAGCGGGGCGAGGTCGGGCGGCGGTGAAGCCGGCTGCAGGATGCCCTCGCCGGCCAGCGCCTCGACAGCGGCGGCGCGGGCGAGGATATGGGGATCGACGCTGCCGAGATTGGCGATCACCACCACGGTCAGGTTGGCGGCGGGGAGGCGCAGGAACTCGGTGCGATAGCCCGGCCACAGCCCGCCATGGCCGAGGCAGCCGAGGCCGCGCAGGCTGCCGTGCTCGATCCCCCGGGCATAGGCGCTCGACGCACCGTTGGTGAGCGGGGCCTGTTCCATCAGCCGGTTGACGAGGCCGGCGGGCGACAGGCGCGGGCGCTCGAAATGCCGCGACCAGATCAGGAGGTCCTGCAGGCTGGAGACGAGGCCGCCCTCGCCGGCGAGGGGGAAGGCATGGGCGGCGCGTCGGAAGCCGCCGCCGGGACCGTCGAGATAGCCGCCGGCGAGGCCGGGGACGACGGCATCGATGCCGGGGGTGAGTTCGGTCGCGGCCATGCCGAGCGGCGCGAAGATGCGCCCGCGCAGCACCTCGGCGAGCGGGCGGCCCTCGATCGTCTCGATGATGCGCCCGAGGAGGAGGAAGTTGGTGTTGGAATAGAGGAAGCGGCTGCCGGGCTCGAAGTTGAGATGGCGGTTGCGGGCGATGGCGGCGTCGATGTCCCCCGCACTCGCCGGATCGTCGAGCGCGGCGCCGCCGAGGCGGAGGAGTTCCAGGAAATCGGGCAGGCCGCTGGTGTTCCGCATCATCTGGTCGATGCGGACCGGAAGATCGGGCAGCGCCGGGAGATAGCGCGAGGGGCGGGCGGCGAGATCGAGCCGGCCCTCGTCGGCCAGCATCAGCGCGGCGGCGCAGACGAACTGCTTGGTCACCGAGGCGATGCGAAAGCGCGTGGCGGGCGTGATGGGGACGGCATGCTCGAGGCTCGCCATCCCATAGCCCTTCGCCAGCACGATCTCGCCCGCCCGGGCGATGCCGATCACCGCGCCGGGAGAGCCCGGCCGGTTCCAGCGGGCGAAGAGCGCGTCGATGCGGGCTTCGAGGGCGAGGGCGTCGATGGCGGTCATCGGGTGTCCTTGGCGCGGGCGGCAGTGAACTGGTATTACTACATCAGCCACGGTCCTTACCAGGAAGCGACAATGGGCATGACGGTCACCCAGAAGGGCCAGGTCACGATCCCCAAGCGGGTGCGCGATCATCTCGGCATCCGCCCGGGGGCCAGTGTGGAGTTCGAACTCGCGGCCGATGGCCGGGTGACGCTGGCGCGTACCGATCGGCGGCGGCCGAAGAGTCCGGTCGCCCGGCTGCGCGGCATCCTGAAAGGCGGCCTGAGCACCGATGAGATCATGTCGCTGACGCGCGGCGAGGATTGATGCCGATCCTGCTCGACAGCAATGTCGCGCTTGATCTCTTCAACGACGATCCGGTCTGGGCGTCATGGTCGGAGCATCAGATCGAAGCGGCGAAGATGAGGGACGGACTGGCGGTCAATCCCGTCATCTATGCCGAACTCTCGGTCGGCTTCGCCCGTCGCGAGGATCTGGACGGTGCCCTCGCCGCGTTGCCCGCGGAGACGATCGAGATTCCGCGCGACGCCCTGTTCCTGGCGGGCAGGGCCTTCGTTGCTTATCGCCGCCGCGGCGGCACCCGCACCGGTGTGCTGCCGGACTTCTTCATCGGCGCGCATGCCGCCGTGCGTGGCTGGCAGCTTCTGACCCGCGACCCGGCGCGATACCGCGCGTACTTTCCGACACTTCACCTGATTCATCCGGGGTGAACGCGCATCCGGGCCTAGGCCGGAGGCTTCACCAGGCCGGTCAGCGCCTTGTAGCGCGCGGCGATGGCTTCCAATTCGCCGGCGGCGAAGACGTCCTCGATGCGCGCGAAACCGTCCGGCGCGCGTTCATGGGCGAGCTGCATGCACTGCTCGGGGCCGTTCTGGCGGTTGGCGCGGACGATGGCGGCGGTCTTGGGCAGGCGGTCGGCCTCGTAGGCCGCCAGTGCCTCGACCGGATCGGCATGGGCGGCGAGCGCCTGGGTGAGGGCGCGGGCGTCGAGGATCGCCTGGCTCGCCCCGTTCGATCCGATCGGATACATCGGATGCGCCGCGTCGCCCAGAAGCGTCATCCGCCCGTGGCTCCAGTGCGGCAGCGGGTCGCGATCGACCATGGGGAATTCGTAGACGGCCTCGGCATCGCGGATGAGGCCCGGTACGTCCAGCCAGTCGAAGCGCCAGCTCTCGAAGCGGGGCAGGAAGACGGACGCGTCGACCTGGCGGTTCCAGTCCTCGCGGCTCAACGTCTGCGCCACCACCAGTTCGGCGATCCAGTTGATCCGCTGCAAGCCGTCCGGCTGCACCGCGCCGATCGGATAGCAGACGAACTTCTGGTTCTGGTGCCCGGCCATGATCATGCTGGCGCCGGTGAGGAAGGGTTTCGCCATGCTGGTGGCGCGCCAGAGCATGCGCCCGGAATAGATCGGCGACCCCTCATCGGGATAGAGCCGGGCGCGGGCGCGCGAATGGATGCCGTCGGCGGCGACGAGGATGTCGGATGCGACCGAACCGGTCGTGCCCGCGGCTGTTTCGAAATGCGCGACCGCGGCATCGGCGCCTGCCTCGAAGCCGGTCAGGCGCCGGCCGGCGATGATGCGCTCGGGTCCCAGGCGGCGGAGCGCGGCCTGCAGCAGCGTGAGTTGCAGGCCGCCCCGGGGCAGCGAGATCTGCGGCGCGGCGAAACCGGCGAAGCGCCCGCGCGGCTCGCCCCAGATGCGCTGCCCGAAGCGGTTGACGTAGACGAGTTCGCGCGTCGCCACGCCCTGGGCCAGCAACTCGTCCACCAGGTCCAGTCCCGCCAGCACCTCGGCGGCGTGCGGCAGGAGGTTGATGCCGACGCCGAGCGGAAGGATATGTGCCGCGGCCTCGTAGACGGTGACGTCATGGCCGGCGGCGGTGAGCGCGAGGGCGGTGGCGAGGCCGCCGATGCCGGCGCCCGCGATGGTGATCTTCATCTCTTCTGCCTGTGAACTTTGGCCTAGACCACCTGGAGACGCTGGCGGTCGAAGAAGCGCAGGCACTGGGCGAGCGACTTGCCGCGCTTCAGCACCCGGTCGCCCAGGCCCAGGATGGCATAGGCGCCCTGCCGGCGGGCGAGCTTGGGCGCCTTGACGATGCGATAGAGCGGCTGGTCGGCGGAGCGGCGGAAGACGGCGAAGCTGCAGCTCTCGTCGTCATGTCCGATGGCGTAGTCGCGCCATTCGCCGCGGGCCACCATATGGGCGTAGAGATTGAGGATCAGGCCCAGTTCCAGACGGTCGAAGAAGACTTCGGGCGCCCTGCCCGGCCGCGGCGGCGCGGCCGACCGGGCGCCCCGCCACTCTTCGATATCGACAACCTCGCTCACCGCGCCTCCCCTCTGTAACGCTGCGGTCACGATTGAACGCCCGGCAGGCGCGGGCGTCAACCTTCAGTCCAGCAGAGGATTACGGACTTTGAGGTCGGACATGCGGCCGAAATCGCGATCCGCGGACCACAATTCGCTGACGCCATGGCTGAGGCAGATCGCGGCGATCCTGGCGTCGTGTACGCGCGGACCAACGATCTTCCCGCCGATCACGATCCTTTCCAACTCAGCGAGATAGAAGGGCGATTCCGCAAGCAGCGTCAGTTTCGGGGACCCGAGCCACACCCGAATCTGCTCGAGGGCAACGGCCGGCGGCGTCGGAGGCGCATAGATGCGCGGGTGCGTCACGACGCCGAGGAATTCGTGCAGGCAGGGCCACGCTATCGCCCAGTTGGAAGGCCCCTCCGCCAAGCGCGCCAGGCATTGTTTCGCTCGGAGATGGAAGGGCGAATCGTTCCGATGGGCGTAGACCAGGATATTGGTGTCGACGGCGATCAACCGCCGCGGCCCTCATAGATCATCGAGCGGATCTTCTCCCAGTCCGCATCCTTCATATCCGGTTGCAGGCCCTGGCCACCGAAGCTCGCGTCACGCAGCTTGAAGGGCTTTTCCTGCTTTTCCGACAGCACACGGCGAAGGCCACGCTCGATGAGGGCCTTTAGCGTCGTCCCTTCACGCGATGCAAGCTCCCGTGCTTCCTGCAAAAGCGGGTCGGCGATCTCAACCGTGGTCTTCATATGGGTACCCATATTGCCGGGTCAGAGCATATGGGTACCCATATTCGAAGGCAAATCAGCCGGCCATTTTCAGTCCGCCGCCATCTTGCCATGCGCCTTCGGCTTCAGGTGCTGGACCTTGGGCAGCACTTCCTTCGACAGGAGTTCCAGCGACCGCCGCCAGGCGCCGGGCGTCTCCGAATAGTCGAAGCCGAAGACCAGGAGCTGTCCGAAGCCGCCGACCTCCTCGTAGATCTCCTCGATCCGCCGCGCGACCGTGGCGGGCGAGCCCACGATCCAGTTCCGGCTGGCGCAGTATTCCGGCGTCACATCGCTGTCGGGCACCGACTGGTCGTGCTTCAGGTATTCGAAGAAGCCGAACTGCTGCAGTAGCGGCAGGAAGTATTCCCGCATCATCCGGCCCATATGCGAGCCGACGGAGAGCTTCATCGCCTCGGCATCGGTATCGGCGACGAAGACCTCGCGCACCAGGCGCCAGTCGCCGCGATCGGGGGTGCGATGGGCCTTGGCGGCGCCGATCTCGACCGATTCCCAGTGCGACTTCACATAGGCCGGGTTGAGGTTGAGGCTCATCGGGATGAAGCCCTTCTCGCCGGCGAGCTTCAGCGTGTCCGAACCTTTCGACAGGCCGGCGACGCCGATCGGGGGGTGCGGGGTCTGCAGCGGCTTGATGTGGGGTTTCAGGAAGCCGAACATCGTGTCCGGCTTGGTCACGTGCCAGAACTTGCCCTTGTAGTCGAAGGGCTCGGTCGAGCTCCACAGCTTGAGGATGATGTCGAGCGCCTCGCGGGTCATGTCGCGGTTCTGCCCCGACATGCCGTCCACATTGAACATCGCCCAGTCGGAGGGAAGGCCGGAGGCGGCGACGCCGAAATTGAGCCGCCCGCCGGAGATGTGATCCAGCATGGCGACGCGGTTCGCGAGCTCGGCCGGGTGGTGATAGGGCAGCAGGAAGCCGCCGGGCCCCAGGCGGATGTTCTTCGTCTGCATCAGCGCCTGCGCCACCAGCAGGTCGGGCGAGGGATGCGGCTCCCAGGGCGCGGTGTGATGCTCGCCGATCCAGCATTCCTCGTAGCCGAGCTCGTCGAGCCAGCGGATGACCTGCAGGTCCCATTCGTGGCCGTCCTTCAGGCTCCGCTCGGGCGGATGCGACGGCATGGTGAAGTAACCGAGTTTCATGGCTTCCTCCGTTCCCTTGGACCGTGGACGGTCTGCCGCCGTCCATCGGGAGAAGCCTGGACCTCGCCGAGGGGCCGAGTCAACCAGCGGTCTAGTCGGCTTCCGAGGCTTCGATCGATTCCATGTCGTCGTCGGAGAAGCCGAAGTGATGACCGATCTCGTGGATCATCACATGGCGGATCAGATGCGCGAAGTCCTCGGTCCCTTCCTCGCACCAGAAGTCGAGCAGCGGACGGCGGTAGAGGAAGATCATGTCGGGTTCGGCGCCGCTCTGCGGGTTCTCCCGCGCCGCGACGGCGATGCCGCGATAGAGGCCGAGCAGGTCGTAGGGGCTCTCGAGCTCCATCTCGCGCTCGGTCTCCTCGTCGGGGAAATCCTCGACCCGGATGACGACGCCCTGGATATGCGCCCGCAGCGGTTCGGGGATGCTGCCCAGCGCCTCCTGCGCCAGGCGCTCCACGTCTTCCAGGCTGGGGGGAAGCAGCGGCGAGGTGGTCATGCCGGGCCCGCCACCTTGTCGATGAAGAGGGCGAGCGCCACGTCCTTGTCGGTGACGCCGCCGGCGTCATGCGTGGCGAGCGTGACCGTGACCCTGTTGTAGACGTTCGACCACTCCGGGTGGTGATCCATGCTCTCGGCCATCAGCGCCACCCGGGTCATGAAGGCGAAGGCGGTACTGAAGTCGGGAAACGAAAGCGCCCGGGTGATGGCGTCCCGGCCGGTCACCTCGGTCCAGCCGGGCAGTTCGCCCAGGGCCTGGCTGCGCGCCTCGCCGGTCAGTTTCTGGCCCATGCCCAACCTCCATTGCCTGCCGCCGGTGACTTAGCGCCGCAGCCCGGGGAAGTCACGCCGGGTTGCCGCTCGCGGATCGCTTCCATAGATTGGGCGCCCAAGAAGAAACAGGGGAGTGCTTCGGAAGTGGCAGTGAAGTCAGCGGGCGTCTGCGCCTTGGCGAGCATGCTCATGGCGGCGCCCGCGCTGGCGGCGGCCGAAGGAGCGCCGCATCTGGACGGCGCGCAACTCGGAATCCTCTGGGCCGTCCCCTTCGTCGGCATCCTGCTCTCGATCGCCATCATGCCGCTCGCCGCGCCGCATTTCTGGCACCACCATTTCGGCAAGATCTCGGCCTTCTGGGCCCTGGCCTTCATCCTGCCCTTCGCCGCCACGCAGGGCGTCGAGATCGCGCTGTACGAGGTGGTGCACACGCTGCTCCTGGAATACATCCCCTTCATCATCCTGCTGTTCGCGCTGTTCACCGTCGCCGGCGGCATCTATGTCCGCGGCAACCTGCACGGCTCGCCGGGCGTGAACACCGGCTTCCTCGCCTTCGGCACCGTGATCGCCAGCTGGACCGGTACCACGGGCGCGGCGATGCTGCTGATCCGGCCCCTGATCCGCGCCAACGATTCCCGGCGCTACAACGCGCATACGGTGGTCTTCTTCATCTTCCTGGTCGCCAATGTGGGCGGATCGTTGACGCCGCTGGGCGACCCGCCCTTGTTCCTGGGCTTCCTCAAGGGCGTGTCGTTCTTCTGGCCGACCACGCATCTCTTCCTGCCGATGCTGGTGGTCTCCGTCCTGCTGCTGGCGATCTTCTACCTGCTGGACCGCTGGTACTACGCCAAGGAGGAGAACATGCCGCCCCGCCCCGATCCCACGCCCGACAGCCGGGTCGGCATCGAGGGCTGGGTCAATGTGGCGCTGCTGGGCGGCGTGGTGCTGGCGGTGCTGATGAGCGGCTACTGGAAGCCCGGCATCCGGTTCGAGGTCTATCATGTGCCGGTCGAGCTGCAGAACATCGCCCGCGACGTGCTGCTGATCGCCATCGCCGGCCTGTCCCTGCTCTTGACCCGGCAGGACATCCGGGCGGCGAACGGCTTCAACTGGGGTCCGATCGCCGAGGTGGCGAAGCTCTTCGCCGGCATCTTCCTCACCATCATTCCGGCCATCGCCATCCTCAAGGCGGGGACGAACGGGGCGCTGGCCCCGCTGGTCGAGCTGGTGACGGGCCCCGGCGGCGAACCGGTGAATGCCTGGTATTTCTGGCTGACCGGCATCCTGTCGAGCTTCCTCGACAACGCGCCCACCTATCTCGTCTTCTTCAACATGGCGGGCGGCGACGCGGTGCAGCTGATGGGGCCGCTGGCGGTGACGCTGGGCGCCATCTCGGCCGGCGCCGTGTTCATGGGCGCGGTCACCTATATCGGCAATGCGCCGAACTTCATGGTGAAGGCGATCGCCGAGACCAACGGCGTCAAGATGCCGTCCTTCTTCGGCTACATGGGCTGGTCGATCTGCATGCTGATGCCGATCTTCGCGCTGGTGACGGTGCTGTTCTACCGGTGAGGGGGTGAGCCTCGCGCCGCTCGCCGATCCGCTGGTCTATGCCACCGCCATCCCCGCCATCATCATGGCGGGGATGAGCAAGGGCGGGCTCGGCGGCGGCGCCGGCGTCCTCTCCATTCCGCTGATGTCGCTCGCCATGTCGCCGCTCGATGCGGCGGCGATCATGCTGCCGCTGCTCTGCCTGATGGATGTCCAGGGCCTGTGGGCCTATCGGCGGGACTGGGACCGCAGCCTGATGAAGGTGCTGCTGCCGGCGGGCTGCCTCGGCGTCGCCATCGGCGGCCTCGCCGCGGGCAGGTTGTCGGTGGCGGCGATCGAGATCATCATCGGCGGCATCGCCGTCGTCTTCACGCTGAACCACTGGTTCGGCCGCGCGCCGGCCGCCGTCGCCGCGCGGCCCAGCGCGGCCAAGGGCTGGTTCTGGAGCACCATCGGCGGGTTCACCAGCTATCTCGCCCATTCCGGCGGGCCGCCGCTGCAGGTCTATCTGCTGCCGCTGCGCCTGGACAAGACCGTCTATGTCGGTACGACGGTGGTGTATTTCGCCGTCATCAACTTCGCCAAGTTCCCGCCTTATGTGGCGACCGGGCAGCTCAATCTCGCCAATGCCGCCACCTCGGCGGTGCTGATGCCGGTTGCCGCGTTCGGCATGTGGCTGGGCTTGAGCCTGCATCGCCGCATTTCGCCCTTCTGGTTCTACCGGGTGGCCTATGGCCTCACCTTCGTCGCCGGCGCGAAACTGCTGTGGGACGGGCTGATGCGCTGATCGACCGGTATCGAGGCCCGGCGCCGCCCGGCCGAAGCAAAGGGGGATCGAGCATGTCGACGGAAATGATCTGCCTGTTCGTGGCCATGGTCTTGGCGCTGGTGCACCTCGCCGCGGCCTCCTTCGCCTTCAAGGCGCAGGTCGGCAACCGCTACACCGTCGGCCCGCGCGACGAGGACATCCCCAGGACGGGCCTCGCCGGCCGGCTCGACCGCGCGCAGCGGAATTTCCTGGAGACGTTTCCGGTCTTCGTCGCCGCCGTGCTGATGGGCCATGTGCTGGAACGCAGCGGCGGAATCGGCGGTGCCGGCGCGCTTCTCTACATCGGCGGGCGGATGGCCTTCCTGCCGCTCTATGCCTGGGGCGTGCCCTGGCTCCGGACCTTCGCCTGGAACATCGCCACGCTCGGCCTGGTCCTGGCGATGGCGCAGCTGCTGGTGTGAGGTGAACACGATCCACGACACTTCGGGTGCAGCGCTTCGGCGCTGCGCCCTTCGGGCTGTGCCGCCGTTGCGGTGAACCGCGCCAATATCGGAGCCCGGCGGCCGGTTGCCTGCCTCGTTCCTAGTCCTGGCTCTTCAGCGTCAGGTACATGAGGCCGAGGTAGACCGCGGGGATGATGATCACGACAATCGCTTCGACGATCCCCGGCGCCTGGCAGTCGGTCGCGAACATGCGCTGAACAACCCATATGTCGGCGAGCAGCACGATGGCGATGCCGATGAACCACGGCAGAAGACGATTGCGTTTTGCTGCTTGCTGCATCTCGGGCCTCTCGTTCGGAATGTGACGTCAGCCTCGATCCGGGCCCTCATCCGATCGGTACAGAGCCGCGGCGCCCTCGAAAGCATCAACGGAAGCAACACTACGAACGACTGGCGCCATTGCCTTGAGCTACATCAAGGTGACGGCACGATCGTTCGCTAGTGTTTCATTCGTTGAGCTTCCGCGGCGAATTGCGGTCGCCGACCTGATACCCGACCTGCATCGTCGCGCCAGCGCCGCCGCTTCGCCGCAACAATTCCTTCTGCTGCTGGCGTGAATTGCGACGATCGCCGTCCTCGCCCGGAACCACTGAGCCATGGCCGCAGCGACGGCCACGCCGACACGGACGGAACCGATGAAACAGAAGGCAGGAGAGTACCACCATGGCGCATGAGGGACTGCACGAAGCCGCGACCGATCTCAGCGAGGACACGCGCGACATGCATCGGGCGATCGTCTCGCTGATCGAGGAACTGGAAGCTGTCGATTGGTACCAGCAGCGCGCCGATGCCTGCGGGAACAAGGAGCTGAAGGCCATCCTCGCGCACAACCGCGACGAGGAGAAGGAGCATGCGGCGATGCTGCTGGAATGGATCCGGCGCAACGATCCTGCCTTCTCCAAGGAACTGAAGGACTACCTGTTTACGGAGAAGCCGATCGCCCACGAATAGGGCCGGCGTGCCGTGAAGGTCGGTCCGGTGCCGGTGCTGGACCGGCGGCCGCGGATGTCGCTTTCGAGATCGCGGACGCGCATCGGCTTCCTTTCCGCGACAATCACTTCGATATTGTCATGGCCGTCACCATTCTCTGCTTCGCCGGATGCCGCGCCCGTGTTCCGGGAGATGGCGCGGGTACTTCGGCCAGGTGGCCGTCTGGTCATCGGCGAGCTGGGCAAATGGAGCAGCTGGGCCGCCGCGCCGCGCGTTCGGGCCTGGCCGCTGCGAAGCCCGCGCGACGGTCGCAGCGCAGCCGCGAGACGCGGCCGGAACGGCTGGCCTTCTCCTAAGCCCTGAGCGCCGCCACGCCTGGCAAGGTCTTGCCCTCCAGCCATTCCAGGAAGGCGCCGCCGGCCGTCGAGACATAGGTGAAGTCGTCGACCACGCCGGCATGGGCCAGCGCCGCCACCGTATCGCCGCCGCCGGCCACCGAGAGCAGCTTGCCGGCCTTGGTCAGCGACGCTGCTTCCTTCGCCAGCGCGACGGTACCGGCGTCGAAGGGAGCAGTCTCGAAGGCGCCGACCGGACCGTTCCAGACCAGGGTCTTGCAGGCCGTGATCGCCTTCGCCAGCGCGGCGACGGATTTCGGGCCGATGTCGAGGATCATGGAATCGGCGGGCACGGCGCCGATGGCGACCGTCTCGGTCGCCGCACCGGCCTTGAATTCCTTCGCCACCACCGCATCCTCGGGCAGCAGGATGGAACAGCCGCGGGCCTTCGCCTTCTCGATGATCTCCCTCGCCGTCGGCGCCAGGTCGCGCTCGCAGAGCGAGCGGCCCACCTCGACGCCTTGCGCGAAGAGGAAGGTGTTGGCCATGCCGCCGCCGATGATCAGGCGGTCCACCCTGCCGACCAGGTTGCCCAGCAGTTCCAGCTTGGTCGACACCTTGGCGCCGCCGACGATGGCGACCACCGGGCGCTCGGGATGGTCGAGCGCCTTGCCGAGCGCGTCGAGCTCGGCCTGCATGTTGCGCCCGGCGATGGCGGGCAGCTTGTGCGCCAGCCCCTCGGTCGAGGCATGGGCCCGGTGGGCGCAGGAGAAGGCGTCGTTCACATAGAGATCGCCCAACTTCGCCAGGGCGGCGACGAAATCGGCGCCGTTCTTCTCTTCCGCCGCGTGGAAGCGGGTATTCTCCAGCAACAGCACGCTTCCCGACGCGAGCTTCGCCACCGCCGCTTCCGCCTCGGGTCCGACGCAATCCTCGGCGAAGGCGACCGGCCGTCCGAGGCGGCTCGCCACCGCCTCGGCCACCGGCTTCAGGGACTGCTTGGGATCGCGCTTGCCGTCGGGCCGGCCGAAATGGGCGAGAAGGACGACCTTCGCGCCCTTCTCGGCCAGTTCCCGGATGGTGGGCAGCACGCGGTCGATCCGGGTCGCGTCCGTCACCTTGCCGTCTTTCATCGGCAGGTTCAGGTCGACCCTGGTCAGGACGCGCTTGCCCTGGACGTCGGCGTTATCCAGCGTGCGGAAAGCGGGCATCGTGTCGGTCTCTTCCCGCCGCCGATCAGAGGAACTTCGCCATGACCATGGCGGTGTCCGACATGCGGTTGGAGAAACCCCACTCGTTGTCATACCAGGAGAGCACGCGGACGAACTTGCCGTCGATCACCTGGGTCTGCTTCAGGTCGAAGGTCGACGAGGCCGGGTTGTGGTTGAAGTCCATCGACACCAGCGGCTCGGCATTGGTGTCGAGGATGCCCTTCAGCGGGCCGGTGGCGGCGGCGATGATCGCCTTGTTCACTTCCTCGATGCTGGTGGCGCGCTTGGGCACGAACTTGAAGTCGATCAGCGAGACGTTGGGGGTGGGGACGCGGATCGAGGTGCCGTCGAGCTTGCCCTTCAGTTCCGGCAGCACCAGACCCACGGCCTTGGCAGCACCGGTGGTGGAGGGGATCATCGACAGGTTGGCGGCGCGGGCGCGCTGCAGGTCCTTGTGCAGCGTGTCCTGCAGCGACTGGTCGCCGGTATAGGCGTGGATGGTGGTCATGAAGCCGTGCTCGATGCCGATGGCGTTGTTCAGCACATAGGCGACCGGGGCGAGGCAGTTGGTGGTGCAGGAGGCGTTGGAGACGACGAGGTGATCCTTGGTGATCTTGTCGTGGTTCACGCCATAGACGGTGGTGATGTCGGCATCGCCCGAGGGGCCGGAGATCAGCACGCGCTTGGCGCCGGCCTCGATGTGCTTTGCAGCCATGGCCCGGTCGGTGAAGAAGCCGGTGCATTCGAAGGCGATGTCGACGCCGAGCGCCTTCCAGGGCAGCTTCGCCGGATCGCGCTCGGCGGTCACCTTGATCGGGCCGTAGCCGACGTCGATCGCGTCTTCCGAGGCCTCGACCTTGCCGGGATAGCGGCCGTGGACGCTGTCGTAGCGCAGCAGGTGGGCGCTGGTGGCGACAGGTCCGAGATCATTGATGCCGACGACCTGGATGTCCTTCCGGCCGCTCTCGATGATGGCGCGGAATGCCAGCCGGCCGATACGCCCGAAACCATTGATGCCAACACGAACGGCCATAATCGTCATCCTCCGGAAGTGCGGGATTGCAGTGCTGCGGCGGGTTCTAACCGCTTGACCGCGCGTGAGCAATCTCGGCGGGTGAGTGTGAGGAATGCGTTAAACTCACAGCCCCGCCATCGGTTCCGCGCCGTGGCGCGCCGCCGCCGCCGACCGGTCTGCCTGTCAGCCCAGACGGCTTTTCGCCGCCGCCGCCACCGCCTCGGGCGTGATGCCGAAATGCTTGTAGAGCGCCTCGATCGGGGCCGAGGCGCCGAAGCCGGACATGCCGACGAAGCCGTCCTTCTTGCGGAGGTATGCGTCCCAGCCCTGGCGGATGCCCGCCTCGACGGCGACCCGCACGGTGTCGGTGCCCAGCACCTCGAGCTGATAGGCCTCGTCCTGGGCGTCGAACAGCTCGAAACAGGGGACGGAGACGACGCGGGTGCCGACGCCGTCCTTCTGCAGCAGGTCGCGGGCGGCGAGCGCGATGGCGACTTCCGAGCCGGTGGCAAGCAGCGTCACCTGCGCCTTGCCGGTTGCCGGCGCCAGTTCATAGGCGCCGCGGGCGCATTTGTTCTCGGGCACGTGGGTGAGGCGCACGGTCGGCAGGTCCTGGCGGGTCAGCGCCAGGATGGAGGGCATGTCGGGGTGGTCGAGCGCCAGTTCCCAGCATTCCGCCGTCTCGATCGCATCCGCGGGCCTGAAGACGAGGAGATTGGGAATGGCACGCAGCGCCGCCAGGTGCTCGACCGGCTGATGCGTGGGGCCGTCCTCGCCGAGGCCGATCGAATCATGCGTCATCACATAGACGACGCGGATTCCCATCAGCGCCGAGAGGCGGATCGCCGGGCGGCAGTAGTCGGTGAAGACGAGAAAGGTGCCGCCATAGGGAATGATGCCGCCGTGCAGCGCGAGGCCGTTCATGGCCGCCGCCATGCCGTGTTCGCGGATGCCGTAGTGGATGTAGCGCCCCGAATAGTCGGCGGCGGTGATCGGCTTGTGGGTCGCGGTCCTGGTGTTGTTGGAGCCGGTGAGATCGGCCGAGCCGCCGATGGCTTCCGGCAGCACCGGGTTGATCACTTCCAGCGCCATCTGGGAGGATTTCCGCGTCGCCCATTTCGGCTTGTCGGCGGCGAGCTTCTCCTTGTGCGCCAGGATTGCGTTCCGCACCGGCTCGCCGATCTCGGCCCGGAGCGCCTTCTCGAACTCGGCCGATTTGGGCGAGGTCGAGAGGCGCTTCTTCCAGGCCACGGCTTCCGCCTTGCCGCGTTCCCCCGTCGCCGCCCAGCCGGCCTGCACGGCGGCCGGGATCTCGAAGGGGGCGGCGGACCAGCCGAGCGCCGCCCGGGCGCCGGCGATTTCCTCGTCGCCGAGGGGCGAACCGTGGGTGGCGGCGGTGCCCTGCTTCTTCGGCGCGCCGCGGCCGATCACCGTCTTGCAGGCGATCAGGCTGGGGCGGTCGGACTGCCTCGCCGCCTCGATCGCGGCGGCGACGGCTTCCGGATCATGCCCGTCGACCTGTTGCGTCGACCAGCCGACCGCCTTGAAGCGGCCGATATGGTCCTCGCTGGTGGAGAGCGCGGTGGGACCGTCGATGGAGATGCCGTTGTCGTCGAACAGCACGATCAGGCGGTTCAACCGCAGGTGTCCGGCGAGCGAGATCGCCTCCTGGCTGATCCCCTCCATGAGGCAGCCGTCGCCGGCGACCACATAGGTGTAGTGGTCGACGAGATCGGCGCCGAACCGGGCCGCCATGATGCGTTCGCCGAGCGCCATGCCGACGGCTGTGGCCAGGCCCTGGCCGAGCGGGCCGGTGGTGGTTTCGATTCCCGCCCCGTGGCCGTATTCCGGATGCCCCGCCGCGGGGGAGCCCAGCTGGCGGAAGTTCTTGAGAACATCGATGTCCCAGCCGGGATAGCCGGTCAGGTGCAGCAGCCCGTAGAGCAGCATGGAGCCATGGCCGGCGGAGAGCACGAAACGGTCGCGATCGGGCCAGTTCGGCTGCGTCGGATCGAATTTCAGGAAGCGGCTGAACAGGACGGTTGCCACGTCCGCCATGCCCATCGGCATGCCGGGATGGCCGGAATTGGCCTTCTGCACGGCATCCATGGCGAGAACCGCGAGGGCATTGGCCATGTCGCGATGCGGGGCGACGGGGGCGGGCTTCGATTCGGGCATGTCGGAGGCGATCTCGGGCTGGGCTTCGAGGAGCGGGGGCCTACATGACGGGGCGGCATCCCGCCGTCAACCCGCTTCGTTGACGGCACTCGGGCACGGTTACTATGTTCGCCCCTCGCGCGGCCCGCGTGAGCTTGCGATTCCCCTAGGCCCCATGACAGACATGCAACCCGCGCAGGACCGTTTGAGACGAGCCGTCGAGCGCATCGAGCAGGCCGTGGCCCGTCCGGAAGTCAGCACCGCCACCACGGCGGCGGCCCGGGGCGAGCTTCTGGCGCTGCAGGCGGAACGCGACCAGCTGGGGCGGGCTCTGGCCCAGGCGAAGTCCGACAACGTGGCGTTGCGCGCGGTCGCCGACCAGGTGGCCTCGCGGCTCGACCGCGCGATCGACCAGCTCCGCCTGCTGCTCGGCCGTTGAGGGATAGGGACATGGCCCAGGTTTCGATCATCGTGAACGGCCGCAGCTATCAGGTGGGCTGCGACGAGGGCGAGGAAGACAAGGTCCAGGGTCTGGGCCAGGCGCTGGACGAGCGCGTGCAGCAGATCGCGCAAGCCGTAGGCCAGGTCGGTGAGGCGCGGCTGATGCTGCTCGCCTCGCTCACCATGGCCGACGACCTGGCCGAGACGCAGGCCGAGAACGAAGCGCTGCGCAACGCCTTGAAAACCGCCAAGGAACAGCCCCTGGGCGATGGCGCCGCCGACCTGGCCGCCCTGGCCCGGCGGCTGGAGGTGGTTGCCGAACGGCTCGAGGGCGCCTAACTAGGAGGGGTGGACGGTTTGCTGGTCCCCTCGTTAGGCCTTCAATCCCCGGGGCCAATGATTCTCTCCTGGGAGCTGTCTCTGGCGAGACCCTGGTTTCGACACGCGGCGCCCACCTGGTAAACAGGGCCTGGAGGGATGAATCGGCCGACGGTTGTACTGGCGCCGTCCACACTTCGAGCGCCCCAGCCCCATGAGTGATCCGGGCATCGACAAGGCCGCCCTCCGCCGCCGTCTGCGTGCCCTGCGGGCCGCCGCGGTCTCTCCGCCCCTGGCCGTCGACCTGCGCGATCGGTTTCTGAGCGCCATCGCGCTGCCCGAGGGGAGCATCGTCGCCGGCTATCGTGCCGCCGGCAGCGAGATGGACCCGGAACCCCTGATGCAGGCGCTGGCGGCCCGCGGTTTCGCGCTGGCGCTGCCCTGCATCGTCGAGCCCGATCTGCCGCTCGTCTTCCGTGCCTGGGCGCCGGGCGATCCGCTCGCGCCGGGAAAGCTCGGCATCATGGAACCGCTGTCCGCCGCGCCGGTGCTGCGGCCGGGTGTCGTCCTGGTGCCGCTGGTGGGCTTCGACCGGCGCGGCCACCGGCTGGGGCAGGGCGGCGGGTTCTACGACCGGACCCTCGCCGGGCAGCCGGCGCTTGCCGTCGGGCTTGCCTACGCCGTCCAGGAGGTCGACGCTGTGCCGGTCGAAGCCTGGGACAGGAAACTCGACTGGATCGTGACCGAGCGCGAGGCATTGAAGACGTGAGGGTTCTGTATTTCGGCGACGTGGTCGGGCGGACCGGGCGCGAGGCGCTGGTGGCCACCCTTCCCGGCCTGCGCCAGCGGCTGAAGATCGATTTCGCCATCGCCAACGGGGAGAATGCCGCCGGCGGCTTCGGCATCACGGGCAAGATCTGCGCCGAGTTCTATGCCGCGGGCGTGGATGCCATTCTCACCGGCAACCATGCCTGGGACCAGAAGGAGACGCTCTCCTACATCAACGGCGATCCGAAGCTGCTGCGTCCGCACAACTTCCCCGCCGGCACGCCGGGCAAGGGCTCGGCGGTCTTCGCCACCACGCGGGGAAAGAAGGTCGGCATCATCCACGTCATGGGCCGGGTGTTCATGGACCCGCTGGACGATCCCTTCGCCTGCGTGGCGGGCGAGCTGTCAAAAATGCGCCTCGGCGGCACGGTCGATTTCCTGCTGGTCGACATCCACGGCGAGGCGACATCCGAGAAGATGGCGATGGGCCATTTCTGCGACGGCCGCGCCTCGGTTGTGGTCGGCACCCACAGCCATGTTCCCACCGCCGACGCGCAGATCCTGCCCGGCGGCACCGCCTATCAGACCGATGCCGGCATGTGCGGCGACTACAACTCGGTGATCGGCATGGACAAGGCCGAACCCCTCAACCGTTTCATGCGCAAGATCCCCGGCGGCAAATTCGAACCGGCGAGCGGCGAGGCCACGCTCTGCGGCGTCTTCGTGGAGACCGACGACAAGACCGGCCTCGCGCTCCGCATCGAGCCGGTGC
>JALHMN010000036.1 GCA_022844005.1 bacterium | reverse complement strand
AGGGGCGCAGCTTCACGTTGCCCTTGGACTGGTTGATCCAGTGGACGAGGCCGGTGGGATTGGTGAGCCCCTTGGCGCGGAAGGCGATGGTGGCGCCGCGCGGCCCCGCCTCCACCCGCTCGACCGACGCCACGCGGCAGAGCCGCTTGATCGTCATCACCTCGATCAGGTGTTTCACCTCCGCCGGCAGCGGCCCGAAACGGTCGGCGAGTTCGGCGCCGAAGCTGTCGATATCGGCTTGTTCGTCCAGATGCGCGAGGCGGCGGTAGAGGTCGAGGCGGACCGAGAGATCGGTCACATAGGCTTCCGGGATCAGGACGGCGGTGCCGAGGTTGATCTGCGGCGACCACTTTTCCTCGGCGGCGGCGAGATCGCCCTTGGCGGCGGAGACCGCCTCCTCCAGCAGGTCCTGATAGAGTTCGAGCCCGACTTCCTTGATATGGCCGGACTGTTCCTCGCCGAGCAGGTTGCCGGCGCCGCGCAGGTCGAGGTCGTGGCTGGCGAGCTGGAAGCCGGCGCCGAGCGTGTCGAGCGCCTGCAACACCTGCAGCCGCTTCTCGGCGCCCGCCGTCGGCGGCTTCTTCGCCGCCAGGGTGAGATAGGCATAGCCGCGCGCCTTGGCCCGGCCGATGCGCCCGCGCAGCTGATAGAGCTGGGCCAGGCCGAACATGTCGGCGCGATGCACGATCAGAGTGTTGGCGGTCGGGATGTCGAGGCCGCTCTCGACGATACTGGTGGAGAGCAGCACGTCGAACTGCCGCTCGTAGAAGCCCGACATGATGTTCTCGAGTTCGGTCGGCGCGAGACGTCCATGCGCGGTGGCGAAGCGGATCTCGGGCACATGCTCGCGCAGGAATTCCGACACGGTCGGCAGGTCCTCGATGCGCGGGCAGACATAGAAGACCTGGCCTCCCCGGTACCTCTCGCGCAGGATCGCCTCGCGCACGATGACCGGATCGAAGGGGAGCACGAAGGTGCGCACCGCCAGCCGGTCGACGGGGGGCGTCGCGATCAGGCTCATCTCGCGCACGCCGGAGAGCGCGAGCTGCAACGTGCGGGGGATCGGTGTGGCGGTCAGCGTCAGCACATGCACTTCCGCCCGCAGCTGCTTCAGGCGTTCCTTGTGCTTGACGCCGAAATGCTGCTCCTCGTCGATGACGACGAGGCCGAGGCGCTTGAAGGACACGCCCTTGCCGAACAGCGCGTGCGTGCCGACGACGATGTCGACGGAGCCGTCGGCGAGGCCCTGCTTCACCGCCGTCGCCGTCTTCCCCGGAACGAGGCGCGACAGGGTCTCGATCCTGAGCGGCAGGTTGCGGAAGCGTTCGACGAAACGCTGGTGGTGCTGGCGGGCCAGAAGCGTGGTCGGGCAGACGATGGCCACCTGGGCGCCCTGCATGGCGGCGACGAAGGCGGCGCGCAGCGCCACCTCGGTCTTGCCGAAACCGACATCGCCGCAGACCAGACGGTCCATCGGCCGGCCGCTGGCGAGGTCCTCCAGCGCGTCCTCGATGGCGCGGGCCTGGTCGTCGGTCTCCTCGTAGGGGAAGCGGGCGCAGAACTCGTCGTAGAGCCCCTCGGGCGGCGAATAGCTCTCCGCCTGGCGCAACTGCCGGGTGGCGGCGATCTTGATCAGCTCCTCCGCCATGTCCTTGAGGCGCTGCTTCAGCCTGGCCTTCCGCGTCTGCCAGCCGACGCCGCCCAGCTTGTCGAGCGCGGCCCCGCCCTCGTCGGAGCCGTAGCGCGAGAGCACCTCGATGTTCTCGACCGGGACATAGAGCTTGTCGCCGCCGTCGTAGACGACCAGGAGACAGTCGTGCGGCGCGCCGGAAATCTCGAGCGTCACCAGACCTTCGTAACGGCCGATGCCGTGATCGACATGCACGACGAGATCGCCGAGGGAGAGGCTGGTCGCCTCGGCGATGAAATTGGCGGCGCGCCGGCTCTTCCGGCGCGGGCGGATCAGGCGGTCGCCGAGGACATCCTGCTCGCCGACGACGACGAGATCGTCGCTCTCGAAACCGCGTTCGATACCGAGCACCACCATGCCGGCGATTCCGGCGGGCAGCTTCGTCGCCTCGGCCCAGGTCTCGACGTCGACCAGCGCCTCGGCGCCGTGGTCGCGCAGCAGCTGGCCGAAGCGTTCGCGCGCGCCCGGCGTGAAGCAGGCGACCAGAACCTTGCGGCTGCCGCCCTTGAGGAGGGCCTGCAGGTGGTCGCGGCAGGCTTCGTAGAGATTGGCGCCTGCTTGCGTACGTTCGGGCGCGAAGTCGCGCCCCGCCTTGCCACCGGCATCCAGCACGTGCTTGCCCTCTGGCGGCAGGTGGTGCGGCGTCAGGGCGACGACGGCACGGCGCTCGAGCGCCTTGGCCCAACCCTGGATATCGAAATAGAGCCGGTCGGGCGGCAGCGGCTTGTAGGGCGCGCCCTGCTCTTCCAGCCCCGATTTCTGGGCCTCGCGCCGGGCGGCGTAGTAGTCGGCGATGGTGGCGAAACGCGCCTCGATGGCGTCGCGCGCGAGGGGATCGAGGGTGAGAACGGCATCGGGAACGTAGTCGAGAAGCGTTTCCAGCCGCTCATGGAACAAGGGCAGCCAATGTTCCATGCCGACATGCTTGCGACCCTCGGACACCGCGAGATAGAGCGGATCGGAATCCGTCACGGCCCCGAACAGGCTGCGATAGCCGGTACGGAAGCGCGCGATCGAGCCGGCATCCAAGGGCGCCTCGCTCATCGGCACCAGGTTCAATTCCGCCGCTTCGCCCGTCGAGCGCTGGGTCAGCGGATCGAAGCGGCGCAGGCGCTCGACCTGGTCGCCGAAGAGATCGATTCGATAGGGCTCTTCCGCGCCGGGGGGAAAGACGTCGATGAGGCCGCCGCGGACGGCGAAATCACCCGGCTCCATCACCGTGCCGGCCTTCGAGAAGCCGTGGCGGACGAGGTAGTCGATCAGTGCCTTCTCGTCGACGCGGCTGCGGGCGCGCACCAGGAAGGAGGAGGCAGCCATGCTCTCGCGCGTCGGCACCCGCTGCAGGATCGCGGCGACGGTGGTGAGGACGACGGTCCCCTTGCCCGGCGGGCTCGCCACCAGGCGGGCGAGCGCGTCCATGCGCCGGGACACGATCTCGGGGTTCGGCGAAACGCGATCGTAGGGCAGGCAGTCCCAGGCCGGCACCGGCACCACCGCCAGCCCCGGGGCGAAGAAGCCGAGCGCCTGGGTCATGACGGCGAGACGGGCATCGTCCCGGGCGACATGCAGGACCCCACCCTCGGCCATAGCCGCCACGCGGGCCAGGATTCGGGCATCCTGGCCTTCGGGCGCCCCGCCTATCTCCAGCCGCGCCGACGGGACCAGCAACTTGTCGAAGGACGGCAGCACGATACTCACGCGATCCTGAAAGCTTTCAAGAGGGCCATAACCGGCGTGTCGTGTTCCAGCGGCACGGGTTTGGCCCCGATCGCCCAGGCATAGATCAAGGGGTCGCTGCCCACATCAAGCAGCGCTTCGTAACATTCGAGTTCGTCATGGCCGAATCCGTCGAGATGGGCCTTGGCAAAAGCGCCGAGAAGAAGGTCGGTCTCCTTGGTCCCCGTATAACGGGAACGATAGACCAGTCGCTTGCGGCGGATCGCGATATCTTCGGACATGGCCTCGATATATAGCCGCAATATCCTCCTGTCAGCCGTGGCGCAAGCAAGGTTAACACACATGCGATGTGTCCTATCCCTCACGGACTATGGAACCATTTTCGATTGCAAGGCATTAGGGCGGGGCCTAGCGTGCCACGCAGATTCCGTCGTTGCGCACGGGACGACTTCTTGTGATCTATATTCGAATCGGAGATGAAAGGATGACGGCTGTCGTGCAGAAGGTCCGCAAACCGCGCGCTAAGCCCCTGGATGGTCATATCGGGCAGCGCCTGCGGCAGCGACGCACGCTGATCGGGATGAGCCAGGAAAAACTGGCCGAAGCCGTCGGTCTCACGTTTCAACAGATCCAGAAGTACGAGAAGGGAACCAATCGCATCGGCGCCAGCCGGTTGTGGCAGTTCTGCCGGATCCTCGACGTACCGCCGGCCTATTTCTTCGAAGCCGTCGCCGGCACGCCGTATGCCGACGAGCCGATGTCGGCCATCATCACCGTACCGACCAAGGGGCGCAGCAAAGACCCCCTCACGCGGCGGCAGACATTGGAACTGGTGCGCGCCTACTATCGCATCACGGATCCGAACGTGCGCCGGAGCATCTTCGAACTGGTCAAGAACCTGTCCGAACCGTCGAGCGCGGAGACAGCGGCAGCATAACCCCGGCGGAGCGAAGGGGCGCCTTGCCCGGGGCCAGGGGGAGTCGGCATGAACTGGAACCTCACATTCGCTGACCACAGTCCGGATGATCCGGTCGAGCGGGCCAAGGCGCTCCGCTCCTGCCTGGACTATTTGGCCGAAGAACTGGACAGTCTGGAGTTGGGCGAAGCGGCGATGCTGCTCGAGGCGGCGACCGAGGCGGTCGAGGAATGGCTCGAGCAGCGCGATCCGCTTCGGGCATTTCTGCTCGATCGCCCCGGAGCGGGCGGCACCGCGAGCCTTTAGACCCTCCGGGGCTACGTACCGGATTCGTCCAGCCGGACGGGCCAGCGGCGAATCAGTTCTTGAGCGGTGAGGAAGCCTCCTCCGCGACCAGGGCGCCCTCGGCGACCGGTGAGGATTGATGATGCGCGAGGCGCCACAGCCCGCCCTCCCGCACGAAGGTGTTGGTGGCCACCAGAAGCCCCGCTTCCAGGATTTCATGGCAGATCACCAAGGCGACGGCGCCGTAAATCAGCGCCCGCTCGTGAAAGCAGCGGATCTTGGGAGAGTCGGGATTGGCGAGGATGCGCTGCCAGCTTTCCATCACCGCCTCCCGGCCGAGCAGCGGCGGCCAGCCGGGATGCACGCAGGCGACCGGATGCCGTTCGGCCCACAACCGGTCCATGGTGGCCGCATCGCGCGCCGTGAAAGCCATGTAGAAGGCCGCGTTCGCGGCCAGCACACCCGCCAGGTCACCCGTCTCCCGAGCCATCGCCCCTCGCCTTCGATCCGCGAGCAGGATAGAGCAGCACGGCGGCCAGAACCAATTGGACAGCCACCGGGTGCGACTGCTATCCCGCGCGCACTCCTCCTGTCCGGGACAGCGTAATTCGCATGGGAATGCGTGCCTTGCCGGCCCTCATCGCCGCCGGCCTCGCGGCTCTCTGCCTCAGCTTCGTCTTCTGGTGGCTGCCCAACCGGCCGGTCGCGATGCCGGCCCTGCAGGCGCCCGAAGTGCTGCAGAGCCTGTCCTTCGCACCGTTCCGCCGCGAGCAGAGCCCGCTGACCCAAGCCTATCCGACCGCCGCCGAGATCGAGGCCGATCTGGCACTTCTTGTCGGCCGGACCAAGGGCATACGGACCTATACCGCGCGGGAGGGGATGCATGTGGTGCCGGAGGCCGCGCGCCGCCTGGGACTGGAGGTCACCCACTCGGCCTGGCTCGGCGGAAAGAAGAGCATCAACGACGCCGAAGTGGCAGCCCTGATCGAGCAGGCCAACCGCTATCCCGACGTCATAAAGCGCGTCATCGTCGGCAACGAGGTGCTGCTGCGGCGCGACCTGAAGGTGGAGGAGATCGCACGTTACCTGCGCGAGGTGCGGGGCGCGGTGAAGCAGCCGGTCTCCTATGCCGATGTCTGGGAGTTCTGGCTGAAAAATCCGCAGCTGGCGGAGGAAGTCGACTTCATCACCGTCCACTTCCTCCCCTACTGGGAGGATCACCCGGTCGCCGCCGGGCTGACGCGCGAGCACATCCTGGCGGTGCATGCACAGGTGCAGGCGGCCTTTCCGGGCAAGCCGATCCTGATCGGCGAGGTGGGCTGGCCTTCCCTCGGACGCGATCGCGAGGCCGCGCGGCCGAGCCGCGTGGAGGCGGTTCGTTTTCTCACCGGCTTCGCCTCTCTCGCGCAGGAGAAGGGGCTGGACTACAACCTCGTCGAGGCCTTCGATCAGGTCTGGAAGGCCAGGATGGAAGGCAGCGTCGGCGGTTCCTGGGGCCTCTTCGATGCCGACCGGCAGGAGAAGTTCAAACTGGGCCAGCCAGTGGTCGAGAGACCGCACTGGCCCTGGCTGTTCGTTGCTTCCGTCGGCGTCGGCCTCGTCCTGCTGGCCGCGGCCGGCCGTGCCCCGACGCCCCTCTCCGTCCTGGCCGCGCAGGCCTTCGGTGTCATGCTGGTGCTGAACGCCGATTCCGGCATCGCGCTGCACCTGAATTCCAGCCAATGGCTGCCGTCCGGCCCGCACCTGCTGGCGCAGGCGGTCCTGGCAGTGCTGTTCATGCGCGCCATCGGCAGACCACCGGCGCATGTCCCCGCGACATCCATTGCCGCGATCCACCGGCCGGACCCGGCGCCGCGGGAGATCCGGATCGGCGAAGGATTGATGCTGATCTTCGCATCCGCCTGCATCTATCAGCTCTTCATGCTCTCGGTGGCGGGGCGCTATCGCGATTTCCCGATCGCAGAGTTTCTGGTCCCCGCCTTCGGACCCCTGCTGCTGGCCGCCGGCACTGATTTCCGCCGCCGGCTCGATTTCGGCCGGCTGTTCGGCCGCGAGCTTCCCCGATCGCCCGACCACGGCCATCGCGCCGAAGGTCTCATCAGCTACCTGCTGGTCGCGCTGGCCGTCATCCTGCTGCTGGTGGAGCGCCCGACCAATCGGGAAGCCGTGGCCTTCGCTGTTCTGGCCGTCGTCATGGCCCTGCCCCACCTCGCCGCCTTCCGTGCCCGCGATTGAGGCGGGCTGCGGCCACCGGCCGAACTAAGCCGTCAGCTGCCCCGTGACCGGGAGGCGGCGGATGCGCTTGCCGGTCGCGGCGAAGATGGCGTTGCAGAGCGCGGGCGCCACGGGAGGCACGACCGGCTCTCCCACGCCGCCGGGCAGTTCGCTGCTTTCCAGCATGTGCAGCTCGACAACCGGCATCTCGGACAATTTCAGCATCGGGTAGTCGTCGAAACCCTGCTCGACCACGCGCCCGCCCTCGAGGGAGATGCGGCCGTAGAGCGCCGCCGTCAGGCCGAAGACGATACTGCCCTCCACCTGGGCGGCCACGGTATCCGGGTTGATGATCACGCCGCAGTCGATGGCCGCGACGACGCGGACGACGCTGAGCCCCGTGGCATCGACGAGCACCTCGGCCACCAGCGCCACATGCGAGCCGAAGGAACTGTGCAGCGCGATGCCGCGGCCGCGCCCGGGGGGCAGGCTCGTACCCCAGCTGGCCTTGGCGGCCGCCAGTTCCAGCACCGCCCGCTGGCGCGGCGCCTCGCCCAGAAGCCCCAGCCGGAAGGCGAGCGGGTCCTTCCCCGCCGCCTCCGCCGCTTCGTCAATGAAGCACTCGTTGAAGAAGGCGGTGTAGGAATGCCCGACCGAGCGCCAGAACCCCACCGGTACCGGAAAGGACCGCACGGTGTGGCTGACCCTTCGGTTGGCGATCGCGTAGGGTTGCTTCACCGCCCCCTCGACAGCGGTGCCGTCCGGCTCGATCCAGGTGGCCGGCGGAAAGATGCGAGCGAGGATGGAGGGCGAGGCGAGACGCTGCTGCCAGGCCAAGAGGCGCCCATCGGCATCGAGGCCCGCTTCGAGCCTGCAGGCGGCGGCCGGCCGGTAGAAGTCGTGTCTCATATCCTCCGCCCGCGACCACACCACCTGTACCGGGGCGCCGGCGAGCTTCGCGATGCTGACCGCCTGGGTGGCGATGTCGGCTTCCGAGCGCCGTCCGAAGCCACCACCAAGATAGGTGGTGTGCACGCGCACCTTGTCGGTCGAGGTCCCGGCAGCCTCCGCCGCCGCCTTGGCCGAGATCTCCTGTGCCTGCGTCGGGATCCAGAGATCCACCCCGTCCGGCATCACCCGCGCCGTGGCATTGATCGGTTCCATCGCCGCATGCGCCAGATAGGGCACTTCATAGTCTGCGCGCAGACGCCTCACCGATCCGGCAAGCGCCTTCGCCACGTCGCCCGATTCCTCGGCGATGCGCCCGGTTTCGTCGAGCGCCGCGCGCAACGACGCCTCGATGGCGGCGCTGTCGACGAGCGGTCCCGGAGGGTCGGTCCATTCGATCTCAACCGCGGCCAGCGCCTGCTGCGCCCGCCAGGTATTGTCGGCCAGCACGGCAAGCGCATCCTTTAGCGGCAGGACCGCCTTGACGCCCGGCATCGCCAGGGCGCGCGCCGGATCGTGCCGGCCAAGCGTGCCACCGAAGACCGGACAGGCGGCGACGGCAGCGAAGAGCATGCCCTGCACCCGCACGTCGATGCCGAAGCCGGCGCTGCCATCGACCTTGGCCGGCAGGTCGAGTCGCGGCAGCGGCTGGCCGATCAGGCGCCATTCGTTCGGCTGCTTCAGGTTCGGCCGCTTCGGCGGGCGAAGCCCGGCGGCTTCGGCCGCCAGGGCGCCATAGGTGAGCCGGCGCTCGCCGCCCAGATGGCTGACGACACCGGCCTCGCCGCGGCACTCGCTTTCCGGTACGCCCCAGCGCCGCGCGGCGGCGGCGATCAGCATGCCGCGCGCGGTGGCCCCGGCGATGCGCAGGGGCTTGTAAGCGCCGCGCACGCTCGAGGAACCACCGGTGACCTGCTGGCCGAACAGGCGGGCGAGCTTGCCCACCAGCCAATTGGCGGTGTTCCCCATGGGCTGGCCGCCCGACAGCATCTCCTTCACCAGGAAGACGTTGCGATAGACCGGATCGGCCGGCGCCGCGACCACCCGCACGCGCGACCATTCGCAGCCGAGATCCTCGGCCAGCAGCATCGGCAGCGCCGTGTAGACGCCCTGCCCCATCTCCGCCCGGTCGACGATGACGGTCACGGTGTCGTCCGGCGCAATGCGCAACCAGGCGTTCAGGAACGAGCCGAAATCGTTCGGCGTTTCGAGGGCGCGCGCCTCGCGCGGCGGCAGGTGGAAACCCAGGACGAGGCCGGCGGCGGAGCCGGCGGCAAGCTTGACGACACTGCGACGGGTGAGCTTCGGCATCGCCTCAGGCCCGCGCCAGGGCGCGCATCGCCTCGCGGATACGCGCATAGGTGCCGCAGCGGCAGATGTTGCCGAGGGCGGCTTCCACATCGGCGTCGGTCGGCTTCGGCGTCGACCTCAGAAGGGCCGCCGCCGCCATGATCACGCCCGACTGGCAATAGCCGCATTGCGGCACCTGCAGCGCCAGCCACATGCGCTGCACGGGATGCGACCGGTCGCTGGACAGTCCCTCTATGGTGGTCACCGGCGCCTCGACCGCCGTAGCGGGCATGACGCAGGAGCGCACCGCTTCGCCACCGACATGGACGGTACAGGCGCCGCACTGACCCACACCGCAGCCATATTTCGTTCCCGTCAGACCCAACACGTCGCGCAGCACCCAGAGGAGAGGCATGTCCTCCTCGACCACCAGCTCATGCGCGGTGCCGTTCACTACCAGCTTCACCAGCAACACCCTTGGAACGGAACAGGACCAGCGGGCAGCGACCTTAGTCGCCACGCGAACAGGTTTCCAGCCGGCCGGCCCGGCGGCACCGATCAGGCCGAGAAGCGCACGGCGATGGAACCGATAACGCCGAAATCGACCGAAACCGCGTCGCCCGCCTCGATTTCGAGGGGAGGCATGCATGTCCCCGTGGTCACCACCTGCCCCGCCGCGAGCGGAACGCCGATGCGGCCGAGTTCGTTCGCGATCCAGGCGAGCGCGATCCGCGGATCCCCCAGGACATTCGACCCGCTACCCTCGCGGTGATAGCGGCCCGCCACCTCGGCCCGCACCACATGCGCGGCGAGGTCGATCCGGCGCCAGGATTCGGGCGCGGCGGGGCCCAGCACGAACCGGTCGGCGCAGGCACTGTCGGCCAGAAGCTGTGCCACGCCGGCGCCAACAAAATCCTCGAATCGCGAATCGGGTACCTCGATCGCGGGGTGCAGACCGCCCACCGCCGCCATCACCTCGTCGAGGGTGTATTCCGCGCCGCGGGGCTCGAGCGTCCGCGCCATGCGAAAGGCGAATTCCGGCTCCGCCACATGCATCAATGTGCCGCCGAGCGGGAGCATGGCGCCGCTCTGCGACACCTGCTCGGCGAGGAGGCGGCCGGCGAGCGGGCCGTCGACCCCGATATGCCGCTGCCCGGCGAGACTAGTCGCGGCGATCTTCCAGCCGAACAGCGGCGCGGCGCTGCGGCCTTCCAACAACGCCTGGATGCCATAGCCTTCGGCCCGGTCGGCGGGGCGAAGAGCAGCCGGCAACCCGACAATGCGGCGGCGCTCGCGCCAGAGCGCGAACAGCATGCCGGATGCCTCCTGCATCCGGACGCGATCGAGTGCCATGGATTTCCTCCCGGATCGGCCCGCCAATGGTCATTGAAAATGCGCGGACCGACAATACTCAGGCTAACATCCTCCGCATGGTCGAAATCCACCGCAGCAACGATATCGTCCTGATCTCCTTCCTGCAGGCGCTTCTGGCCGATGCGGGGATCGAGAGCATCGTCTTCGACAGCCACGCCAGCATCATCGAGGGATCGATCGGCGCCCTGCCTCGCCGGCTGATGGTCCTGAACGAGGACAAGGCAGGCGCGGTCGCGGTCCTGCGCGAGAGCGGTTACGGCGAGCGCGCATGAACACCGCCGGCAGCATCGACGACTTCCTGGGCGGGCGACTTCGCATCCGTCAGCCCGCCCGCGGGCATCGCTCTGGTTCCGACGCGGTGCTGCTCGCGGCCGCCGTACCGGCACGGACGGGCGAGCGGGCGGTCGATCTCGGCACCGGCGTGGGCGTGGCGCTGCTCTGCCTGCTGGCGCGGGTGGAGGGGACAACGGGGCTCGGCATCGACATCGACGAGGCGGCCCTCGGGCGCGCGCAGGACAACGCGGCGGAGAACGGGTTCGGCGCACGGGTCGCGTTCGTGGTGGCCGACCTGAGGCACAGGATCGGCGGCGTTCAGCCGGGCAGCTTCGACCATGCGCTGGCCAACCCGCCCTATTTCACCGAGGAGGCCGGATCGGCTGCGCCGGAAGCAGACCGCGCCGCGGCGCGGACGCAGGAGACCGGCGCCTTGGCGCATTGGATCAAGCGGGCGGCGGACCTGCTGCGGCATGGCGGGCATTTGACGCTGATCCAGCGGGTCGAGCGGCTGGAAGAGACGCTTTCCGCCTGCGCGGGGCGTTTCGGCGGGATCGAGCTCCACCCCCTGTGGAGCACCGCGGACAGCCCGGCCAAGCGCGTCATCCTGCGGGCCCGGAAGGGCAGCCGCGCGCCGCTCGCCCTCATGCCGGGCATCGTCCTGCATCGAGACGGCGCCCATACCGCCGCCGCCGAGGCGGTGCTGCGGGGCGGCGGCGCCCTGTTCAGCCCGGCCGGGTCAGACTCGCCGCCTTGAGGGCGGAGGCCTGGCGTTTCGCCAGCGCCTTCTGGTCGAAACCCTCGATCAGGTCGTGGAACAACCGGTGCCAGTTGATCTCCGCATTCAGGTGCAGGAAGACGCCGCCGAGGCCGATGGCGGCGCGATCCATGAAGACGAATTCGCGCGGCGGCGTGACGCCGCCCTGCTCGCGCAGCTGCTTCGCCACTTTCTCCGCCACCTCGCGGCCATAGACGCCGCTCTCCTCGAATTCCTGGATGCGGCGCGGCCGGTCCTCCAGCAGCGGCGCATAGACGAATTCGGCCCAGAGGTTGAGCGTCTCGATCACCTCGCTGCTCAGGCCGGTGAAACCCCAGGTTTCGTAGGCATGCACTGCGAGAGCCGGGTCGTTGTCGCGGAGCGCGCGATAGAGGTCGATCACGCCCGCCACGAATTTCGGCGCGAAGATGCGGATGCAGCCGAAGTCGAGCAGGTTGACGCCACCATCGTCGCGGATGGTGTAGTTGCCCAGATGCGGATCGCCATGGATGCAGCCATAGCCGTAGAAGGGCACGTACCAGGCGCGGAACAGGTTCATGGCGATGGTGTTGCGCAGTTCGACCGGCGCCTCCTTGAAGTCGAGCAGCTTGCGTCCTTCGAGCCACTGCATGCTGAGAAGGCGGCCGGTGGAGAGATCGGCCTCCACCTTCGGCACATGCACCCCCGCCTCGTCCTTCAGCATGCGGCCGTAGAGCGCCATGTGCCGGGCCTCGCGGCCGTAGTCGAGTTCCTCCCGCAGCCGCTCCCTGATCTCCTCGAAGATGTGGCGGGTATCGATCGAAGGATCCATCCGGCGATGAATCGAAAAGATGAGCTGCAGCTGCCGCAGGTCGGCCTCCACCGCGGAAGCCATTTCGGGGTACTGCAGCTTGCAAGCGAGGGCCCGGCCGTCCCGGCTGGTGGCGCGATGGACCTGGCCCAGCGAGGCGGCGGCGGCGGCCTCGCGCTCGAAACTGCCGAACCGGCCCTGCCAGTCGGGACCGAGTTCGCTCGCCATGCGCCGCTTGACGAAGGGCCAGCCCATGGCCGGGGCATTCGACTGCAATTGGGCCAGTTCCTGTGCGTATTCGCGCGGCAGGGCCTCCGGGATGGTGGAAAGGAGCTGCGCCACCTTCATCAGCGGGCCCTTCAGGCCGCCGAGCGCCCGCCGCAACTCCTCGGCATTGGCGGCCTTGTCCACCTGCATGCCCAGGTAGCGCTGGCCCACCCAGCGCGCGGCGACGCCGCCCACGGCGCGACCGACGCTGGCATAGCGGCGGACCCGCCCGCCCAAATTGTTCGATTCCGCCATCACGCCCCGCTTCAGACCGTGGGGAGGGACTAGAAGCGCCCCTCGCGCCGATGATAGGCGAAGTAGATCACCACCAGCACCACGGCAAACCCGTACCAGGTCACCACGTAGGTCAGGTGGTTGTTCGGAACGTCGAGGCGGGTCTGCCCGCCGAGCGGCAGACCGCCCGGATTGGGCGTCGCATCGGCCTCGATGAAGAAGGGCGGGGCATCGACGCCCATCTCCTTCGCCATGGCCGTCGCGTCGCCGTAGAACCACACGTTGCGCTTCAGGTCGTTGTCGGGCACGAACCAGCCCTGGTGCCAAGGCTTGCGCAGTAGCCCGGTTACGGTCACCGGCCCGGCGGGCAGGCTCTCGGGCCGCGTCTCGCGCTCCTTGCGGGCCGCCGGCACCCAGCCGCGGTTGACCAGCACGGTGCCGCCCTCGGCGCGATCCAGCGGCACGATCAGCTGATAGCCCGTATTGCCGCGCTGGGTCGTGGCGAGAAGATGCACTTCCCTGTCGTGGCGGAAGGTGCCGGTCACCGAGACGGGTCGGTATTCCAGCGCCGCCGGATCGACGCTCGCGGCCGGCGGCAGGGGCATTGCCGGCAGCCTGGCATTCGTCTCGATCCTGGCGATGATGCCACTCTTCCAGGCGAGCCGATCCACCTGCCAGGTACCGAGACCGATCAGCATGACCAGCGCCGGGATGGTGAACAGGGTCGGCCAGAGAGCCGGACGGAATTTCACGTCAACCGAAGCCTTCGATGACCTTGTGGCGATACTGCAGCGCGATCAGGAGGGCCTTCAACGGGCGCAGCAGGCCGAGCGACAGGATGAGGATCAGGGGGAACCACAGGAGAACATGGACCCAGAGCGGAGGTTCGAATCGAACCTCTGTCCAGAGCGCAAGTCCGACGACGATGAAGCCGGCGATCATGCTGATGAACACGGCGGGACCGTCGCCCGAATCAACCTTGCCGTAGTCCAGTCCGCATCGTGTGCAGGCCGGACGAACCGTCAGGAAGCCCTGGTAGAGCGCCCCTTCGCCGCAACGCGGGCAACGGCACCGCAGGCCGGCGACGAAGGGGGAAACGACCGGATAGAACGGCTCTACCAACTAGTGGCCGGCAGGCGTGGCGCTGCCCGCTCCCCACCAGTAGATGCAGAAGAAGAGGAACAGCCAGACCACGTCGACGAAATGCCAGTACCACGCGGCCGCCTCGAAGCCGAAGTGATGATCCGGCTTGAAGTGGCCGGCCACCGCGCGGCCGAGCGTCACGAGCAGGAAGATCGTCCCGATCAGCACATGCGCACCGTGAAACCCGGTCGCCATGTAGAAGGTCGAGGCGTAGATGCCGTCCTTGAAGCCGAAAGCGGCGTGGCTGTACTCGTAGGCCTGGACACAGGTGAAGATGGCACCCAGGACGCAGGTGAGGATCAGTCCCTGCACCAGGCCCTTGCGGTCGCCATGCAGCAAGGCGTGGTGCGCCCAGGTCACCGTGGTGCCCGAAGCAAGCAGGATGACCGTGTTCAGGAACGGCAGATGCCAGGGATCGAAGACCTCGATGCCCGGCGGCGGCCACTGATGGTTCATGTTGACGTTGGGGAACAGGGCGGCGCCGAAGAAGGCCCAGAACCAGGCAACGAAGAACATCACCTCGGAGGCGATGAACAGCATCATCCCGTAGCGCAGATGCAGCTGGACCACCGGCGTGTGGTGGCCTTCATGCTCGGCCTCGCGGATCACATCCCGCCACCACATGAACATGGTGTAGAGGACCATGAGGAAACCGACGAGCACCACGGGCTTCCCCCACGGCAGCGAGTGCATGTAGAGCACCCCGCCCACCGTCACCACGAAGGCCGAGACCGCGCCGACGATCGGCCAGGGACTCGGATCGACGAGATGGTAATCGTGTCCCTTGGCTTCGGTTGCAGCCATGTCCCTCACTCCCTGGAGATGCTGGTCTTCGAAGGGGCGTCGACCGCCGCCGTGACCCGGTTCGGCTTCGCGGGCGCCTCGAAGAAGGTGTAGGAAAGCGTAATCGTGTTGACCCGCGCCATCGCCGGATCATCGGCCATGGCTGGATCGACGAAGAACGACACCGGCATGTCGACCGCCTGGCCGGGCTCCAGCGTCTGCTCGGTGAAGCAGAAACAGGCGATCTTCTGGAAGTAGATGCCGGCCTGGTCGGGCTGGACGTTGTAGGTAGCGGTTCCGGTGATGGCGCGTCCGGAGCGGTTGACGGCCTTGTAGAAGGCCAGGTGCTCCTCGCCCACGCGCACCTTCATCTCGACTCGCTCCGGGCGAAAGCCCCAGGGCAGGCCTTGAGCGGTGTCGCCATTGAAGCGGATGGTGACGATCCGCTCGCCCGGCTTGTCCGGCGCCTTGACCGCGACCTGGGTGGTCCCACCGAAGCCGGTGAGGCGGCAGAACATGTCGTAGAGCGGCACCGCGGCGTAAGAGAAACCGACCATGACGCCGGCGGCCATTGCCGCCATCAAGCCGACGCGGCGGTTTCGGCGGGCGAGCGCGTCCATCAGGCCGCCCCCTTCATCTTCACGATGGTGACGACGAAGAAAATGAACACCAGGAGCAACAGGAAGCCACCGAGCGCATAGTTCCGCCCGCGGCGCTGACGATGCATGTCCGAGCGGGCCATCGCCCTAAAGGCCCCGTGCCAGCGCTTCGCCGAGGAGGACGGCAAAGAGCAGGAAGAGATAGAGGATGGAGAAGCCGAAGAGCCGCATCGCCGCGCGATCGCTCGGCCGCCGCTTCAGGAGGTGAGCCAGCACCAGGAAGACCGCACCCAGCACGGCCGCCGCCAGTCCATAGGCGACGCCGCCAAGATCGAGAGCGAGCGGAGCCGTGGTGGAGGCGACCAGAAGCCAGGAATACAGGACGATCTGGCGCCGGGTTTCCGCGCCGCCCGCCACCACGGGTAGCATCGGCACGCCGACCTTGGCGTACTCGCCAGCCTTCACCAGCGAGAGAGCCCAGAAATGCGGCGGTGTCCAGAGGAAGATGATCGCGAACAGCGCGATCGAGCCGAGGTCGACGCCACCGGTCACCGCCGCCCAGCCGATCATCGGCGGGAACGCACCGGCCGCGCCGCCGATGACGATGTTCTGCGGCGTCCGCCGCTTCAGCCACATCGAATAGACGACGACGTAGAAGAAGATGGTGAAGGCGAGGATCGCCGCCGAGGCCAGATTTACCAGCAGGCCCATGCAGGAGACGGCGAAGACAGAGAGGGCCAGCCCGAAGCCCAATGCCTCGCCCGGCGTGACGCGGCCGGCGGGAACGGGCCGGGACGCGGTCCGCGCCATCCGCGCGTCAATATCGGCGTCCCACCACATGTTCATCGCGCCCGACGCCCCGGCGCCGAGGGCGATGAAGAACAGCGCTACCGCGGCGATCGCGGGATGGATGCCTCCCGGCGCCGCCACCAGACCGACCAGGGCGGTGAAGACCACGAGCGACATCACGCGAGGCTTCAACAGGGCGAAGAAATCCGCCGCCGTCGCCTCCGAGACGCCGGCGGCGCCGAGCGGCGCCGCCTCGTTTCTGACCGTGATGTCCGTCATCTCGACCCGACCCCTGACCTTCCGGCCCTACTTGATGACCGGCAGGGTGTTGAACTGATGGAACGGCGGCGGGGAGGTCAGCGTCCATTCGAGCGTGGTCGCCCCCTCGCCCCAGGGATTATCCGCCGCTCTGCGCTTGGCCATGAATGCCTCGGCAATGACGTAGATGAAGAACAGCGTCGAGGCGAAGGAGATGTAGGAGCCGACCGAAGACACCAGGTTCCAGCCGGCGAAGGCGTCGGGATAATCCGGGATGCGGCGCGGCATGCCGGCCAGACCCAGGAAATGCTGCGGGAAGAAAGTGAGGTTGACGCCGATGAAGGTGGTCCAGAAGTGGACCTTCCCCAGCGTCTCGTTCAACTCGTAGCCCGACATCTTGCCGAACCAGTAGTAGAAGCCGGCGAAGATGGCGAAGACGGCGCCGAGCGACAGCACGTAGTGGAAATGCGCCACCACGTAGTAGGTATCGTGCAGCACGGTATCGACACCGGCATTGGCCAGCACCACGCCGGTCACGCCGCCGACCGTGAACAGGAAGATGAAGCCGATGGCCCAGATCATCGGCGTCTTCAGATCGATCGAGCCACCCCACATGGTCGCGATCCAGGAGAAGATCTTCACGCCCGTCGGCACCGCGATCACCATGGTGGCGGCGGTGAAATAGGCCTTGGTGTCGACGTCCATGCCCACCGTGTACATGTGGTGCGCCCAGACGACGAAGCCGACGAAGCCGATCGCCACCATGGCATAGGCCATCCCGAGATAGCCAAAGACCGGCTTCTTGGAGAAGGTCGACACGATGTGGCTGATCATGCCGAAGCCGGGCAGGATCAGGATGTAGACCTCCGGGTGACCGAAGAACCAGAACAGGTGCTGGAACAGGATCGGGTCGCCGCCGCCGGAAGGCTCGAAGAAGTGCGTTCCGAAATTGCGGTCGGTCAGCAGCATCGTGATCGCGCCCGCGAGAACCGGGAGCGACAGCAGCAGCAGGAAAACCGTCACCAGCACCGACCACACGAAGAGCGGCATCTTGTGCAGCGTCATGCCCGGGGCGCGCATGTTGAAGATGGTGGTGATGAAATTGATCGCACCCAGGATCGAGGATGCGCCGGCGATGTGCAGCGAGAAGATCAGGAAGTCGACCGACGGGCCGGGATGGCCCGCCGTGGAGGACAGCGGCGGATAGGCCGTCCAACCGGTTCCGGCGCCCATCCCGCCAGGCGGCCCGGGCACGAACATGGAGATGACCAGCAGCGCGAAGGCCGGGATCAGCAGCCAGAAGGAAATGTTGTTCATGCGCGGGAAGGCCATGTCCGGCGCGCCGATCATCAGCGGCACGAACCAGTTGCCGAACCCGCCGATCATCGCCGGCATGACCATGAAGAAGATCATGATGAGCGCGTGCCCGCTGACCAGCACGTTGAAGAGGTGATGATCGCCGCCGAGAATCCCGTCGCCCGGGTACATCAGTTCGGCCCGCATGAGGACCGACATCAGCCCGCCGATCAGCCCGGCGCACACCGCGAATATCAGGTACATCGTCCCGATATCCTTGTGATTGGTGGAATAGACCCAGCGCCGCCAGCCTGTCGGGTGGTGGGCGTGGTCGCCGTGATCGTCGTGGGCGTGAGCGCCGTAGGAAGCCATGATCCGACCTCTTCCCTCAATCCTTGGCCGCGGCAACCCGGGTCGAGCCCGCCGCGCCGTCATCCATCGCAAACTTCACTTTCGCCTCGGCCAGCCACTTCGCATAGTCCTCGGCGGAGACGACATTGACCTGAATCGGCATGTAGCCGTGCAGGGTGCCGCAGAGTTCGGAGCACTGGCCATAGAACGTGCCGGTCTTCTCGGCCTTGAACCACATTTCGTTGATCCGGCCGGGATAGGCGTCCTTCTTCACGCCGAAGGCGGGAACCGTCCAGGCATGGATCACGTCGTTCGCCGTCGCCTGCACCCGGATGACCTTGCCGACCGGCACGACCACGGGATTGTCGACCGAGAGCAGCCGCAACTGCCCCTGCTTCAGATCCTTCTCGTCGACCATGCGCGATTCGAAGGCGATCTTTTCGTCGGGGTATTCGTAGCCCCAGTACCACTGGAAGCCGATCGCCTTGAGGGTGATGTCGGCGTTCTCGGGGATTCGTTCCTGGTCATAGAGAATCTTGAACGAAGGAACCGCGATCACGACCAGGATCATGATCGGCACCACCGTCCACAACACCTCGATCAAGGTATTGTGCGACGTCTTGGACGCCACCGGATTGGCCTTCGAGTTGAATTTGACCATGACGTAGAGCAGCAGCGCCATCACGAAGACGGTGATGAGCGTGATCAGGATCAGCAACAGGTTGTGGAAGTTGCCAATTCCGTCCTTCAGCGAGGTGACGCTGCCCTGCATCCCCATCTGCCAGTCGTACGGCCGCCCCAGTTCCTGGGCGAGAGCCAGGGGCATCATCGCACCCCAAGCCACCGCAGCGGACAGTCCCGTCATCAGCGCGCGCCCAAGCCGCATGCCCGTCGCCTTTCCATTCCCAAGTCATAGGGCGTGCCAAGTGAACCGACCCGCCCCTGAATTCCCGTGCTCGGGTTATTATAGGTATGCCCCCTGCCCCTCCGCGCGACATGTGGTCGCGCCGTAGGCATAGGGCGATGCAACACGATGAATAATATCACTTCCGGCGCCCGGGGCACCCTGTCTGTGCGAGCCGGCGGGAAGACGGCGGCCGGGGGGTCGAAAACCCCGATCCGGCGCGCTAAGTTGCACATGCACCTATCGAGGAATTGGCCGATGAGCACGACTCCAACCGCTGCACGCGACCTGTTCTTCCAACGGGCCGGCCTCGATCAGGGCCGGGTCGAGCGTATCGTGGGCGGTGCCCTCAGCGGCATGGACGATGGCGAGCTGTTCCTGGAGTATGGCCAGTCGGAAGCCTTCGTGTTCGACGACGGCCGGCTGAAAAGTGCGAGTTTCGACACCAGCCAGGGCTTTGGACTGCGGGCGGTGACCGGCGAATCGACCGGCTATGCGCATGCCTCCGAACTGGACGAGGCATCGATCAAGCGGGCCGCCGAAGCCGTCCAGGCCGTTCGCACCGGATATACGGGCAGCATGGCCGCCGCCCCGGCAAGGACCAACCGGGCGCTGTACGGCGCGGACAACCCGCTGAGCGAAGTCGGCTTCGAGAAGAAGGTGAAGCTGCTGCAGGAGATCGATGCCTATGCCAGGGCCAAGGATCCCCGGGTAAGGCAGGTTTCCGCCTCGCTGGCCGGCACCTGGCAGGCGGTCGCCATCCTCCGGGCCGACGGGCACCTGGTCGAGGATATCCGCCCGCTGGTCCGCATCAACGTATCGGTGATGGTCGGCGACGGCGACCGGCAGGAAACCGGCAGTCATGGCGCCGGCGGACGTACCGGCTATCTCGCCTATCTGAGCGACGGCAGCTGGCAGGGCCAGGTGGACGAGGCGCTGCGCCAGGCACTGGTCAACCTCGAATCGGTTCCGGCACCGGCCGGCGAGATGCCCGTCGTGCTCGGCCCCGGCTGGCCCGGGATCCTGCTGCATGAGGCGATCGGGCATGGGCTGGAGGGCGATTTCAACCGCAAGAAGTCCTCGGTCTTCTCCGGCCTCATGGGCGAGCGGGTGGCGGCGCCCGGGGTGACGGTGGTCGACGACGGTTCGATCGCGGCGCGGCGCGGCTCGCTCAGCGTCGACGACGAGGGCACCCCCACCCAGCGCACCGTCCTGATCGAGGACGGAATCCTCAAGGGCCTGTTGCAGGACCGGCTGAACGCGCGCCTGATGGGCGTATCGCCCACCGGCAACGGCCGCCGGCAGGGTTATGCCTACATGCCGATGCCGCGCATGACCAATACGATCATGCTGGCCGGTGACCGCGACCCGAAGGAGATCCTGGCCTCGGTGAAGAAGGGCATGTACGCGGTCAATTTCGGCGGCGGCCAGGTCGACATCACCTCGGGCAAGTTCGTCTTCACCTGCACCGAAGCCTATGAGATCGAAAATGGCAGGATCGGCCGGCCGCTGAAGGGCGCGACACTTATCGGCGCCGGTGCGGAGGCCCTCAAGAAGGTGAGCATGATCGGCAACGACCTGAAGCTGGACCCAGGCATCGGGGTCTGCGGAAAGAACGGCCAGGGCGTCCCTGTCGGCGTCGGCCAGCCGACCATGCTGCTGGAATCGATCACCGTGGGCGGCACGGCCGCCCGCGCGGCCTAGGTTGCCGGCGAGGGGACCAACGATGAGCAATCGCGACATCCAGGACGTAAACATCGCCACGCTGGATCCCGTCTGGGAGCAGATTCGCGCCGAAGCCATGCGGCTGGCAGCCCAGGAACCGGTGATGGCCGGCATGCTGCACGCCAGCGTACTGAACCACCCGACACTCGAGGCCAGCCTTTCCTACGTGCAGGCACATCGGCTGGGCAATGCCGACCTTCCCGCCATGCTGTTGCGTCAGGTTTTCGACGAGGCGTACGGCACCATTCGCGATGCCAGTTCGGCCATCCGCGCCGATGTGGTAGCGGTCACCGAACGCGATCCCGCCTGCCGCTTCGCCGTGCAGCCGCTTTTGTTCTTCAAGGGCTTCCAGGCGCTGCAGACGCATCGCGTGGCGCATTGGCTGTGGACGCAGGGTCGCACCACCATGGCCTACTACCTGCAAAGCCGGTCGTCGGAACTGTTCGGCACGGACATCCATCCGGCGGCGAAGATCGGCTGCGGGGTTTTCATCGATCATGCGACCGGAATCGTGATCGGCGAGACCGCGGTGGTGGAGAACGACGTCTCCATGCTGCATGGCGTGAGCCTCGGCGGCACCGGCAAGGAACGCGGTGACCGGCATCCGAAGATCAGGCGGGGCGTGCTGCTCGCGGCCGGCGCCAAGGTGCTGGGCAATATCGAGGTCGGAGAATTCGCCAAGGTCGCGGCCGGCAGCGTCGTACTGTCGCCGGTGCGGGCAGGCTGCACGGTCGCGGGAGTGCCGGCGCGCTATGTCGGCGAATGCGGTTCGTCGCACCCCGCCCGGGACATGGACCAGCGGCTGCCGGGCGAGGCGTGAACGCGCGGGCAACCGCCCTCTTCCTGTTTCTCACCGCGGGCGCGGCCGCGGCCCAGGACGGTTCCATCGTCCCATTGTGGATGACGCCGGAAGCCGAGATCGGCGCCATGGCCGCCGTGCGGCCGGCGGGGCTGGTGGCGAACACCGGACAGCCGGCGAACTGGCGCCTCGGCGAGTTGGCCTTCCGGTCGCCCGAGACCCTGGGCGGAGAGGCCCGTCGCGCCGGACTCTCCTGCAACTCCTGCCACCCGGCCGGCGGCGCCAATACCGCGTTTTTCATACCCGGCCTGTCCGGAATGCCGGGGACAGTCGATGTCACGCACAAGGCCTGGAATCCCGCCGCCGAGGATGGCGTCTTCAACCCCGTGCGCATTCCGGCGCTGTGGAACGCCGGCAGGACAGCGCCCTATGGGTCACGCGGCGCTTTTCCAGCACTGGACGACTTCATCGGCAACGTGATCCGGCACGAGTTCGCGGGCGAGGTTTCACCCTCCATCCTCGGCGCGCTCGGCGTCTATGTCGCAGCGCTTCCCCCGCCGGCCAATGCGCAGCTGCGCGAGGATGGCCGCCTGGCCGAGAACGCGCCGCTCGACGCGCACAGGGGCCGGGAGAGTTTCGCCAAGGGATGCGCCGGCTGCCACAGTCCGGGATCGGACTTCCAGGACGGCAAGCTGCACGATGGCCGGAACACGCCGTCGCTGCTCGGCCTGTCGGCGATGACGAGCTTCTTTCACGACGGCTCGTCCGGCAGCCTCGCCGAGGCGATCGAGAGTCACGCCCGGCGCCACGGCATCAGCCATGGCACACAGACACGGAGCTGGGTGCTGGCCTATGTGCAGGCGGTCGGTGCCATCGACCCGCCGCGGAACGTGGCGCTCACCATCGACGAGGACATCGAACGGATTGCACTCGGGGTCGATGACCTGCTGGCCCCCTCAAGCAACCTGCCGAGAGAGAGCGCAGGCATGGCCGCGCGGATGCTGCGCCGGGAGGTGGGCCTCATCCATGCCCGCCTGCCCCTGGACCAGCATGCCGGGGCACGGGCGGCTCTCGAACGCTGGGCGGATGCCCTGCGCGCGATCGGTATGGCGGTGGAGGGGGAGGACGCCGCAAGCGCCGCGCCACTGATCCTCGATCTGCGCCTTGAGATCGCCGATACGCGCGCCGCGGTTCGGCATGCCGGGCCGACATCGCTTTACCAGGCCGAACGCCTCGCCGCCTGGAAGAGGCGCCGCTAGACCGCCCGGCGCAAGACCATCACGAACCGCCGCCGGTTGCCGTCGAGCGGCTGAAACGTGACCGCCTTGAGCCGGTAGCCGTCGAAATTGGCGTATTGGTGCTTCTGTCCCCGGGGGTCGGTGAAGGCTATTCCGCCCACCTCGTCGGCCCGGTCGACGACCACGGCGGGAAAACTCATGGCGCCGAAGCGCCCGACCACGGCGTAGCCGAAGCCCTTCTGCCGATCGATGTAGTTCACCTGCTTGCGCCAGATCTGGCCCTGGTCGATGTCGAAGAAGAAGCGCGCAGCAACCATCAGCAGGAGACCGGCGCAAAGTACAGGCAGCCAGGACATGCGCCTGCGGCGCGGCGAGGCAGTCACGCCGGCCGGGTGCGCGGGCATCATCGCGATCGAGAGATCGAGGACATCCCGCCCATCCTGCGATGGGCGCGATGAAAAATCCGTTAGGGCCGCGAATCTTGCATCCGCCGCACCACGCCCGCGAGACCCAGCAGCGCCGGGTCAGGGTTCAGGATGACTGCGGCGGGGATCGGGGCGAGATAGGAACGAAAGCGCCCCTTCGCCTCGAATCGGCGGCGGAAGGTCGAACGCTCAAGCGCGGCGAGAATGCGCGGCGCAATCCCTCCCGCGATGAAGACCCCTCCCCTGGCACCAAAGATCAGCGCAAGGTCGCCGGCGACAGCGCCGAGCCAGCCGCAGAACATCGAAAGTGCGGCGGCGGCCACCGGACAGGTCCGCACGGCGGCCGTGATCTCGGCGGCATCGCGAGGCGGAACCTCGGCGCCGTCGATCGCCGCGATCGCCGCATGTAGGCTTTCCAGTCCGGCGCCGCAGAGCACACGCTCGGCGGATACGTGCCCGAAGCGGTCCCGCAGATGGGCGATGATCTGCTCCTCGCGGCGATCGGTCGCCGCGAGCGTCGCATGCCCGCCCTCGGAAGCGACCGCCTTGAAGCCCTGTTCGACCGGCACCAGCGCGGCGACGCCGAGGCCGGTTCCGGGACCGAGCACGACCATCGGCGTCGAGGCGTCGCCGTCCTTCCCGCCGAGCGGATGGCGGTCGCCCGCCGTCAGTTCAGGCAGCGACCAGGCCACGGCCTCGAAATCGTTCAGGACATGCGCCGATGCGAAATCGAGTTCGCGGGCGAGTTCCGGCCCATCGACCACCCAGTTGTGATTGGTGAGATGGCATCGCCCGCCCTCGACCGGCCCTGCGGCAGCCAGGGCGGCGGCGCCGATACGGCGGTCACCGAGAAACGCGCGGGCGGCGGCCGCCAGCGTGGCGTGCTCGGCGACCTTGAGGCGCGCCACCTCGCCGATGCGCGCGCCGTCGAAGAGTGCGAAGCGGACATTGGTGCCGCCGATATCGGCCAGCAGGGTCGGCAATCCGGAAACGGGCATGAGACGATGTGTCGGGTGGACGGGGCATCAATCCTGCGGCGGCCTCCCGCCCCGGGCAAGGAGAATGGACCGGCTCGCGCCGGTCGCAAGGCAAGTCGTCGTCAATAGCAGGGCGAACCGCCGGGGCAGGTCCGGAAATCGGTCGGGCCCGGTACGACGACCGTGTTGGAAGGCGGCGGGTTCACGACGGACGACTGCTCCCCACCGCCGCAGGCGGCGAGAGCGAGAGACGTGAGGACGGCGAAGATCAAGGCGAGCACGCGCATGGCTTCTCTCCGGCAATATGTCGAAAGAGAAACCGTCTGGCACCGGATTGGTTGCTTGACAGCCCATCTCCGGCACTGCCCCAATCGAGCGATCCAAGGGAGGAACGCCGATGAGTGTCATGAATCAGCCGGTAACGATCGAGCGCCTGCGGGAGATCGGCAGCGCCTTCGCGCGTCACGATGTCGAAGGCATCGTCAACGCTTTCGATCCCGAGGGCGAGTTCCGCAACGCCAAGGGACCGGACGTCTGGGGGCAGAGCTTCAAGGGGCATGCGGCGATCCGCGGCTACTTCACCGCCCTTTTCGCCAACAGTTCGGACGTGCGCTGGGACCACACGGCGGAGTTCGTGCATGGTGATCGCGCGGTCACCGAGTGGCACCGCAAGGCGACGCTCGCGAACGGTGAAAAACAGGAATGGCTCGGCTGCGACCTCTACATCTTCCGCGCCGGCCTGATCCAGCGGAAGGACACCTATATCAAAGTCGTGGGCTGAACCGGACCTTCAGCCGCGCAGGTGGCAGGAGACCCAGTGGCCGTCCGAACTCTGCTTGAGCTGCGGCTTCTCGGTGCTGCAGAGGGGCAGCTGGCGGATCGGGCAACGGGTGTGGAAGTGACAACCGGTGGGCGGGCGGATGGGGCTCGGCACGTCGCCCTTCAGCATGATGCGCTGACGCTTCACCGTCGGATCGGGGATCGGCACCGCCGATAGCAGCGCCTCCGTATAGGGATGCAGCGGGCGGGTATAGAGTTCGTCCGCCGGCGCGATCTCGACGATGCGCCCGAGATACATGACCGCGACGCGGGTCGAGATGTGCTGCACGACCGAAAGGTCGTGGGCGATGAAGATGTAGGTGAGGCTGAACTTCTCCTGCAGATCCTGCAGGAGGTTCACGACCTGGGCCTGGATCGAGACGTCGAGGGCCGAGACCGGCTCGTCGCAGACGATCAGCTTGGGCGACACGGCAAGCGCGCGGGCGATGCCGATGCGCTGTCGCTGCCCGCCCGAGAATTCGTGGGGATAGCGCCGCATGTGACCGGCGGTGAGGCCCACGGTCTCCAAGAGTTCGACGATGCGATCCTCGTACTCAGCCCTGGTCTTGGCGAGCTTATGGATCGTCAGGGCCTCGCCGATGATGGCACCCACGGTCATGCGCGGGTTGAGCGAGGCATAGGGGTCCTGGAAGATGATCTGCATGTCGCGACAGAGCGCGCGGAGTTCGCTGCTGCCCAGTTCGACCGTATTGCGTCCCTCGAACCAGATCTCTCCCGAGGTCGGTTCGATGAGGCGGAGGATGCAGCGGCCGGTGGTCGACTTGCCGCAGCCCGATTCCCCTACCAGCCCGAGCGTCTCGCCCGCCGCGAGTTCGAAACTCACCCCGTCGACGGCATGCACCTTGTCCACTTCGCGGGACAGGATGCCGCCTTTCACCGAGAAGTTCTTCACCAGGTTGTTGACGCGGAGCAGCGGTTCGGTCATCGCGAATTGGTCCTCAAGCCTTGCTCTGGACGCAGGGCATTGTCACAGCACACAGGCGACCTTGTGGCCCGGCGCCACCTCGCGCAGCGGTGGGGTCGATGCCGTGCAGATATCGGTCGCGAAGCGGCAGCGGGCGGCGAAGCGGCAGCCTTCCTTCGGATTGAGGAGGCTCGGCACCACGCCCGCGATCGCTTCCAGCCGGGTCTTCTTGGTCGCCGCGGTATCGATCCGCGGGATGGAGCGGATCAACCCCTGCGTATAGGGGTGGCGCGGATTGCCGAAGAGTTCGACCACCGTCGCCTCCTCCACCACCTTGCCTGCGTACATGACGACGACGCGCTGGGCGCTTTCGGCGACCACGCCCATCGCGTGCGTGATCAGCATGACCGCCATGCCGACCTTCTCCTTCAGTTCGGCGAGGAGTTCCAGGATCTGAGCCTGGATGGTGACGTCGAGGGCCGTCGTCGGCTCGTCGGCGATCAGGAGCTTCGGATTGCAGGAAAGCGCCATGGCGATCATCACGCGCTGGCGCATGCCGCCGGAGAACTGGTGAGGATAGTCGTGCACGCGCCGCTCGGGGGTCGGGATATTGACGAGGCGCAGCATCTCGACCGTCTTGTCGAGCGCGTCCCGCTTGTTCAGCCCCTCATGCAGGCGGATCACCTCGCCGATCTGGTCGCCCACCGTGTAGACCGGATTGAGCGATGTCATCGGCTCCTGGAAGATAATGGCGATTTCCTTCGCCCGGATCAGCCGCATCTCATCGTTCCCGAGCGGCACCAGATCGCGCCCGCGCCACAGGATCTGTCCCTCGACGATCTTGCCGGGCGGCATGGCGATCAGCTTCAGCACGGACATCGCGGTGACGGTCTTGCCCGATCCGGACTCGCCCACCACGCCCAGCGTCTCGCCCCGGTTTATGGTGAGGTCGACGCCATCGACGGCCTGGACCATGCCGTCGTCGGTGGAGAAATGCGTCTTGAGGCCGCGGATCTCGAGAAGGTGGTGCTCGGTCGTCGGAACCGTCATCGGCTACAGCACCCTGCGGGGATCGAGCGCGTCGCGCAGCCCGTCACCGATGAAGTTGATGGTAAGCACGGCGAGGAAGATGGCGCCGCCCGGAAACAGGGCCCAGTGCGGCGCGATATCGAGATAGTCCTTGGCGTCGAGCAGCATGCGCCCCCAGGTGGGGATGTCGGGCGGAAACCCCAGGCCGAGAAACGATAGTGTCGATTCGGCGATGATGGCGGCGGCGACGTCGATCGTGCCGGCGACGATCACCGGCCCGAGCGAATTCGGCAGGATGTGACGCACCACCTGGCGGGGGGTGGAGGCGCCGAGCGCGCGCGCCGCCTCGACGAATTCCTTCTCCCGGAGCGAGAAGAACTGCGCCCGGACCAGGCGTGCCACCGGCATCCAACGGAAGCCTCCGATGACCGCGACGATCAGGATGAAGAGGCCGACTTCCGGCCCGGCAATCTCCTTCAAGGAGTCGCGGAAGAGATAGATCACCAGCAGCAGCAGCGGGAGTTGCGGCAGCGCCAGGAAAAGATCGGTCAGCCACATCAGCCCGGCATCGACACTACCGCGCGAGATGCCGGCAATGGCCCCGATCACCACGCCGACCACGATCGCCACCACCATGGCCGCGAGGCCGACGGCGAGCGAAATGCGGCCGCCATAGAGCATGCGCGCCAGCAGATCCTGCCCCAGGTCGTCCGTGCCCATGGGATGGGCGAGCGACGGGCCCTGCAGCCGCGCGGTGAAGTCGATGTCGTTGATGCTGACGGTCCAGACCATGGGGCCGAAGACCACCATCACGATCATCGTCAGCAGGATCACGGCGCTGGCCACCGCCAGCTTGTGGCGGCGGAACCGCCGCCACGCTTCCTGCGTAGGCGTGACGTGCTTCGCCCGGCCGCCGGCGGCGGCGTTAGCGATAGGAGATGCGAGGGTCGAGCCAGCCATAGAGGAGGTCTGCGATCAGGTTGAAGACGAGGACGAGGATGGCGAAGACGAAGGTCACCGCCATGATGACCGGCGTGTCGTTCGCCAGGATGGCGGTGATCAGGAGCGAGCCGATGCCCGGGATGCGGAAGATCTGCTCGGTGACGATGGCGCCGCCGAAGACCGTCGGCATCTGCAGCGCCACCAATGTCACCACCGGGATCATCGCGTTGCGGACGACATGCTTGATGATCACGACCCGTTCGGCGAGGCCCTTCGATCTGGCCGTGGTCACGTGGTCGAGGCGGATCATGTCGAGCACGGCCGAGCGCACGTAGCGCGTCATCGAGGCGCCCTGGAACAGGCCCAGCACCGCGATCGGCATGACCGACTGCTTGAAATGCTCCCAGTACCACTGCCAGCCCGTCGCGGCGATGTCGGTGCGGTAGACGAAGGGCAGCCAGTCCAGATAGATGCTGAACACCAGGATGAACAGCAATCCGGTGAAGAAGGTCGGCAGCGAGAAGCCGATGAAGGTGAGCAGGTTGGCGATCTGGTCGAAGATCGAATAGGGCCGCGTCGCCGAATAGACGCCGACCGGCAGCGCGATCAGGAGGCCGATGATCTGCGCGGTACCGATGATGAAGAGCGTGCTCGGAAGACGCTGCAGAATCAGATCGTCGACATCGATCCGGCTGGCGAAGGAGAAGCCCCAGTCGCCCTGCAGCATGGCGGTGAGCCAGCGCAGGTAGCGGATCGGCACCGGATCATCGAGGCCGAACTTCGCGCGCAGATTCGCGCGCACCTCGGCCGGCACGTTTGGATTGGTCGCCAGTTCCTCGAAAGGGTCGCCCGGCGCCAGCGCCAGGATGGCGAAGATGACGACGCTGATCCCGAGCAGGCTTGGGATGACGATCAGCAGGCGTCGAAGGAGATAGTTACCCACGAAGTGACCTGGATTGAAGACGGAAGCGTCGGTTCAAGGCAGAACTCCCTGTCCGCCCGGGCGGACAGGGAGCACCCTTGCCTGCAAAGCTTATGCCTCGCGATACCAGTCCTTCAGGTTCCAGAAGTCGTTGTCCCAGCCGGACAGCACGACACGCAGCTTGTCGGACACGGCGGCAACGCGGGGCCGGTAGACCACCGGGATCACCGCATTGTCGCTGCACACGAGTTCGTTCATCTTGATGAACAAGGCCGCGCGCTTCACCGGATCGAGTTCGCCTTCGGAGTCCCTGAAGGCCTTGTCATACTCGGCGTTCTGCCAGCGCGTGATGTTGCGCCCCTGCCACTTGTTCTCTTTGGTGGAGGCTTCCCACGAGCAGAACTGGTTCATGAAGCGCTCGGGATCGGGCTGCGTCATGGTGGTGGTGTACATCTGGATGTCGCAATAGAACTTCGTATAGGTGTCCGGATTGGCGACGTCCGAGGAGAAGAACACCGACGCGGTGACCGACTTCAGTTCCAGGTCGATACCGGCCTTCTGGCAGGCCTGCTTTACGATCGCCTGATTCTTCTGCCGCGGCGCGTTGACGGAGGTCTGATAGACCATCTTCAGCTTCTTGCCGTCCTTGGCACGAATGCCGTCGGCCCCCTTCTTCCAGCCTCCCTCCTCGAGGATCTGGTTCGCCTTGTCGATGTTGAACTCGTACTTCATCGTCTTGGAGCGGAAGCGCTCCGGATTGTTCAGGAAGTTGGCGGTCGCCACGCCGGTGCGGCCGTAGATGTGATCTTCCACCGACTTGCGATCGACCAGCAGGCCCATCGCCTTGCGAACGGCGGGATCGCTCAGCAGCGGATGCTTGGTCTTCAAGCTGGAGCGCTCGCCGTCCACTTCGGTATTGGGATCGGTGCTGTTGAGCTGCATATGCTCGATGTTGCCGCCGGCGGTGATGATGGCCTTGCCCTTGCCGCCCTGCTCGAGGCGCTTGAGGATCTCGTCCTCCACCTGCATGTTCCAGGCGTAGTCGTATTCACCGGTCTGGATCACGGCGCGCGCGGCCGAGACGGCGTCGCCGCCGCCCTTCATCTCGATCGTGTCGAAGAAGGGCCTGTTGGCTTCGTGATAGTTCGGGTTGAGTTCGCCCTTCACCATGTCGCCGGGCTTGAAGTCGACGAACTTGTAGGGGCCGGTGCCGACGGGCTTCAGGTTGGTGGGCGCCTCGCGGGACTTGGCGCCCATGAAATCGGCATAGAGATGCTTGGGGATCAGCATGCCGGCGGTGCCGACGAAGGTGTCGGCCCAGAACGGCGTCGGCTTCTTGAAGATGACCTTGACCGTGTGGCTGTCGATCTTCTGGACCTCGACGTCCTTGTAGCTGCCGATGGTGACGGCGGCCGTGGCCGGATCGCGCGAGAACTCCCAGTTGAAGAGGCAGTCGTCGGCGGTAAACGGCTTGCCATCGTGCCAGGTGACGCCCTGCTTCAGCTTCCAGGTGACCGACATGCCGTCCTTGGCCAGACCGCCGTTCTCGAGGCTTGGCACCTCGGCGGCGAGAATGGGGATCAGGTTGCCGTCCGAATCCCAGCCGGCCAGCGGCTCGTAGAAGATGCGGCTGCCTTCCTGGTCCTTGGTGCCGACGGCGAAATGCGGATTGAGCAGCGTCGCGCCCTGCCACCAGAGCACCTTCAGGGCGCCGCCACCGCCGCGCTTGGTGGGCTTGTACATCGACTTCGGCTGCGCCATCGCGACGCCGGAATAGGCCAGCATCTGTGTCGCAAGCGGCGCGGTCAGGCCCAGCGCCACCATTCTGTGGATGAAGCCCCGGCGCGACAGCTTACCTGCCTTCACCTTGCCGATCAGTCCTCGGAGTGCCTTCTCGTCCATGGAAATTCCCCTGCTTGACCCGTCGCTTACGCTCTGTCTCACCATGCGTAAACAGCATGTGAGCTGCGACCTTCCAGCATACGTTAGACTATAATGAACCTGTAACGCATCCGGATTCTCGCGAGTCGTGTGCAAGCAGGAGTCGGGCCAACACCAAAGGACGATCTTTGAGTGGGCGGGCGGCTTGGTTTTGTCGGAGGTTGGGCGCCGAAGGCGCAGGCGGGGCTGGTTGGGGGACTAGGATTCGAACCTAGACTGGCGGAGTCAGAGTCCGCTGTCCTACCGTTAGACGATCCCCCAGCAGGGCCGAAACCGGCCCGCCATGTCGGTCGGGTCTTAAAGCGCCTTGGAGGCCGGAAGTCAACGCGTACCGATGCGGCAAAACGTTAAGGTGGAGGGGCTTCTGTTGCCCGGCGCCCCTCCGAGCCGCGCTTACCTAATTAGGCAGCGAGTGCAACGCGATTGTCGTTGGCACTTAGGGTTTAGCCCGATAACGGCGGTACAATGCCGGGCAAAAGTCGGTCCTTTACCACGCACGTCGATCCTGGTTCGCCCCCATCAGAAACACACCGCCTGAGCATTGGCCGCCGTGTGCTTTTGGTGGAGGCGCCGGGCACTGCCCCCGGGTCCGTAACGCTTATTCCAACCGGTGTTTATCGCCATAGCCGGCAAGCCGGCAGAACCTATATAGGCGCGATCCACGCCGATTAGAAGGGCGTCGGAGGAGATGAGGGCGTCACCATGAAAAAAGGGCCGCCCTTGCGGGGCGGCCCTTCCTCAGATCCCGATCGGAGACCGATCAGAAGTCCATGCCACCACCCGGCGGCATCGCCGGCATGGCAGGCTTCGGCTCCGGCTTCTCGGCCACCATGGCTTCGGTGGTGATGAGGAGCGAGGCGACCGAGGCCGCATCCTGCAGCGCGCAGCGCACGACCTTGGTCGGGTCGATGATGCCGGCCTTGATCAGGTCGGTGTATTCGCCGGCCTGGGCGTCGAAGCCGAGCTTCACGTTCTTCTGCTCGAGCAGCTTGCCGACCACGACCGAACCGTCGGTCCCGGCGTTCTCGGCGATCTGCCGCACCGGAGCCTGCAGCGCCTTGCGGACGATCTCGGCGCCGAGACGCTGGTCGTCGTTGGCGAACTTCAGGCCGTCGAGGGCACGGGTGGCGTACAGCAGAGCCGTGCCGCCGCCCGGGACGATGCCTTCCTCGACCGCGGCGCGGGTCGCATGCAGCGCGTCGTCGACGCGGTCCTTGCGCTCCTTCACCTCGACCTCGGTGGCGCCGCCGACCTTGATGATCGCAACGCCGCCGGCCAGCTTCGCCAGCCGCTCCTGCAGCTTCTCGCGGTCGTAGTCGGACGTCGTCTCCTCGATCTGCGCCCGGATCTGGCCGCAGCGGGCTTCGATGTCCTTCTTCTTGCCGGCGCCGTCGACGATCGTGGTGTTGTCCTTGTCGATCTTGACGCGCTTGGCGGTGCCGAGCATGGCGAGGGTGACGTTCTCGAGCTTGATGCCCAGGTCTTCGGAGATGACCTGGCCATTGGTGAGAACGGCGATATCGTCGAGCATGGCCTTGCGGCGATCACCGAAGCCCGGGGCCTTCACGGCCGCGACCTTCAGGCCACCACGCAGCTTATTGACGACGAGCGTGGCCAGCGCCTCGCCCTCGATGTCTTCCGCGATGATCATCAGCGGACGGCCCGACTGCACCACCGTCTCCAGCACCGGGAGCATCGCCTGCAGCCCCGAGAGCTTCTTCTCGAAGATCAGGATGTAGGGGTTCTCGAGCTCCGCCGTCATCTTCTCGGCGTTGGTGACGAAGTACGGCGAGACGTAGCCGCGGTCGAACTGCATACCTTCGACGACGTCGAGTTCGGTCTCGAGGCTCTTTGCCTCCTCGACCGTGATCACGCCTTCCTTGCCGACCTTCTGCATCGCCTTGGCGATCATCTCGCCGATCTCGCGCTCGCCGTTGGCCGAGATCGTCCCGACCTGGGCGACTTCCTGCGAGCCCGCGATCTTCTTGGAGCGCTTCTTCAGGTCCTCGACCACCGCCTCGACGGCGAGGTCGATGCCGCGCTTCAGGTCCATCGGGTTCATGCCGGCGGCCACGAACTTCACGCCCTCACGGACGATCGCCTGGGCCAGAACGGTCGCCGTGGTGGTGCCGTCGCCGGCGACGTCGTTGGTCTTCGACGCCACCTCGCGCACCATCTGGGCGCCCATGTTCTCGAACTTGTCGGCGAGCTCGATCTCCTTGGCGACCGTCACGCCGTCCTTGGTGATGCGCGGCGCGCCGAACGACTTGTCGAGCACGACGTTGCGGCCCTTCGGGCCCAGCGTCACCTTCACCGCGTCGGCCAGAATGTCCACGCCGCGCAGCATGCGCGTGCGCGCGTCGACGCTGAATTTTACTTCCTTGGCAGCCATTGCTGTTCAGTCCTCTTGATTGTTCGGGGGTTAGCTGCGGCTCAGGCGGCCTTGCGCTTGCCGCCGCTCGCGGCGCGATCCTCGATGATCGCCATGACGTCGCTCTCCTTCATGATCAGGAGCTCCTCGCCGTCGAGCTTCACCTCGGTGCCGGACCACTTGCCGAACAGGATGCGGTCGCCAGCCTTGACGTCGAGCGGGACGATCTCGCCCTTGTCGTTGCGGGCGCCCGGACCGACCGCCACGACCTCGCCCTCCATG
>JALHMN010000035.1 GCA_022844005.1 bacterium | reverse complement strand
GGTACATGCAGATGCGTTCGAGGCCGTAGGTGATTTCGCCCGCGACCGGATTGCAGTCGAAGCCGCCGACCTGCTGGAAGTAGGTGAACTGGCTCACTTCCATCCCGTCGCACCAGACCTCCCAGCCGAGGCCCCAGGCGCCGAGCGTCGGGCTCTCCCAGTCGTCTTCGACCAGGCGAAGATCGTGCAGGCGCCAGTCGATGCCGATGGCGGCGAGGCTGCCGAAATACTTCTGCAGGATGTCTTCCGGCGAGGGCTTCAGGATCACCTGGAACTGATAGTAGTGCTGCAGCCGATTGGGGTTCTCGCCATAGCGGCCATCCTTCGGCCGACGCGAAGGCTGAACGTATGCGGCATTCCAGGGTTTGGAGCCGAGCGCGCGCAGCGTCGTCGCGGGATGAAACGTCCCGGCACCCATGCTGACGTCATAGGGCTGCAGCAGCACGCAGCCCTGCGCTGCCCAGTAGGATTGCAGCTTCAGGATCAGGTCCTGAAAGGACAGCGCGGAAGGTTGGCCGGACTCCGGCATCGGGACAGCGACTCGCGATCGGGGCGTGACAATGCCGATCCTTCTACAGCGCTGCGAGTCGGGGTCAAGACAAGCGATGGCCGGAGGATGCTTCATCAATACGCCATGGCATGCCGTTCACACGCTCCTAACGCTGCGCTCACGCACGCTCGCGACACTGCGCGTGATCTTGGATTGCCCGTCAGGCACCGCGTCGGCCGGCCGGCATCCGCTCGAAGCAGACTCGCGAGGCTCGACATGCAGCGGCAAAATCGCGCCGGAGATTCGCTCGCCGATGGCGCTCGCATCGCGTCGCGTGCGGAGCACGTTCGCGACGGGCGTTGCTCCGATCGTGCAGGTGGATTCGCTCATCCCGCCTTCATCCGCATCGGACCGAAGGGCGTGTTCGGATCACGCGCGCTGCTGGAGAAGATCGCCAAGGCCATGGCCCTGATGATCGATGCGCATGACAGGCAGCACGCCGTCATCCCCGCCGGCCTCACGCGTCTCGGTCAGTTCATCGATCACGACCTCACATTCGACCGGCACCTGCTGGGAGCGTCGTCGGACAATGTGGAGAAGCTGCTGAAGGGACGCTCGCCGGCGCTCGACCTGGACAGCATCTATGGCCATTGCCGCCGCGCGCCGTGCGGGTTGCGCCTGTGCGACAGTCTCGCCTCGCGGACGCTGGAAGGGGCGCTCGAATCGGGCGCGCAACCGGGACTGCCCTGCGCCGAGGACGAGGAGGACCTCGCCTTGGCCCGGCTGCATCTCGCCTTCATCCGCTTCCACAACCGGCTCGCCGACCGGCTGGAGGCCGACGGATCATGCGCGCCGGAAGACGTCTTCGAGGCGGCACGCGAACAGGTGACGCGGCAGTACCAGCGCGCGCTCGCGGCGCGCTTCCTGCCGCGCATCGTCGACGGCGCCGTGCTGGCCGATGTCTTTCGCCGCGGCCGCCGCTTCTTCGAACTGCCCATCTCGGTGCAGCGCAGCCCGACCAGCAGCAGCACGGCCGCGCCGGCGCGCGAGCGCATGGCGATGCCGATCGAATTCTCAGTCGCTGCCTATGGCCTCGGCTACAGCCTGGTGCGCGCGGGATCGTTGTGGCGGCGGCGCGACGGCGGTGCGCCGACGGGCGCTCCCGGGTCCGATCACGATCACGCCTTTCACAACCTAGTGCGCGCCAACCTCCTGGAACTGGCGAGCGGCCAGCAGATGGCGGATCTCTTCGGCGTGTCCCGGCTGGCGGAGCGGGAGATCCTCCAGGGCCGCAACGGCGTCGACTTCGGCAGACTGCCGCCCGCCGACCAGTTGACCGATCCGCAGAAGAGCGAACTGGTACGCAACACGCCCCTGTGGTTCTACGTGCTGCGCGAAGCGGAGCTGAACGGCGGGCTGCTCGGCGCGGTCGGCGGCAGGATCGTGGCCGAGGTGTTCCATCGTGCGATGGAGGCCAGCCGCTACTCCATCCTCCACGACTGAGGGTTTCGGCGAAGGGGAGGGATGCGCGGCACCCCTCCCCGCCGGCTTCAGCTCAGAGGCCGCCGTTCACGACCAGGCACTGGCCCGAGACGTAGTCGCTGTCGGGGCTGCAGAAGAGATAGACCGAGCCGGCCGCCTCTTCCGGCAATCCACCCCGGCCCAGCGGGATCATCTGGTTCATGGCGGCGATGCGGCCGCCCTGCACGCCGATCTTCACCTGCCGGCCCTGCACCTCGATATTGCCGCTCTCGCCCTCGCTCAGCGGCTTCGTCAGGCGGGTCTGGATGTAGCCGAAGGCGACCGCGTTGCAGGTGACGTCGTAGCGGCCCCATTCCTTCGCCAGCGTCTTGGTCAGGCCAACGATGCCGGCCTTGCCGGCGGAATAGTTCGACTGCCCGGCATTGCCGTTGACGCCGGAGGTGGAGGAGATGTTGACCACCTTGCGCACGATCCGCTCGCCCCGGCCGCGTTCGGCCTGCACCTGGTCCTTGAAGTGGTTGAAGAACGACCGCAGCACGCGGAAGGGGGCGGTCAGGTGTACGTCCAGGATCGCGTACCACTGCTCGTCGGTCATCTTCTGGATGACGCTGTCCCAGGTGTAGCCGGCGTTGTTCACCACGACATGACAGCCGCCGAAGCTCGATACCGCCTTCTCGACGATCTTGTCGCCGAAGTCGGGCTTCGACACGTCGCCCACATAGGCGACGGCCTTGCCGCCCAGCTTGATGATGTCGGCGACGGTCTCGGCGGCCGGGCCCTCGTCGATGTCGTTGACCACGACCTTGGCGCCGTCGCGCACCAGGCGAAGGGCGATCTCGCGCCCGATGCCCCGGCCCGAGCCGGTGACGATGGCGACGCGATTGTCGAGCTGACCCACGGTGTTTCCTCCACAAGCATGAATGTTGCGGCCCGCACGCTAGCCGAAAGCGGCATCCGCGCAAGACGCCTCAGGGTCGCTTCTTCAAGAGATAGCGGTGCACGCCCTCCAGAACCAGGACGCCTTCCTGGTTGTGCAGCGTGGAGCGCATGCCGACGATGCCGGTGCTGCGCTGGACCGTGAGTTCGGTGATCTCCAGCATCGGATAGAGCGTGTCGCCGGGAAACACGCCCTTCAGGAACTTGGCCGAGATGTCGATGAAGGCGACCAGCGCATCGCCCGACACGGTCGGGAACAGGCCCGCCCCGGCCGCCGTATAGGCCAGCACTTGCAGCCCGTGCGCCAGCAGCCCGCGATGCCCTTTCGCCTTGCAGTACTCGATGTCGTAGTGGATCGGGTGGTTGTCGCCGGTCATGCCGCGGAAGGCGGCGAAATGCGCCTCGGTCACGGTATGCGAATGACCGGGAAACCGCTCGCCCATGCGGAAGTCGTCGAACCAGCGCTGCGGCAAGAGCGTGTACTGGGTGACGTCTAAGCTCATCGGCCGTTTCCTCGTTTCTTACTTTTTCACCGACGCGGACAGTCGACCCTTTCGCAAGGGCCCGCCGAGGCCGCCATGAAGGTGCGGCAGACCGGACAGGCCTGCATGTCCTCCACCTTTACCTCGCCGCGGGCGCGCCTCTTCACCGGCGGCGGCGGCGCGGCCTTGGCCAGCTGCTGGCGGTTCCACCAGCGGAATCCGTACCAGACGGCGAGAATGACGCCGACCAGCACCGCGATCTTGGTGATGCCGATGCCGAACATGCGCTAGATCCCGAATCTCGACCAGGCGGCGCGATGCTCCACCGCCTCGATCAGCTGCTCGGGCAGCTGCGCCAGGCCGAGGCGCCGGCGCAGCCAGCCGCGCTCGCCCCCCAGCAGCGGCAGCTTCACCTTGTCGCCGTAGCGCGCGCGCAATATCGGCCGCAGATGGCCGAGCGCGTCGACGAGGCCGATCTCGACCCCCTTCGCCCCGGTATAGATCTCGCCCTCGAAGATGCCTTCGGGCAGCGGTTCCTTCAGCCGGCCGCCGCGCCGCGCGCGCACATGCTCGATGAAGCGGGCATGGATCTCGCCCTGCAGGTTCTCCAGCCGCTCGACGTCCTCCGGGTCCTCCGCCCGGAACGGGTCCAGCATCACCTTGCGCTTGCCCTTGGTATGCACGCGCCGCTCGATGCCGAGCTTGGCGATCGCCTCCTGGAAGCCGAACCCGGCCGAGATCACCCCGATCGAGCCCACGATCGAATTCGCATCGGCGAAGACCTCGTCGCCGGCCAGCGCGATCCAATAGCCGCCCGAGGCCGCCACATCCTCCACGAAGGCCAGCACCGGCTTCTTCTTCTCGGCCGAAAGCTCCCGGATGCGGTCGTGGATCAGCGCCGACTGCACCGGCGAGCCGCCGGGAGAGTTGATGACGAGCGCCACCGCCGGCGCCTGCTTGATGGCGAAGGCGCGGGCCAGCGGCGCCGCCACGGCGGCGAGGTTGAGGGCGCGGCCGCCCATCAGCCCGCCGGTCGCCGGCGCGATCACGCCGGCCAGGCGGACGACGGGAACCACGGGCGGCCTGGCGGTGAACCGGGCGAGGAAGGGAAAGCGGGAGAGGATGTTCACCCCCCAGTCTTACCCGAGGCCGGCCGCGAAATGAACAGTGGGGAATTGAACGGCGGGAGATGGCCGCGCGCGCCCGGACCGGCTAGTCTCCCTCGCCTGCCAGGGAGAACCCAATGAGTGCCGCACCGAAAGAGAGCGCGCCGCCGATCGTCTTCAACCCGATGGACCCCGCGTTCATCGCCGATCCCTATCCCTTCTACCGGATGCTGCGCGAGCGCGAGCCGCTCCACCGCTCGCCCTTGGGCTTCATCATCGCCACGCGCCACGCCGATGTGGCGCTGATCCTGCGCGACCGGCGCTTCGGCAAGAACTTCCGCGAGCGCATGCTGAAGCGCAACGGACCCGCGGCGCTGAACGAGCCCGCCTATCGCGGTCTCGAACTGATGATGCTGACCCGCGACCCGCCCGACCACACCCGCCTGCGCGGCCTCGTCACCAAGGCCTTCACGGCCAAGCGCGTCGAGGAGATGCGCCCGCGCATCCAGTCGCTGGTCGACGGCTTGATCGACGGCGTGATCGATCGCGGCCGGATGGACGTGATGAAGGAATTCGCCCACCAGCTCCCGGTCATGGTGATCTGCGACATGCTGGGCATCCCGGAGGAGGACCGCGCCCCCTTCCTGGAAAGCTCCCGCATCGTCGGCCGCATCCTCGATCCCGTGCCGATGTCGCGCGAGGATCTCGACCGCGCCAATGCCTCCTCGCTCGAACAGTCGGCTTATTTCAACGACCTGTTCGAACGTCGCCGCCGCGCGCCGAAGGACGACCTGATCACTCATCTGGTGCAGGCGGAAGAGGCCGGCGACCGGCTCAGCAACGAGGAGCTCTTCGCCAACGTGCAGCTCCTCTTCGGCGCCGGCCACGAGACCACCACCAACACCATCGGCAACGGCCTGCTGGCGCTGCACCGCAATCCGGATCAGCTCGCCCTTCTCAAGGCCGACAAGAGCCTGATCCCGAACGCGGTCGAAGAGGTGCTGCGCTACGATTCCTCGGTGCAGATGACCGGCCGCTCGCCGATGGAGGATGTCGAGATCGACGGCTTCCGCTTCGAGCGCGGCGACGGCATCATCTGCCTGCTCGGTGCCGGCAACCACGATCCCGCCGCGCACCAGGACCCGGATGCCTTCGATGTCCGCCGCAAGGACCCGCGCCCGATCTCCTTCGGCGGCGGCATCCACCATTGCCTGGGCGCGCAACTCGCCCGCATCGAGACCGAGATCGTGTTCGAGACGCTTCTCCGCCGCCTGCCGGGAATGCAGCTTGCGAATCTGGACAAGCCGGACTGGCGGATGACCTTCACGCTGCGCGGGCTGAACAGCCTGCCGGCCAGCTGGACCAACTGACCAACCGATACCGTCGAGAGGGAACGACCGAGATGGCACAGAAGGAATACGAGCGCGGCCTGCGTATCCGCAAGGAGGTCCTGGGCGCGGAATATGTCGAGGCCAGCCTCAGCAAGGCGACGCCCTTCCACAAGGACTTCCAGGACATCGTCACCGAATACTGCTGGGGCGGCACCTGGGGCCGCGGCGTGCTCACCAAGCAGACGCGCAGCATCCTCAATCTCGGCATGCTGGCGGCGCTGGGGCGCAGCCACGAATTCGAACTGCACTTCCGCGCCGCGGTGAAGGCGAACAAGGTGCCGCTCGAGGAACTGCGCGAGGTGCTGATCCAGATCGCCATCTATTGCGGCATCCCGGCCGGCGTCGAGAGCTTCCGCATCGCCAAGAAGGTGCTGGCCGAGGAAGGCATCGACGTCGGCGCCATCAAGCCCGCGCCGGGCATGTGATGGCGGCGCTCGGCTTCATCGGCCTCGGCCAGATGGGCGGCCCCATGGCCGCCAACCTGGCCAAGGGCGGCAACACGATCCTGGGTTTCGACGCCGCCGGCACGCAGAGCCGCCTGCCGCCGGGCGGCGAGGCGGCCGGTTCGGTCGCCAAGGTGGCCGCGGGCGCGGAAACGCTCTTCCTCAGCCTGCCCGACGGCAAGGTCTCCGAATCCGTCGGGCTCGAGATCCTCTCCACCCCCGGCCGGCGGGTGCGGACGGTGATCGACACCTCCACCATCGGCCATGTCCAGGCGGGGAAGATCGCCGGACGGCTGGCCGAAGCCGGCATCGCCTATGTCGATGCGCCGGTCTCCGGCGGCGTGCGCGGGGCGGTGGGCGCGACCCTCGCCATCATGGTCGCCTGCCCGAAGCCGCTGTTCGATACCCTGAAGCCCACCCTCGGCCTGGTGGCGAAGAACGTCTTCCATGTCGGCGAGACGCCCGGCCAGGGCCAGGCGATGAAGATGCTGAACAACTTCCTCTCCGGCATCGCCATGGCGGCGACCAGCGAGGCGGTGTCCTTCGGTCTCGCGCGCGGCCTGCGGATGGACACGATGCTGGAGGTGCTGAACGTCTCCACCGGGCAGAACACGGCGACCAGCGACAAGTTTCCCCGCCAGGTCGCCACCGGCACCTTCGCCGCCGGCTTCGCCACCCGCCTGATGGCGAAGGACGTCCGTCTCTATCGCGACGGCGTGCACGAAACCGGGACGGCTCATGCCCTGGGCGATCTCGCGGCCGAGATCTGGTCGAACTGCGAGGCGGCGATGCCCGACTCCGATTTCACTGAGATCTTCAAGTTCACCAGCGGCGATTGATCCTGCGCAATGACTGCCGGCCGAAGCCGGGCGCGAATGGTTCCTGTAGGAGGAGCCATCATGGATATGCTGTCGAGAGGCGCTCTCTTCGTCGCGCTGGTGGGATGTAGTTTCCCGGCTGCCGCCTCGCCGATCACCTTGCAGTCGGTCTATCGCAATGTAGAGGCAAGCTCGAACTATCATGGCCAGATCCATCGCATCGAGAGCGCGGATGCCGCCCATTTCGACGGTTACATTTATGTCGACAATTCGCCGAGCTACGTCCACGCCCGCCTCTGGGCCCATCACGTATCGGACATCGAGCTTACCGACGATACCTTTTCGCTGAGCGGCGTCTTCGAGACCTACGTTTACTGGTACTGGGCTCAGTCCCAATTCTACTCGCACCGCATCGATCTCAGCTTCTTCCTCGAGAGATCGGCCTCCTATCAGTACAGCACGGCCACCAGCTGCACGACTTGGCTGGGTGGGTGCATTTCGCGGATGCCGTGGTGGACTATCGACGGAAACTACTGGGATTACGGCAGTTCCGGCAGCGGCATCCTGGCCGCCGGCGAACATCACCTGACGGTTGAGCTCTTCGAATATGGACCCTGGTATGGACAGTTCAGGGTCGAGGTGGACTTCTTGCTCGATATGGCGGAAGTACCCGAACCGGGCAGCATGGCGCTGCTGGCCACGCCGCTGCTCGCCCTTGCCGGATGGACGGCCCTGCGCCGCACGGCCCGAAGCAGCGGTGACAAGGACAGTCGGTGAGCGCCCGCCACTCAACTGCCTAATTATTGATCCACCCGCGGCCGGGGAGGCCGCGGGTATCGCCCAAACGCGGGGCAGGCCGTTTCGGCATTGCCTTTGCAAAGTCCTCTCCCGCACAAGCGGGTACGAGGGGAATGGCGAAACGCTCCGACGTCGAACTGATCGCGGTGACCAAGCGCTACGGCCAGACCCTGGCCGTTGACGGCGTCAATCTGCGCATCCCGTCGGGCACCTATTGCTGCCTGCTGGGGCCGAGCGGCTGCGGCAAGACCACCACGCTCCGGATGATCGCCGGCCACGAGATCGCGAGCGAGGGCGACATCCTGCTCGGGATGGACAACATCACCAATCTGCCGCCGGCCAGGCGCGGCACGGCGATGATGTTCCAGAACTACGCCCTCTTCCCGCATCTGGATTGCGTCGAGAACGTCGCCTTCTCGCTGCGGATGAAGGGCGTGGCCAAGGCCGCCCGGCGCGAGGCGGCGATGGAGGTGCTGCGGCGCGTCCATATGGAAGGCTTCGCCGGCCGCCTGCCGGCGCAGCTTTCCGGCGGCCAGCAGCAGCGCGTGGCGCTCGCCCGCGCCCTCATCACCGATCCCTCCGTGCTCCTGCTGGATGAGCCCCTTTCGGCGCTCGACCCCTTCCTGCGGGTGAAGATGCGCGAGGAACTGAAGGCGCTGCAGACCCGCCTCGGCATCACCTTCATCCACGTCACCCACAGCCAGGAAGAGGCGATGGCGCTGGCCGATCTGGTGGTGGTGATGAAGGGCGGCCGGATCGAACAGGCGGATGCGCCGCGCACCGTCTTCAACCGGCCCGCCACCGCCTTCGTCGCCCAGTTCATCGGCGGCCACAATGTGCTCGCGGCCAGGGCCGGCGGCGGCAGCGCCGTGCTCGGCAACGGCACCGTCGTGCCGCTCCCCGATGCGACCGCGACGGGCGACATCCATGTCGCCGTCCGCGCCGACCGCGCCCGCCTCGTCTCGGGCGAAGGGGCGCCCGGGCGCATCGTCGTCGCCGGCACCGCCCGCTCGGTCGAATATTTCGGCCCGATCGTCCAGGTCGGCATCGACGTGCCCGACCTCGACCCGCTCGCCGTCAGCCTCGCCGAACACGATTTCTTTGCCGCGCCGGTCGCACCGGGTGACGCCGTCGCGGTCGCTTGGGCACCCGAGGACATCCACGTCATCGCGCCATGAGGCGCGTTTCGCAGTGAAGGCAACAGGAGGCATGCCATGACCAAGACGACCAGAACCGGATTCAACCGCCGGCGCCTGCTGAAGGGCGCGGGCGCCGTCGCGGGCGCCGCGATCGGCTCCGGCGCCATCACCGGCTTCCCCACCCTCTGGGCCCAGAACATCAAGAACGTGACGCTGCGCCAGTTCGGCACCGGCGTCTCGGCGATCAACGAGATCGCGGCCAAGTGCAAGGAGGACCTGGGCTTCACGCTGCAGATGACCGCGCTCGATTCCGACGCCGTGGTGCAGCGCGCCGTCACCCAGCCCAAGTCCTACGACATCGCCGATATCGAATACTGGATGTGCAAGAAGGTCTTCCCGGCCAACATCCTGCAGGCGATGGACATCAAGAAGATCAAGAATTTCGACAAGATCGTGCCGATCTTCACCACCGGCAAGCTGAAGTCCGACTCGGTGATCGCGCAGGGCACCGCGCCGCACTCGGTCAGCTTCGTCGAGGGCAAGGATTCGGCCAAGTTCTCGAAGACGCCGACCGACTGGTACACGATGATCCCGACCATCTACAACGCCGACACGCTGGGCATCCGCCCGGATCTGGTCGGCCGGCCGATCGCCAACTGGAAGGACATCCTCGACCCCGCCTTCAAGGGCAAGACCTCGATCCTGAACATCCCCTCGATCGGGATCATGGACGCGGCGATGATCTGCGAATCCGCCGGCATCGTGAAATACGGCGACAAGGGCAACATGACGAAGGAGGAGATCGACAAGACGATCGCCTTCCTGATCGACACCAAGAAATCGGGCCAGTTCCGCGCCTTCTGGAAGACCTTCGACGAGAGCGTCAACCTGATGGCCTCGGGCGAGGTGATCATCCAGTCGATGTGGTCGCCGGCGGTCACCGCCGTCCGCTCCAAGGGCATCCCTTGCGTCTACCAGCCGCTGAAGGAAGGCTATCGCGCCTGGGGCGGGGGCCTCGCACTCGCCAAGCACCTCTCGGGCATCGAGCTCGACGCCGCCTATGAATACGTGAACTGGTATCTCTCCGGCTGGGTCGGCGCCTTCCTCAACCGCCAGGGCTACTATTCCGCCGTGCTGGACACCGCCAAGGCCAACATGTCGGAAGACGAATGGGGCTACTGGATGGAAGGCAAGCCCGCCAAGGGCGAGATCAAGAACCCGCAGGGCAAGGTGATGGAGAAGCCCGGCGCCGTCCGCGACGGCGGCGCCTTCGCCGACCGCATGGGCGCGGTCGCCTGCTGGAACGCGGTGATGGACGAGGACCGCTACATGGTCCAGAAGTGGAACCAGTTCATCGCGGCGTAACGCTCAACGGGCGCCCCGGCTCACGCCGGGGCGCCCTTTTCGTTCGAGAAGCCCAGAGCCTTCATGCGCCTCGCCCGCCTCGCTCCCTACCTTCAGGTCGCGCCGCTCACGGTGGTCTTCCTGCTGTTCCTGGCGGTGCCGATCCTCACCATCGTCATGGTCAGCTTCTGGGACTACGACACCGTCCGCATCATCCCGGACTTCGTGCTGACGAACTATCAGGAACTGCTGTTCTCGCCCGTCACCTGGGCCACCTACGGGCAGACCGTGCTCTTCGCCGCCATCACCTGGGTGATCACGCTTCTGGTCGGCTTCCCGGTCGCCTATTTCCTCGCCTTCCATGTCCGCTCCGCCACCTGGCAGACGGTGCTGTTCCTGGTCTGCACGATCCCCTTCTGGACCTCGAACGTGATCCGGATGATCTCCTGGATCCCTTTCCTCGGCCGCAACGGCCTGCTCAACTCGGCACTGCTCGAGCTGCGTGTCATCGACCAGCCGCTCGAATTCCTGCTGTTCTCGGATTTCGCCGTCGTGCTCGCCTATGTGCACCTCTACGCGCTCTTCATGGTGGTCCCGATCTTCAACTCGATGATGCGGATCGACCGCTCGCTGATCGAGGCGGCGCGCGATGCCGGCGGCTCGGGCTTCCAGATCCTGCGCAGCGTCATCATCCCGCTCTGCAAGCCCGGCATCGCCATCGGCTCCATTTTCGTCGTCACCATCGTGATGGGCGACTTCGTCACCGTGCGGCTGATGTCGGGCGGACAGTCGGCCTCGGTCGGGCTGATGATGATGAACGCCATGTCGCTCTTGCAGTATCCCGCCGCCGCCGCGAACGCGGTGGTGCTGCTGATCCTGGTCCTCCTCACCGTTGCCGCCATGATGCGGGTGGTCGACGTTCGCAAGGAGCTCTGACATGCACGCCCTCGCCTGCCGGCCCGTCAGCCTCGCCTCGCCCTCGCCCTTGGAGCCGGCCGCTCCGCGGCCTCCGCGGGATGAGGGCTGCTTCAAAGTCGAACACCTCATCCTGAGGCCGGCCCGCAAGGGCCGCGTCTCGAAGGACGAGCTGTTCGCCGCACCCCTCGCGGCCGGGTCCTGAACCATGAACCAGGGTGAACGCGGCCTCGGCTTCTATCTGCTCGCGGGCTTCTTCTGCCTCTTCGTGCTGTTTCTCTACGGTCCGCTCTCCACCATCGTCATCCTGTCCTTCCAGGGACCGAACGGCGGCCTCACCTTCCCGATGAACGGGCTCTCCACCCGCTGGTTCGAAAACCTGTTCGAGACGCAGATGGTGGGCGACTTCGCCGGCTCCTTCCAGCGCTCCATGGCTCTCGGCCTCGCCGTCATGCTGGTGACGGTGATCTTCTCCTTCATGGCCGGCCTCGCCTTCCGCCGCCGCTTCCTGGGCTCCGGGATCGTCTTCTATCTCGCCATCGCCAGCCTGATCGTGCCCTCGATCCTGGTCAGCCTGGGCATCGGCCTCCTCTTCCGGCTGCTCGAACTCGACACCAACTGGTACTCCTCCGGCTTCGGCGCGCATCTGTCATGGACGCTGCCCTTCGGCCTTCTCATCATGTTCGCGGTCTTCAACCGCTTCAGCCCGGCCTATGAGGAAGCCGCGCGCGATCTCGGCGCCACGCCCTGGCAGACCATCCGCCATGTGGTGATCCCCATCCTGCTGCCCTCCCTCATCGGCGTCGGGCTGTTCGGCTTCACGCTCTCCTACGACGAATTCGCTCGCACGCTCTACACTGCGGGCAGCTTCAACACGCTCCCGCTCGAGATCTACGGCATGACCACCAACGTCACGACCCCGGTTCTCTACGCCCTCGGCACCGTCACCACGGGCCTGTCCTTCCTGGTGATCGGCATCGCGCTCGCGGCCTTCACCCTGATCGACCGCCGCCGCCGCCGCCAGGGCTCCGACGCCGGCAGGGGGGTATGACCCTGCCGCTCTCCATCCGTGTCATGGGCCGGGCGGATCTCGACCGCGCCGCCGGTTGGGCGGCGGCCGAGGGGTGGAATCCCGGCCTCTCCGACGCCATCGCCTTCCAGGCGGCCGATCCGCACGGCTTCCTCATGGGCTGGAACGGCGAGGAACCGGTCGCCTGCATTTCCGTGGTACGCTATGGTACCGGCCTCGGCTTCCTCGGCTTCTACATCGCCACACCCGCCGGCCGCGGCAAGGGCCATGGCTATGCCGTCTGGCAGGCCGGCATGCGGCATCTGGCGGGGCGCAATGTCGGCCTCGACGGCGTGCCGGCGCAGCAGGAGAACTACCGGAAGTCGGGCTTCGACCTCTACTGGCGGAACATCCGCTACACCGGGGCGGCACCGCAGGGCAGCGCCGCCGGGCTGATCGATGCGCGAACCCTGCCCTTCGACCGGATCGCCGCCTATGACCGCCGGTTCTTTCCCGAAGGCCGCGACGCCTTCCTCTCCGCCTGGCTCGGGCTGCCGGGGCACAAAGCGCTCGCCGTGCTCCGCGAAGGCGATATCGCCGGCCTCGGCGTCATCCGGCCCTGCCGGACGGGGGCCAAGATCGGCCCGCTCTATGCCTCCGATCGCGGCACCGCCGACCGCCTGGTGCTCGGCCTCTGCGCCGGTATCGAAGGCCCGGTCAGCCTCGACCTGCCGGAACCCCATGCCGATGCGGTGAAGCTCGCCACCGGCTTCGGCTGGCAGCCCGCCTTCGAGACCGCGCGCATGTATACCGGTCCGGAACCGGCTATTGATAAGGCCGGCCTCTACGGCATCACCACCTACGAACTGGGTTGAAGATGAAGCGCACGCTGCTGGGCATGCTGACGCCCTCCTCGAACACCGTGCTGGAGCCGGTGACCGCGGCCATGCTGGCCGGCACGCCCGACGTCACCGCCCATTTCGGCCGCTTCAAGGTGACCGAGATCTCGCTGAAGGACGCGGCCCTCGGCCAGTTCGACAATGCGCCGATCCTGGCCGCCGCCAGTCTGCTGGCCGATGCCAAGGTGCAGTCGATCTGCTGGAACGGCACCTCGGCCGGCTGGCTCGGCATGCGGGCGGATGTCGATCTCTGCGCCGCGATCACCGCCGCGACCGGCGTGCCCGCCACCTCCTCCACGCTGGCGCTGGCCGAGATCTTCAAGGCGACGAATGTCACCCGCTACGGCCTGGTGACGCCCTATCTGGACGAGATCCAGGAGAAGATCCTCGCGAACTGGCAGGCCGAGCAGGGCTGGACCTGCGCCGCCGAGCGTCACCTGGGCGACCGCGGCAATTTCTCCTTCTCCGAATACGGCGAGGAGACGATCGCCGACATGGTCCGCGCTGTGGCGAAGGAGAAGCCGCAGGCGATCACCATCTTCTGCACCAATTTGCGCGGCGCCCTGGTGGTGAACCGGCTGGAGCGCGAACTCGGCATCCCGATCTACGACACGGTGGCGACGGCGGTCTGGGGCGGCATGCGCCAGGCCGGGGCCGATCCGAAGCGCATTCAGGGCTGGGGCCGGCTGTTTCAGGAGGTGGCGTGATGGCGAAATTCGACCTGGTGGTGAAGGGCGGGCGCATCGGCACCGCCTCCGATGTCTTCACCGCCGATATCGGCATCAAGGACGGCCGCATCACCGCGCTGGCTGAATCGCTGGAAGACGGCAAGGTCGTCGACGCGACCGGCAAGCTGGTGCTGCCCGGCGGCATCGACAGCCATTGCCATTTCGACCAGCCGGCCGCCCCCGACGGTTCGCGCAATGCCGACGATTTCTATTCCGGCACCCGTTCCGCCGCGACGGGGGGCACCACCACCATCATTCCCTTCGCCCAGCAGCTGAAGGGCCAGTCGCTCAGGGCCGCGGTCAGCGACTATCACGCCAAGGCGGCGGGGAAGCCGGTCATCGACTATGCCTTCCACCTGATCATCGCCGATCCCTCCCAGGCGGTGCTGGGACAGGAACTCCCCGCGCTGATCCGCGACGGCTACACCTCGTTCAAGGTCTACATGACCTATGACGACCTGAAGCTGAACGACCGGCAGATGCTGGACGTGATGGCGCTGGCCCGGCGCGAGGGCGCCATGATGATGGTGCATGCGGAAAACACCGACTGCATCGGCTGGATCACCGAGAAGCTGGAACAGGCCGGCCGCATCGCGCCCCGCTATCACGGCACCTCCCGCCCGAACGTGGTCGAGCGCGAGGCGACGCATCGCGCCATCTCGTTCGCCGAACTCCTCGATACGCCGATCCTGCTCGTCCATGTCTCGGCCAAGGAGGCGATCGAGCAGATCCACTGGGCCCAGGGGCGCGGCCTCAGAATTTACGGCGAGACCTGCCCGCAGTATCTCTTCCTCTCCGAAGAGGACATGGGCCCCTTCGACGGTGCCGACTGGCACGGGGTGAAGTGCCTCTGCTCGCCGCCGCCGCGCGACAAGGCGAACCAGGATTTCGTCTGGCGCGGGCTCGAGAACGGCATCTTCTCCGTCCTCTCCTCCGACCACTCGCCCTATGCGATGGACAAGACCGGCAAGTTCGCCTCCGGCCCGAAGCCCTCCTTCACCAAGGTGCCGAACGGCCTGCCCGGCATCGCCACCCGCCTGCCGCTCCTCTTCTCCAACGGCGTGCAGACGGGACGCATCTCGATCCAGCAGTTCGTGGCCCTCACCGCCACCAACCACGCCAAGCTCTACGGCCTGCACCCCAAGAAGGGCACGATCGCGATCGGCGCCGATGCCGACTTCGCGCTGTGGGACGAAGCGAAGGACGTCACCATCACCGCCAAGATGCTGAACGACAATGTCGGCTACACGCCCTATGAGGGCATGCAGCTGAAGGGCTGGCCGGTGGAGACCTGGTCGCGCGGCGAGTTGGTGGTGAAGGACGGCACCGTGGTGGCGGAAGCCGGCCGCGGCCGCTTCCTGCCCTGCGACCCGCCGCAGACCGCCATCCCCCGCGGCCGCCCCGTCGTCGACCCCGCCCTCTTCGCCTGACGGCGGATTCAGCCTCCCGGCCAGAACAGCGGATTGGGGTAGACTCGCCGGTCGCGCTGCCACAACTCCGATTCGGCGGCGAAACGGTCGTGCCGCCGCAGCAGCACGACCGCGTCGTCGTCCGTCGCCGCGTCGATGACATAGGCGGCATGCTCGTCCGCGGCGCGGCCGGCGAAATAGGCGTGATAGACGGCCATGCCTTGTGCTCCCGGGCGCGAGGACGCGTTGCTTCGGATGATTCTCGCCGGGGTGAAACGTGCAGGCCGGTGTTGGGTTGCGCTTTCCGCATGGCCGGATGCGTGGTCACGGTGAAGGACGGGCGAGCGCTGGTTCGCCGAGCCGTCACACGGATCTGCTAGGCTGTCGTCATGCCGTTTCGCATAGCTCAGATCTCGGACACCCACCTCAGCCGCACGAAGCCCTTCTTCGTGAGCAATTTCAATGCGATAGCCGAGGCGCTGCGGGCTTCGAAGCCGGATCTGGTGATCAATACCGGCGACCTCACTCTGAACGGCGCCGAGGAAGCCGACGAACTCGCCTTCGCCCGCGAACTGCACCAGGGCCTCGGCCTGCGCTTCCGCGCCATCCCCGGCAACCACGATCTCGGCGACAACATCGAGATCGAGAACATCCACCAGCACCCGATCGATGCCGAGCGCAGGGCGCGCTATGTGTCTGAATTTGGTGAGGATTTCTGGCGGGTCGACATACCCGGCTGGCGCCTGATCGGCTGCAACGCCCAAGCCTTCGGCAGCGACCTCTCCGGCCCGCAGGAGGACTTCATCGCCACCGCCGCCGCCAAGGCGAACGGTCGTGCCGTGGCGCTCTTCATCCACAAGCCGCTCTGCGACCAGGACCCCGGCGAGGCGGTCGTGGGGGGCCGCTTCCTCAATCCGGGGCCGCGCGCCAAGCTGTTGACTGCGCTGGGAAATTGCCGCCCCGCCGTGATCGCCTGCGGGCATGTGCACCAGTATCGCAGCACCGACATCGGCGGCCAGCGCCACGTCTGGGCACCATCGACCGCCTTCATCATCCCCGACGTCCATCAGCCCCGCTACGGCACGAAGCGCGTCGGCTATGTCGAGCACAGCCTGTTCGAGGACGGCCGGCACGATCGGCGCCTGGTCGAGATCCCCGCTGCGCCGACACTCAATATCGTCGATTTTCCAGACGCTTACGGCCCGCGCTGAGAGGCCCTACTGGACCACCTTCCAGCTGCCGTCGGGTTGGCGGCAGGCGGTGCCGTAACCCTGCTCGGACTTGCCGTTGACGGTGATGGTCTGCTGGAACTCGCGGCAGTACTGACCCTGCGTGGTCTGATAGGTCTTGGTCGGCGTCACCGTGCCGGAATTGCCGCTGTCGGGATTCTGCCAGGCCACCGGGGTGCCGGTCGGCTGGGTTTCCAGGGCCTGCTGATTGGCCTGGCTCACCTGCTGTTCGTCCTTGCAGGTCAGGTAGTTGCCGAGCGCGCCGCCGGCCAGGCCGCCCAGGATGGCACCGCCACCGATGCCGGCCACCTTGCCCACCGTGCTCCTGCCGCCGATCTTGGAGCCGAGCAGGCCGCCCAGCACGGCGCCGCCCACGGTGCCGAGCACCTGGCCGGTATTGTTGCCGTCCTGGCACGCCGCCTGCGCGCCGGGAGCGGTCAGGGTGAGCGCGCCGACGAGCGCGGCGGTCAGGCCGATGATGCGGGGGCGCATAATATGTCCTTTGCCTCCATGGCGTCAGTGCGCGAATGCATTTTAGCATACGCACGAGCCGGTCAATCGGCGTGTTGCAACCATCACCCTGGCCGCATTGTTCCGCCGATGTCACAGTATGCCTGAGATGTGATGCAGGGCGGCGGGGGGCCGCCGGTTCGGGGTGGAGATGCCGCGGAAGCCCAATATCCTGTTGATAACGCTGGACCAATGGCGCGGCGACTGCCTGGGGGTCTTTGACCATCCTTGCGTGCGGACGCCGCATCTCGACGCCCTGGCGCGGCGTGGCGTTGCCTTCCGGCGCCACTACAGCCAAGCCGCGCCCTGCGGGCCGGCCCGCGCCTCTCTCCTCACCGGCCTCTACCTGCACAACCATCGCGTCGTCCGCAACGGCACGCCGCTGGAAGCCCGCCACATCACACTCGCGCTTGAGGCCCGCAAATCCGGCTATGAACCGGTACTGTTCGGCTATACCGACACCGCCGCCGACCCCACCGGCCGAGCCGCGGAAGATCCGGCGCTCGCGACCTATGAAGGTATGGCGCCCGGCTTCACCGCCGGCCTGCTGTTGCCGGAGGACAACGCCGCCTGGCGGGCGCATCTGAAGGCAAATGGGTTTGCCGTGCCGCCCGGCCCGAAGGATGTCTGGCTGCCGGACCGCGCGCGACCCGGCGGCGAGGGCGGCGGGCCCAGTTTCGCGCCGACCCGTTTTCCGGATGCCTTCAGCGAAACGAATTTCCTGACCGACGCGGCGATCCGGCACCTCGCGGTCGCCCGGGCACCATTCTTCCTGCATCTCTCCTACATCCGCCCGCACCCGCCGTTCATCGCGCCCGAGCCCTGGAACGCGCTGATCGACCCGGCGGCGGTTCCCAAGCCCCTGCGCGCGGCGGATCTGGAGACGGAGGCCGCCCAGCATCCCTGGCTCGCCGCGCATCTCGAGCGGATCTGGGCCGGACCGATGCCGATCCAGGAGAAGCCCCCGCTCGCCGGCCTCTCCGACCCCGCGCTCGCGCAACTGCGCGCCACCTATTACGGCATGATCGCCCAGGTCGACGACGCGGTCGGGCGCCTGCTCGCGGCTCTCGAGGCGGAGGGCAAGCTGCAGGACACGCTGGTTGTCGTCACCGCCGATCACGGCGAAATGCTGGGCGACCATTGGATGTTCGGGAAGGACGGCTATTTCGATCAGTCGTTCCACATCCCTCTGATCGTGGCCGACCCGTCCCCAACGGCCGATCGCAGCCGCGGACGGGTCGTCGACGCCTTCAGCGAATCCGTCGACGTGATGCCGACCATCCTGGAGCGCATCGGCCGGATCCCGCCCCCGGCCTGCGACGGCCGCTCTCTGATGCCGTTCCTGACAGGGGACGGGCCGGATCACTGGCGCCGGCATGCGCATTGGGAGTTCGATTTCCGCAGCGTCCGCAGCAGCTGGTTCGAGGACCGTCTCGGTCTGGCCTCCGACGAATGCCATCTCGCCGTCATCCGCGACGAGGCGGGCAAATACGTCCATTTCGCCGGACTGCCGCCTCTTTTCTTCGACCTCACCTCCGACCCGGGCGAACGGGTCGACCGAAGCCGCGATCCCGCCTGTGCGGATCGGGTTCGCGACTATGCCCAGGCATTGCTCACCTGGCGCATGCGCTCGGAAGCGCGCGGCCTGACACATGTCCACCTGGGCGAAGGCGGCGCGGTCCAACGGCTCGACCGCGCGTCCCTCTGATCGAGCGTTCCGCACCTCGAATGCGCCCAGTACGATCGGCGCTCAGGGTGAGATCCCCCGATTGGGGACGACATGGCCCTTCCAGGGAGTGAAGACTCACTTCTGAGACTTTGATCGAACACTAGACGAGGCTGAGTGCCCGCCAGATCGCCCCGGCGACAGCGTCGGCCTGGGGAGCCAGGGGGCGCTCGACCTCGCCGTGAAGGGAGCCGATGGCCGGCTGCAGTACCATGCCGAGGCCAATCTGGGCAGCGAAAGGAGCCGGCAGGCCGCCAATTTTCCCGCCTTCGGCACCGCGCACGATGACCGCCTGGAAGACGCCTGCCGGAGTGCGCGTCTCGACGGGGATTCGTTGCATCGGCGCGTGCCGGCTGATCAGGAGCAAGGTGAAGAGGTCGGGATCACGGTCGAAGGCGATATAGCATTGCCGGACAAGCGCCCGTAGTTTCTCCCATTTCGAGGCCGCCTGGGCTTGAACGCCATCGAGTTCGGCGGCAAAGGCTGCGCAATGCTGGCTGAGGATTTCATCGACCAACTGATCCTTGCCAGCGAAATGGCGGTAGATTGTTCCTTCGGACACGCCCGCCGCGGCCGCGATCTCGCGGGTTGTCGTTGCTGCCACGCCCCCGGCGGCGAAGAGCCTGATTGCGGCCCGCATCAGATCGTCCTTGGTCGACATGCCGCCGCCTCTCATGAAGTGAGTGATCACTTACACACGACCGGCTACTCGTCAACCATTGTCATTTTCCGGCACATCAGGAAGCGATACAGTCGAATTCGACCACCATGGACGACACCCTCATTCCCGCTGCCCCGACCAATCGCTTCGCCGCCTTGCGCGAGCGATTTGGCTGGCTGCGCCGTGCGCCCGCCGTCTTGCCCGGGCTGATCGAAGCCGACGACTTGCCCGCCGCCGCCCCGGGCAGCGCGCTCGCGCGCCTCGGCCTCGCCTTCGGGCCGCTCGGCGACCCGCTGACGCTTTGGGGCCTGAAGCGTTGGTTCTTTCCCGTTTCCCGCCTCTGGGCAGCGGCGGATCTGGCCGGCCGCGACCTCGGCCGCTTCCAGACCGAGACCGGGATCGACAGCCGGCCGCTCGCTGCCTTCACGGCCGCCCGCCTCGCCGCCCAGGCCCGGGCGCGCGCGAAACTGGACGCGGCGGAAGACCTGTGGGACGGCGCCTTCTTCGGCGGTCTATCGATGCGCTCCGATTCGCTCGCCTGGATCGAGGAGGAACGCAAGAAGGCGGCGCAACGCTGGATGCTCACCCGCATGGGCTACCAGCCGCTCACCGTCGGGCGGAATGTGGACCCGATCAAATGGGCGACACCAGGCTTCGCCGAAGTGACGCAGGCGCTCGGCCATGCGATCGACGAGCCGGCAGCCGCCTTCGAACTCCGCGTGCGACCGCGGGTCGAGCATTCGCCCGCCTACGCCTGGCGCGTCGGCCGTTCCTCCTGGCTGCGCTTTCGCTCTCCCTGGCACAGGCTCGGCGACAGCGTGCTGGCGCGAATGACCGAGCCTTCCGATGCGACCGCGGCCACGCCCACCATCATCTTCGGCAGCGGCGTCTTCGTCGAATGGGACATGCTGTCCGACTTCTCGGTGGTCGAGCGGTTCCTGGCCAAGCGCGGCTTCCGCGTGATCGAACTGGTCTCACCGTTCCATGGACGGCGCCGGCAGACCGGCCGCTATGGCGGCGAGATGTTCTTCGCCTCGGCACCGCTCGGGCCCGTCGATGTCTTCGTCGGCCAGGCGCTGGAGACCGCCGTGCTGGTGCGTTTCGTACGCGAGGCCTATGGCGGCAAGGTGGCGGTCGCCGGCATTTCCATGGGCGCATTGGCGGCCCAGCTTTCGGCCGCCTATTGCGACCGCTGGCCGGCCGATTGCCGCCCCGATGCCGCCCTCCTGATCGCCCATTCCGGCCGCCTCGATTCGGTCGCCTTCGAGGGCAGCCTCACCCGCGCCCTCGGCCTGCCCGCGGCGATGGCCGCGGCGGGGTGGACGCCGCCGCAGATCCATCGCATGCGCAACCTGCTGAACCCGCCGGACCGCCCTGCGATCGACCCGGGACGCATCGTCTCGCTCCTGGCCCAGGCCGACCGGGTGATGCCGGTGGGCGATGGCATCGAACTCGGCCGGCGCTGGAAGATCCCCGAACCGAATGTCTTCGTCGTCCGCCAGAGCCATGTGAGCCTGCCCTTGGCCCTGCTGCATGACGACGCGCCACTGCGGCGCCTGAAGAAAGTGCTGGGCGTCTAACTCCCGGCAGGCCCGAAAAAGGTCGGTTACACACTTCCCCTCTGCGGTCCCCAGTATCGCCTTCCTCCGGTCGCGTATCGGCCCGCCGGCGGAGGTGCGCTGATCCCGCGAAGCCGCTAGAACCACGCCCTGACATTTCGAGGCGGAAGCGATGACTGTAGAACGGCCGGCGTTCATCGAAGCGGGAAAGGGCGGCACGCCCATCGTCTTCATGCATGGCATCGGCGGAGGCGCGCTCTGCTTCGCCCGCGAGGTGAAGCGTTGTGGCTCCGCCCGCCATGCGCTGGCCTGGGACAATCCCGGCTATGGGGCAAGCGCCCTGCCCGACCCCTTCGACTGGGCAGCGCTGTCCGAGGCCTTGAAGCTGCTGCTCGACTATGTCGAAGCCCCCAGGGCGATCGTCTACGGCCACTCCATGGGCGGCATGGTGGCGCAGGACTTCGTCGCCCGTTTTCCCGGCCGCGTCGCCGCGCTGGTACTGTCGGGCACCACGCCGGCCTTCGGTTCCCGCGACGGCAAGTTCCAGGAGGAGTTCCTGGGCAAACGGCTCGCGCCCCTCGATGCCGGCAAGAGCATGGCCGATCTCGCCCCCGGCCTGATCCAGGCCATGGTGGGCGATGCGCCCGACCCGGCCGGCCTCGAGGTCATGGCGACGGCCATGCGGGCCGTGCCGAGCGAGACCTATCGGGCGGCGCTCCGCAACCTCGTCACCTTCGACCGCAAGGACGACCTCGGCGCGATCAGAGTGCCGACGCTTCTGATCGCCGGCGAGAAGGACCCGAACGCCCCGCCGAAGGCCATGCGCCGCATGGGCGAGGCGATCGCGGGCTCGGTCTATCGCGAGATCCCGGGCTGCGGCCACCTGATCAACGCAGAGCGGCCGGCCGAGCACGACGCCATCTTGGACGCGTTCCTCGACGGCCTTCGGTGACATCGGGCGGCGGCTGAAGGATCGGCGCATGCAGGGTTCGATGTGGTTCGAGGATTTCCTGCCCGGCTGGAAGGCGGAGACCGCGGCCGTCACCGTAACCGAGCGCGACATTTCCGAATTCGCCTTCAGATTCGATCCGCAGCCGCTGCACCTGGATGCGGAAGGCGCCGGGAGCGGACCATTCGAGGGGCTGATCGCATCGGGCTTCCACACGCTGTCGCTCAGTTTCGCCCTGTTCTTCAGGTTGGGACTTCTGGGCGACAGCAACCTCGGCTCCCCCGGCATGGAGGAGGTGAGCTGGCTGCGCCCGCTCCGGGCCGGCGATACCATCCATGCCGGTATCGAGGTGACCGACGTGCGCGCCTCGCAGTCGCGTCCCGACCGCGGCGTCGTCTGGATGCGCCACGACACCTTCAACCAGCGGGGCGAGCTGATCCTGACGGTGAACTGCATGCACATGCTGAAGCGCCGGGCGGAGGGCTGATGGACGGCGGCGCGGTGGAAGCGATCTCGGCCTGGGTCGTCGATGCGGGGCTGGCCGGCACGACGGAGGTCGAGCTGCTGCACGGCTTCTGCGCCCGGCTGACCGCGGCCGGACTGCCGCTCTGCCGCGGCATGGTGCTGATCGACACCCTGCATCCGATCCACGAGGGCCGCGTCTTCCGCTGGCGCCGCGACGACACGACGGTGCCGTCGACCCTCGAATACGGCCGCACCAACCAGGGCGGCGAGGCGGCGGAAAATTGGTTGCGCAGCCCGTTCTACGACCTGGTGCAGACAGGCGCCGCGTCCCTGCGGCGGAACTTCACGGCGGGCGATCCGGCGGATTTCCCGGTCCTGGAAGAGATCCGCGGCGACGGCATCACCGACTATCTGGCGCTGATCCAGCGTTTCGCGCCCGAGGGCAGCATCGGCGAGATGGATTGCGTCTATTCCTCCTGGACGTCCGATGCCGCCGAGGGTTTCGCCGAGTGGCAGGTCGCGGCGCTGAAACGGCTGGTGCCGAAACTGGCCCTCGCCATCAAATGCGCCTCCCTCGCCCGCATCGCCGAGACGCTGGTGCAGACCTATCTCGGGCGCGATGCCGGACGCCGGGTGCTCGCGGGGAGGATCGAGCGCGGCGTCGCCGAGCGGATCGGCGCCGTGCTCTGGTACAGCGACCTGCGCGGCTTCACCGCCATCACCGACAACGCCCCGCCGGAGCAGATCATCCCGCTGCTCAACGACTACGCGGAAGCCGTGATCGCGGCGGTGCACGAGGCCGGGGGCGACGTGCTCAAACTGATCGGCGACGGCGTGCTCGCCATCTTCAAGGCGGAGGACGCGGCCGAAGCCTGCGCCGGAGCGATGCGCGCCGAGCGGTCGGCGCGGGAGGCCATCGCCGCGCTGAACATCCGCCGTGCCGGGGCCGGCCTGCAGGTTACGCAGATGTATCTGGGGCTGCATGTCGGCGAGGTCTTCTACGGCAATGTGGGCGCGCCAGACCGGCTCGACTTCACGGTGGTCGGGCCGGCGGTGAACGAAGTGAGCCGCGTCGCCGCCATGTGCCGGTCGGCCGAGCGCGGCGCGCTGTTCTCCTCCGCCTTCGCGGCGGCCGCGCATTCCGACCACCGCGAGCGGCTGGTCTCGGTCGGGCGCTATGCGCTGCGCGGCGTCGGACGGCCGCAGGAACTGTTCACGCTGGCGCCTGAGGGGGACTGAGGTCGAGGCGGCGGGCCTCGATCACCGCCTGGGTCCGGGACCGCACGCCGAGCTTGCGCAGGATGGTGGTGACGTGCGCCTTCACCGTCGCCTCGCCGATCGACAGCTCATGGGCGATCTGCTTGTTGAGCTTGCCCTCGCGCATCAGGCCCAGCACGCGCCACTGCTGCGGCGTGAGATCGACGGCCCGAGCGGCGAAGTCCTGGTCGGCAGCGTCATGGGGCGCGGCACGGGCTTCCTCCGGCAGGTGGATCTCGCCCGCCAGCACACCGCGGATGATGCGGCCGATCTGCTCGAGCGGCGCCGATTTCGAGATGAAGGCGCTGGCCCCCAAATCGACGGCGCGGCGCATCGCCGCCGGATCGCGAAGCGCCGACAACACCGTCACCGGCACGGTCGGATGGCTGGCTCGGAAGGCGGCGAGGCCGGCGAGACCGTTCATCCCCGGCATGTCCAGATCGAGGATCAGGAGGTCGACCGGCTCGTTCGCCTCCACCGCGGCCTCGGCCTCGGCGAGGTCGGAGGCGGCGATGACCCGCACGCCCGGGAAAATGGAGGCGAGGCCCTGGCCCATGGCGTCCCGCACCATCGGGTGGTCGTCGGCCACCACGAAGGTCAGCGCGGCAAACTTGGGTTCCTCCGTCATCGCCTGAAGATAACCGCTCCACAACGGCAAGGCACGCTCCCCGCGCGGGGCAAATCGGGCTAGGGTCGCTGCGTGGCCGATCCCCCGCTTCCCGCTCCCCGCCCCATCCTGCCCCTGGCGCTGCAGCCGATCGAGCGGCGCTGGCTCGCCATCTCGCCCAATACGCGCGGCGCGTTGTGGATGCTGATGGGCGGCATCCTGTTCACCTTCATGGGCGTGTTGACCAAGGCGCTGGGGACGCGGCTCGACAGTTTCCAGATCGCCTTCTTCCGCGCCGCCTTCGGCTTCGCCTGCATCCTGCCCTTCGCGCTCAGGGCCGGGCCGAAGGCGCTCCGCACCCGGCGGCCCTTCGCGCATTTCCTGCGCGGGGTGATGGGGACGACGGCGATGTTCGCGGGCTTCTATGCCGTGGTTCACCTGCCGCTCGCCGATGCGACGGCCTTGAGTTTCACCCGCGCCCTCTTCGTGCTGGTCCTGGCCTGGTGGTTCCTGGGCGAGAGCGTCCGCATCCGCCGCTGGAGCGCCACCATCGTCGGCTTCCTCGGCGTCCTGGTCATGCTGCGCCCGGCCGGCGAGGTGAACATCGCCGCCTTCGTCGCCATCGCCGGCGCCTTTGCGGTTGCCGGGGTCGTCGTCATGGTGAAGCTGCTGTCGCGCACCGAACAGCCGATCGCCATCCTGTTCTGGTTCGGCTGCATCTCGACCGCCGTCGGGCTGATCCCGGCGCTGTTCGTCTGGCAGGCGCCGACGGTCTGGGAATTCGTGGTGCTGATCGCCCTTGGCGCGCTGGGCGCCGGCGGGCAGGGCTGCACCGTCAGGGCCTATTATTGCGGCGAGGCGACGGTGGTGGCCGCCTTCGATTATTCGCGCCTGTTGTTCGCCGGGCTGTTCGGCTTCGTCTTCTTCGCCGAGATACCCGATGCCTGGACCTGGGTCGGCGCGGCGATCATCGTCGCCTCCACCCTCTATATCGCGCTGCGCGAGGCGCGGCTCAGGCGGGAGGCGGCGGCGAAGCAAGCCCCTCGCTGAGGGCGCGGCGGGCCTTCTCGCGGTGCTCCGGCTTGAAATGGCCGCGCACGGCGGCGAGCGCCGCGGCCAGCACGGAGGCGTCGTCGGTATAGCCGAGACCGGCGATCACGTCGGGGACGACGTCGAGGGGGAGAATGAAATAGGCGAGCGCGCCCAGCAGGATGCCGCGCACATAGCCGGGAGTCGCGGCGTCCATGGCGCAGTAGTAGGCGGCGAGCAGATCCTCGACGAAAGGGAGCTTCGCCGCATGGCGCCGGAGCTTCGGCCAGAAGCCCTCGCGCACCTTCTCTTCGTCGCGGGCGAGCTTGTCGGGATCGGGGGGGCCGGGTTCCACGGCCCTACTCGGCCGCCTGGGCCAGCCGCTTCTGCTTCACCAGCTTGCGCAGGATCATGCTGCGCTTCACCGCCGAGAGATGGTCGACGAAGAGAATGCCGTCGAGATGGTCCATCTCGTGCTGCAGGCAGACCGCGAGCACACCGTCGGCACGCAACTGCCGGCGGCGGCCGTTCTCGTCGAGATAGGCAACGTCGACCCATTCCGGCCGGGCCACCTCGGCATACTGCTCGGGCAGCGACAGGCAGCCTTCTTCCCAGACCTTGTCATGGTCGGACAGGCCGACGATTTCCGGGTTGATGATCCGGAGCGGATTGCGCGGCTCGCCCTCCTTGGCGATGTCGATCACCAGGACGCGCTTCGCCACGCCGACCTGGATGGCCGCGAGGCCGATGCCCGGGGCGGCATGCATGGTCTCCAGCATGTCGTCGAGCAGCTTGCGGATCTCGCCGTCGACGGTGCCGACGGGCTTCGACTTCACCTTCAGGCGCGGGTCGGGGGCGTGGATGATCGGGAGGAGAGCCATGGTCCGGCCTTAGGTATGGCCGGGCGGGGGTCGCGTCAAGCCGGGGGGGGCATCGGGCCTCGGGCCGCGCGGAGGATGTCGGTACGGGCATTTCCGTCCGCCGTTTCTCTGCGTCTGCCCCCGGGGCGGCCCGCGGACAATTTTGTCCGCGCGCACCGCGGTAGAGCGCTGCGGCCAAAAATGGCCGCTTCGACCGGCGGCCAGATCTGGCCGCTTCCGGTGCCGGACATTCTCGTCCGCCTCCAGCCGCTGGAGCCCATCGGAACATTCGTCACGCCGGAGACTCGGCTCGGCGCTCGTCGCGGACATTTTTGTCCGCCTCGGCGGAGCCGCCTGCCAGCCGGCATGCAAATTTGCATGCGCGAGAGGCCGAGCCCAGGCCGAAATCCGCCCAACCTATTGAATTATATAAATAATCAGCGATTTGAGCTCGGCGGGGCCGCAGCCTAAGTCAGCCTATTCGCGCCAATTCGAGCCAGTTCGAGCCAATTTGAAGCCAGACCGCGACCGGCTTTCGCCTGTTCCGAGCCAGTTTCAGCCAATTCCAGCCAGCTTTTTTTGCATCCAGGCCATGTCCGCGCGCGGCGCACGGCAGCCCGTGCCACGCCAACGGGTGACATTGCATCAGGAGATTCACGATAAGCAGCAGCGGCATCGAAAGCACTCGTCTACTATAGTAGAGGAAACGAGGCTCATTCTCAAGAGAGATTCCCGTTTAATGCGCATTGGACGCGGCCTTCGACCGGCTGGCGCCCTTCTTCGGCGGCTTTCCCGGCGCACGGCGGCCCGCCCTTTCCTGGTTCAGGGCGAACAGGCGGGCCAGGACTTCGTCTCCATGTCGGAGACGATGAGGAGCGGCGGGTTTTCCAGCGCCGCGGCGTAGAGCAGAAGCCGGCCGAGCGCCGCGTTCAGGTCGGCATGCCGGCCCTTGTATTCCCAGCCGAAGCAGTGCCGCTTCCAGACGTCGGCCCAGCCCTTGCGATCGAGGCCGGTTTTCAGGGCGCCACGCTCGAAGGTGTAGCTGGTGCCGTCCGGATCGGCTTCGGTCGGCGTGCGTTCGCCCAGCAGCGCGCAGAGATCGTTGAAGTGGGATTGCGAGGCCGAGCGTTCGCGGAGCCTGGAAGCGCCCCATTTCCGGATGAAATCTTCCGGCGTCATCATTCCCCCGCCCCGATTCGAACGCCGACCATAGCAGGCGGCGCGGCCGCACCGACCTATGCTGCGCCGCAGCATTCATTGACAGGAAAGAGCGTCGTCACCACACTGACAACCCAATGGAGGCATTGGACATGCCGCACTCATCGCTGGCAGTCGCAAACGAGTTTCTGGACCGTGGGCACCTTCATGCCCGCTCGCTCACTCATATGCAGCTCCAGAAACTCGTCTATCTGGCGCATGGGTGGAACCTTGCGATTCTGGCCCAGCCTCTGATCGAAGAACATGTCGAAGCGTGGGAGTTCGGGCCGGTGGTTCGGAATCTCTACGATGCGCTGCGCGACTATGGGCGCCGTCCCATCACGCGTTTGATCCGCTGGGGCGACGATACGCCTTTCCCTTCGGATGATGGCGCGCCCGCGCGGGAGCCCATCGCGCCAGAGGAGAAGCGCCTGATCGACAGAGTCTGGGATCTCTACGGTGGTTTCGAGGCCTTCAAGCTTTCCGCCTTGACCCATGCCGACGACAGCCCATGGTCCGCTGTCTATGCGAAGGGCAAGAAGAACGGTGTGATCGCCAACGAGTCGATCAGGCAGTATTTTGCCCACCTCATCACCAGAAAAGCCGCCTGAACCGGATCCCTTTGCCAGCATCTCGGCCGGCGTCCCGGTCGTCGAAAGCAAGGATTCGCCTAACGAGATCGACAAGCGCGAAGAACGCGATCTCCAGAAGCGCAAGAGCAAGGCGGATATTCGCGCGCTGGAAGAGTCCAATTTCGATCGGCGGGCCAACCGTGTCCTGCGATTCCGGTACGCCAAGAACGTCTACAAGTACCTTTGCTGTTATTCGATCGGCTGTGCGCTGCTTCTGATCCTTGCCGGCTTCAAACTGGGCGGCTTCTCACTACCGGATGTCGTGTTGACGGCGCTGACCGGTAGCACAGCGGCGTCAGCAATCGGCCTGGTTGGATTTGTCGTCAGCGGCCTTTTCAAAAACAACTGAGGCAGCCAATGCCGAATTGGACGCCCTTCAATGTCCGAACGCTTGCCGACCTGAAGGAGGCGGTGGCCGAAGGCTTGGCAAGCGGGCCCGGCATTCCAGCCGAGCAGGTGTTCAGGGAGTTGCGCGCCAAATTCGAAGCGCTGGCCAAAGAGAAAGAGAGGACACCCAAAGCGAGGCCGCGAAAGCGTCAAAGCTTCTCGTAGACGATCGGCGTGCCGTCCTGTCCCTTGAACAGGAGCGCGGTCCAGTGGCCGGCCGCGTCGTACCAGAGTTCCAGCGGCTGGTCGCCCTGGAGAGCGATGCGATCGGCATTGACCTGCGTACCCGATGCCAGGGCCACCTGGTCCCTGCCCTTCGGCACCACCTGCAGCTTCAGCAACTCGCCGTTCTGCGGGTTCACCATCGGCGCGTCGAGCTGGGCCCGGTTCCAATGGGTGGCGGCCAGGGTCTCGGGTGGCGCGGTGTAGAGGCCGCTTTTCGAACCCTCCACCTGAAAGCCCTGGGCGCTGCGCTGCATGCGCCCGAAGGCGGGCTTGCCGTCGTCGTCCGTCTTCGAATCGAAACCCTGCAGCGCATTGCCGATCCAGGTTTCGACATTGCTGTGATTGTAGCGGAAGACCGGGAAGGGCCCGAACTTGACCACGATCTCGGCCTTCACCTCGACGGTGAGGGTTTCGCCGCTGCGGGCGAAGGCGAGCGAGTGGGTGCCGATGCGCTCGCCCTTGCGCATGATCCGGAAGGCGAGCTGGCCGGCCGGCGGGACCGGGAGGGCGGCATGCGCCGCGCCGATCCAGGGCAGGGACGCGGCGGCGGCCAGGACTGTGCGGCGGTTCAGCATGGCGCGGCAACCTTTCGGCAAATGGAACGGGCGGCCGGCGATCCGGTACGGCCGGCGAAGCGTAGAATAACATTGTCCGAGATGGCGCGGTTGCAAGCCCCCGGTGGCCTTCCGGTACCGGCCCCGGGCGGGGAGAGGTGAATGATCCTGATCGCGACGTTGATGGCCTTCGGCCTCGCAGCCGCCATGAGCGGCGCCTGGGTGGTGCAGCACCGCCTGGGCAATGCCGGCTGGGTCGACGTGATCTGGACCTTCGCCACCGGCGCGGCGGCGGTGGCCGGCGCGCTTCTGCCCTGGCAGGGGGGCTTCAGCGAGCGGCAGATGCTGGTGGCGGCCTTGGCGGCGCTGTGGTCGCTGCGCCTGGGCATCTATCTCGCCGGCCGCGTCGCGCATGGCCCCGAGGACGTGCGCTATGCGGCGCTTCGCAAGGAATGGGGCGCCGAGTATCCGAAGCGGATGTTCGGCTTCCTGCAGATCCAGGCGGCGGCGGCCTGGCTGCTGGCGCTGTCGGTGATGGTGGCCGGGCACAACCCGCGCGAGGGCTTGGGCTTTGCCGATGCGGCGGGTGTCGCCGTCCTGCTCGCCGCCATCATCGGCGAGGGCATCGCCGATGCGCAGATGCGCCGCTTCAAGGGGAATCCGGCCAACCGGGGCAAGGTCTGCGATATCGGGCTGTGGCGCTGGTCGCGGCACCCCAACTACTTCTTCGAATGGCTGGGCTGGCTCGCCTATCCCTGTTTCGCGATCAGCTTCGGGGCCGATTATCCCTGGGGCTTCCTGGCGCTCACCGGCCCCGCCTTCATGTACTGGCTGCTGGTCTATGTTTCCGGCATCCCGATGCTGGAGGAGAAGATGATCGAGAGCCGGGGCGATGCCTATCGCGACTATCAACGCGCCACCAGCGCCTTCTTCCCGCTGCCGCCAAAATCCCTGGATCCGAAGACCAAATGACCCTGATCGCCACCGCCGGCCGGCTGGTCGAGAGCCTGCCGCTGCCCGATGCCGTCACCTGCGCCGGCATGCGTTACCTGATCGGCCGCACCCGGCGGCGGATCGAGGCCGGGGCGCGCGACCTCGACGCCGCCTTCGTCGCCGGCATGGGCAACTATCCCATCGCCGAGCACACCGACGCGGCGAACGAGCAGCACTACGAACTGCCGCCCGCCTTCTTCTCGCTGGTGCTGGGGCCGAGGCGGAAATATTCGAGCTGCCTCTATCCCGACGGCCACGAGACCCTGGCGCAGGCCGAGGAGGCGGCGCTTGCCGAGACCTGCGCGCATGCCGGCCTGAAGGACGGCCAGCGCATCCTGGAGCTCGGCTGCGGCTGGGGCTCGCTGTCGCTCTGGATGGCCGAGCACTATCCGAAGGCCACGATCACCGCCGTCTCCAACTCGAAGCCGCAGCGCGAATACATCGAGGGTGTGGCGGCGGCGAAGGGCTTCGGCAACCTGAGGATCATCACCGCCGACATGAACGTGTTCGAGCCCGAGGGCAGTTTCGATCGCGTGGTATCGGTGGAGATGTTCGAGCACATGGCGAACTGGCGCGGCCTGCTGGAGCGGGTAAAGCGCTGGCTGCGGCCCGAGGGACGGCTGTTCCTGCACGTATTCACCCACCGTTCGGCGCCCTATCGCTTCGAGCTGGACGACAAGGAAGACTGGATCGCCCAGCACTTCTTCACCGGCGGCATCATGCCGAGCCACGGGATGATCCGGCATTTTCCCGACCTCTTCGCGCTGGAGGAAGAGTGGCGGTGGAACGGCACGCACTACCGCCGCACGGCGCTGCAGTGGCTGGCCAATATGGATCGCGAGATCGTGGCGGTGGACCGCATCCTGGCGGAGGTCTACGGCCGGGACGCAGGCCTGTGGAGGCGGCGCTGGCGCATGTTCTTCCTGGCCACCGCCGAGCTGTTCGGCCATCGCGATGGTGAGGAATGGGCGGTCAGCCACTACCGGCTGAGGCCGGCCCCGTGAGGCCGCGGCCGTGAAAACACTTCTCGCACGCGTCCGGGCATGGCTGCACCACGACGACCCGCTGGTCGGCGGGCTGAACCTGGTCGCCGGCGTGATCGTCGGCAATCAGCCGTTCTATCCCTTCTATGTGCTGTGGGCGGTGGGATGGGCCGGCTGGCCCGCCTTCGCCGCCTGGGCGGTGATGCCGCTCTTCGCCGCGACGCCCGCGATCGCGCGCGCCTCGGCATTGTGGGGCCGGATCTGGTTCTGCCTGATCGCCACCGGCAACACGGTCCTGACCACCAAGCTGCTGGGCCCGGCGAGCGGGGTGGAGCTGTTCCACTTCGCCTGCATCGCGGTGGGCGCGCTGTTCTTCCGGGCCAGCGAGCGGGTGGTGATGCTGGTCATGGCGGGGCTGCCGCTCGCGCTCGCCTGGCTGCTGCGCGATGCCTACGGCGCGCCGGTGGCGGCGCTGACGGCCGAGCAGTCGGCCGATCTCTTCACCTTGCATGCGGTGAGCGTGGGCACGCTCTTGATCTTCCTCGGCATCGTCGTCTCGAATGTCATGTCGCAGGCCGGCGTGCGCGAAGGGCGGTCTTGAGGGTGCCGTCGTCGAGATAGTCGAGCTCGCCCCCCAAGGGCACGCCCTGGGCGAGACGGGTGACCCGAACGCCGCCGGGTTCCAGCCGTTCGGCCACGTAATGCGCCGTGGTCTGGCCCTCGACCGTGGCGTTCATCGCGAGGATCACCTCGGTGATGCCGAGGCTCTTCACCCGTTCCAGCAATTCGCCGATGCGCAGCGCCTCGGGTCCGCGGCCGTCGAGCGCCGAGAGGGTGCCGCCCAGCACGTGATAGCGGCCGCGGAAGGCGCCGGAGCGTTCGAGCGCCCAGAGGTCGCGCACGTCCTCCACCACGCAGAGCGAAAGCGGCTCGCGGGACGGATCGGCGCAGATGCCGCAGGGATCGGCGGTGTCGAGATTGCCGCAGGTGGAACAGGCCCGCACGCGCCGGTCGGCCTCGGTGAGCGCCGCGGCGAGCGGGCGGAGCAGCTGTTCACGGCGCTCGATCAGATGCAGCGCGGCGCGGCGGGCCGAGCGGGGCCCGAGCCCCGGCAGCTTGGCCAGAAGCGCGATCAGGCGCTCGAGTTCGGTCACGGGCGACGGGTTCTGGGCGTCAGAACGGCATCTTGAAGCCGGGCGGCAGCGGCAGGCCGCCGGTCATCTGGCTCATCTGCTCGGCCATGAAGGCTTCCACCTTCCCCTTGGCATCGCGATGGGCGGCGACGATCAGGTCTTCCAGCACGCCGGCCTCGGCCGGCTGAATGAGCGCCGGGTCGATGCCGACGCGGCGCATCTCGCCCTTGCCGTTCAGCACCACGGTGACCATGCCGCCGCCGGCGGCGCCGGTGACCTCATGCGCTTCGAGCTTCGCCTGCATCTCGGCCATCCGGCCCTGCAGCGACTGGGCCTGCTTCAGCATCTCGGTCAGGTTCTTCACGGGTCGTCCTCCGGTTCGGGGGGCGGGATCTCGTCCTCGGTCGCGGCCGGCGGTGCCACCAGCGGCGGGGTGATCGCCTGGATCACCGCGCCGGGGAAGGCCTCCATCACCGCCTGCACCAGGGGGTGGCGCTCGGCCTCGGCCCGGACGGCGGCCTTTGAGGCCGATTCGCGCTCGGCGAGGCTGGGTTCGCCCGGCTGGGTCGAGACGATGACGCCCCAGGGCCGCCCGGTCCAGTCGCGCAATTCCCGCGCCAGGCGCTGGGAGAAGTCGGCCGGCGCATGCGGTGCTATGGAAAACTCGATGCGGCCCACTTCGATCCGGATCGGGCGCAGGAACAAGATGATCTCGGATTTCAGGATGGCGGCGCCGCGCGCCTGGGCCAGCTCGACGATCTCCTCCAACGTGCCCGGCTGCTTCATCGTGGCCGCCTGCGGGTCGGCCTGCGACACGAGCTGCGGTCCCGGCGCGAGCATCGGCTGGCGCGGGGCGCCCACCGCCTGCGCGCGCGGCGGTGCGGGCGGCGGCGG
>JALHMN010000034.1 GCA_022844005.1 bacterium | reverse complement strand
CCTTCATCGCTATGCTGAAGGAAAGGCTCGACGTCTTCGTGCTGGAGGGCGAGGTCGACTATCGCCTGGCCCGCCTGCGCGGCCGGCCGGTCTATCACCATCCCCTCGGCCCGGAGGCCGAGGCGAAGCTCGAGCAGGCCTTCCACGACCTCACCGACGGCATGCCGCCGGCGCCGGAGGAACTCGACATCCAGGGCCGCAAGCTCACCCTTTCACGTGTCGCCAAGGGCGCCGTGCGGGCGGATTTCGACGAACTCTGCGCCCGCCCCTTGGGTCCCGGCGACTATCTCGCCCTCGCCGACCGCTACCACTCGCTGGTGCTTTCGGGCATACCGGAACTGGGGCCGGAGAAGCGCAACGAAGCCAAGCGCTTCGTCACCCTGATCGACGCCCTCTACGAGGCCAAGGTGAAGCTCGTCTGCTCGGCGGCGACGGCCCCCGACGACATCTACCCCAAGGGCGACGGCAGCTTCGAATTCCACCGCACCGTCTCGCGCCTGATGGAGATGCAGTCGGCCGAATACCTCGAACTGCCGCACAAGCGCGTGTGATTTATTTTTCCCTCTCCCTTGGGGAGAGGGTGGCAGCGAAGCTGACGGGTGAGGGGCACCGCTTCCGGTGAATCTTCGTAGAGCGTGCCCCTCATCCGCCCTCCGGGCACCTTCTCCCCAAGGAGAAGGAAACGCTTGCCTCAATACCCCGCCGCGAACCCGTCCTTGCGCGGGTCGGAGCCGGCGGCCAGCGTGCCGTTCTCCCAGTCCACCGCGATCATCTGCCCGCCGCCCCAGGGCATGTCGGGGCGATGCACGGTGTGGCCCTTGCGGGCGAGGAGCTGCGCCGTTTCCTCGGGGATGCCGCGCTCCAGCTCCAGCCGGCCGGCGACGTGGAAGGCGCGCGGCAGGTCGAGCGCTTCCTGCACGTCCATGCCGTAGTCGAAGATGTTGGTGAGCACATGGCTGTGGCCGACCGGCTGGAAGGCGCCGCCCATGACGCCATAGGCCATGCTGGCGCGGCCCTTCTCCACCACCATGCCGGGGATGATGGTGTGCATCGGCCGCTTGCCGCCGGCGATGTTGTTCGGATGCCCGGGCTGCACGCGGAAGCCGGCGCCGCGGTTCTGGAACAAGACGCCCTTGGGCGAGCAGAGGCCGCTGCCGAAGGCGAAGTAGAGCGAGTTGATGAAGGAGCAGACGTTGCGGTCCTTGTCGACCACCGTCAGGTAGATGGTGTCGCGATAGACCGGTACGTTGCCCACCGCCTCCACCGGCATCGCCTTCTCCAGGTCGATCTTGGCCCTGAGCTCGTCGGCCAGTTCCTTGGAGAGGAGCCGCTTCAACGGCACCTCGGCATGCTGCGGATCGGCGACATACTGGTCGCGCACGGCATAGGCGAGGCGGGTGGCTTCCGCTTCCAGATGCAGGCGCTCGGGGCTGAGCGGGTGCATCTTGCCGAGGTCGTAGCCCGACAGGATGTTCAGCATGATCAGCGCGGTCACGCCCTGGCCGTTCGGCGGGATCTGGTAGATCTTCCGGCCCTTGTACTCGCTGTGGATCGGCGTCACTTCCTCCGCCTCGTGGGCGGCGAAGTCGTCCATCGTATGGACACCGCCGAAGCTGTTCAGGTGGGCAACCATGTCCTCGGCGATCTCGCCCTTGTAGAAGCCGTCGCGGCCCTTTTTCGCGATCACCTTCAGGGTCTCGGCGAGTTCGGGGAGGCGATGCCGGGTGCCCACCTTCGGCGGCTTGCCGCCGGGCATGTATTTCGCCGCGGCCGAGGCATCGGGCAGCATCTTGCCCCCCTGCCGTTCCCAGTCGACCGAGATGCGCGGCGTGATGGCGTAGCCTTCCTCGGCATAGCGGATGGCCGGCTGCAGGCAGGTATCGAGGCCGAGCTTGCCGAACTTGCCGAGGAATTTCTCCCAGGCATCGACCGCGCCCGGGATGGTCACCGCATGCGGGCTTTCAAGCTCGATCTTGTTGATGCCGCGCTCCAGCAGATACTCGGCCGACAGCGCTTTCGGCGCCCGGCCCGATCCGTTCAGGCCCCAGATCTGCTCCGACCCGCCCTTGGAATAGAGCACGAAATTATCGCCGCCGATGCCGGTGGAACCGGGCTCGACTACGCATTGCACCGCGCAGGCGGCAACCGCCGCATCGGCCGCCGTGCCGCCCTGCTTCAGGATCTCGATCGCGGTCATGGTGGAGAGCGGGTGCGAGGTGGCGGCGGCGCCGTTGATGCAATGAACGACGGAACGGCCGGGCAGCTGGAGATCGCGCATGGAATCCCTTTGAGGGCGTTGCAGGTGTGGATAACTTCGATGCTAGTCGGCTTCACCGAGCCTGGATAGGCCGCCGTTCTACTGTCGCGCGCCCCCGAGCAGTTTGGCCAACTGCTCCTCCAGGTCGTGCTGCTCGTAGGGCTTGCCCAGGCGCGGCAGGTCGGTACCGGTACCGGCGGGAAGATCGGCATAGCCGGTGGCCAGCAGGATCGGCAGGCCGGGGCGCAGGCGCCGCGCCCGTGTGGCGAGTTCCACGCCGGTCATGCCGGGCATCGCATGATCGGTAACCATGGCGTCGATCTGCGCCGGGCTTTCCAGGATGTCGAGCGCGGCGCGGCCGGAATTCGCCTCGATCACTGTGTGGCCGAGATCCTCCAGCATGTCCACCGTGCTCATCGCGATCAGCGCGTCGTCGTCGACCACCAGGATCCGGGCCGGCGGCGTCTCGCCGTTCGACGTCCGCGCTGGTCGCGCCGGCGCCACCGGCGCGCTCGCGATGGGCAGCCACAACTCGGCCACCGTCCCCTTGCCCGGCGCGCTCTTGAGCCGCAGCGCACCGCCCGATTGCACCGCGAGCCCATGCACCATCGAGAGCCCGAGGCCGGTGCCCTTGCCGAGTTCCTTGGTCGAAAAGAAGGGCTCGATGGCGCTCTTCAGCGTCGCCGCATCCATGCCGGCGCCGGAATCGGCCACGGCAAGCCTCAGAAAGGTGTCCGCCCCGAGGCCGAGTTCGGCCGGCGCCTTCGCCTCCTCCACGCTGATCCGCAGCCGGCCGCCCTCCGGCATGGCGTCGCGGGCATTGACCGCGAGGTTGAGGATCGCGAGCTCCAGCTGGTTGGCATCGACGCGGGCCGGTGGCAGGCCGATGGAGGCATCGACGTCGATGACGACCTGCGGGCCGAGCGAACGTTCCATCAGCCCCTTCATGCCGTCGATCAGCTGCGGGAGGCCGACGGCCTCCGGCTTCAGGTCCTGGCGGCGGGCGAAGGCGAGCAAGCGCTGGGTCAGGGCGGCGCCGCGCTGCGCGCCCTGGGCGGCGCCATCGACATAACGCTGCAGCTGCGGGTCCGGCGGCATCTTCTTCCTCAGCAGGTTGAGGTTACCGAGCACGGCCATCAGCAGGTTGTTGAAGTCATGCGCGACCCCGCCGGTCAGCTGGCCGATGGTCTCCATCTTCTGGGCCTGACGCAGCTGCTCCTCGGCGCGCCTGCGCTCGGTTGTGTCCCGGAAGAAGGCAACACCGCCGACGATGCGCCCGTCACCGCCGGCAAGCGGCGCATGCTGGGTCTCGCACACCCATTTTTGACCCCCGGCCTCGGAGGCGAGTTCGAGTTCCTCCACCGGCCCGGCCCGGCCGGCGAGGGCGTCGCGCATGCGCGACGCCACGGCCGAGCCCTGCACGCGGGCCAGGATGTCCAGAAGCGGCCGTCCCGTCACCTCGGCCGTCCCGAGCCCGAACAGCCGCTGCATGACAGGGTTCCAGGTCGTCACCCGCAGGTCGCCGTCATAGGCGACGATGCCGGCGGGCACGCTGGTCAGCATCAGGCCGGTAAAGGCCTTCTCACCTTTCAGGGCGTCCTGCGTGCGCGTGCGTTCCGCCGCCAGCGCCCGCATCAGACGCTCGCGCTCCGCTTCCGCCTGCTTACGCTCGGTGATGTCGGTGGAGACGCCCACCACCCGCAGCGCACTGCCCTTGCGGCTGTCGCCGGTCAGCACCTGCCCGCGTACGTCGACCCAATGCAGGCTGCCGTCCGGCCAGCGCACGCGGAAGTCCCGGGCGAAATCCTCGGCCGTGGCGAGGCTGTGGGCCATGGCGGCGCGCACCGCGGCCCTGTCCTCGGCAGCGATGCTCGCGATCAGGTCCTCATAGGTGAACACATCTCCGGGCGTGCGGCCGAAATTCGCTTTGCACTCTTCCGACGCGACCAGCGCGCCAGGCCCGATCAGCAGTTCCCAGGCCCCGAGGCGGCCCGCCTTGAGCGCCGTGCTGAGGCGATCCTCGCTTTCGCGGAGCGCGAGGAGGTGTGCCCGCGCGGCATACTGCCGCCGCCGCGCCCGAAGCGCGGTATCGACCACGCTCACCAGCGTCGCTGGATGAAAGGGCCGCTCGAGCAGTGTGGCGTTGCCCAGGACCCCCGTAACCCGGGTCAGTGAGGCATTGCGCTCGCCGCCGCCCTTCCGGGTCAGTAGCACGAAGGGAAAATCGGACCAGGAAGGCTGCTTCGCCACCAGCTCCGCCAGGCCACGAAGGTCGGCGGTGCGAACCGCCTCCTCCGCCAGGATCGCCGCCGCGGCCCCTTCCTCGATGCGCAGGCGCAGATCGTCCAGGTCGGTGCAAACGAGGCAGCTTCGCCGCGCCTCCGCCAGCAGGCGGGCGGCGATGGCGGCATCGCGCCCCTGCGGCGCCAGCACCAGGACGCGCTCGGCGCGGCTCACTTATTCCCTGTCGTCGATGAGCGGCGCGGCATCGCCGACATAGGACGGCACGCCGCGCAACACGCCCTGGAAATCCGACAAAGGCTGTCCGATCCGGATGCCTCGCGACGCGATACGGTACTCGCGGATGGTGTCCTCATGCCGGCCGGCGCGCTTCTTGATTACCGAAATCGCTCGCCGCACCAGTCCATGCGCCTCGAAATAGCGCAGCAGGATCACGGTATCGGCGAGGTAGGTGATATCGACCGGTGCCTTCATGTCACCGACCAGTCCGTGCTGGGCCACGGTCAGGAAAGTCGTGACACCCTGCCGGTTCAGGTACTGGAGCAACTCATGCATGTGCAGCAGCAGCGACTGCTCCTCCGGCATCGCCGCCTGATAGCCGTTTAGGCTGTCGATCACCACTGTCTGAACCTGCTCGCGATCGATGCGCCCCCGCACCCGGTGGGCGAACTCGCCGGGAGACAGTTCGGCGGCGTCGACCTGCTCGATGAAAAGGCTGCCGGATGCCCGCAGCGCCTCCAGGTCGATCCCCATGTCCCTGACGCGCTCGAAGAGAAGGCCGAGTTCCTCGTCGAAGATGAAGAGCGCCACCTTCTCGCCGCGGGCCACGGCCGCCGCCGCGAAATGCAGCGTGAAGAGCGACTTGCCGGAACCCGCCGGTCCCAGCAGCAGCGCGCTCGATCCCTTCTCGATCCCGCCGCCCAGAAGCGCGTCCAGTTCCGGCAGCTGGCTCGGCAGCGGCGTCCGGACGAACGCGGTGCGATGCTCGGCCGCGATGAGGCGCGGGAAGACCTGCACGCCGCCGGTCTCTATGTTGAAATCGTGGTAGCCACCGCGGAAGGCTTGGCCGCGATACTTGATGACGCGCAGGCGCCGCCGCTCGGCGCCGTAGTTCGGTGCCAGCTGTTCCAGTCGCAGCACGCCGTGCACGACGGAATGCACCGTCTTGTCGAGCGCTTCCGACGTCAGGTCGTCCAGCATCAGGACGGTGGCCGTGTTCTTGGCGAAGAAGTGCTTCAGCGCCAGGATCTGCCGGCGATAGCGCAGCGAACTCTGCGCCAGAAGCCGGATCTCGGACAGGCTGTCCAGGACGATGCGGTCCGGCTTCTCGCGCTCCACCGCCTCGAAGATCAGCTTGATGGTCTCGCCCAGTTCCATGTCGGAGGAGTAGAGCAGGCTCTGCTGCTGGTCCTCGTCCAGCAGGCTTTCCGGCGGCGCCAGTTCGAACACCTTGAAGCGATCGCCGACCACCCAGCCGTGCGAAGCGGCGCCGGCGATTAGTTCGCCCCGGGTTTCCGACAGAGTGATGTAGATGCCCGATTCACCGCGGCCGGCGCCCTCCAGCAGGAACTGCAAGGCGATCGTGGTCTTGCCGGCGCCCGGCGTGCCCTCCAGCAGATAGACATGCCCGCGTGCCAGGCCCCCGAGCAGGACATCGTCCAGGCCGGTGACCCCGGTACTCGCCTTGCTGGGACTGGTTTCTTCTTCTGTCATCTGGAGTTCCAGGTTCTCGTAGCTCCTGGCGGAAGCCCGGAGCACCCTTTGCTCGTCTTTCGCTTCCCCCGACGGCTCGGGAATGCCGATGGCGCGGAAATGGTTCCCGCCGGCCCAACGCAAACCGGTGCTGCTATTGGCCTTTCCTGCCGGCCGGCGCCGGCTCTATCCTCTGGGCAAACCGTGGGAGGAAATAAGCATGGGCCTCAGGACCCTGGGCCAGTATCACGCCGCGCTGCGCGACGGCCGCGTCATCTACTGGGACGGCGAGGAGATCGCCGACGTCACCACGCATCCGAAATTCAAGGTGCCGCTGGAGGTGGCCGCCCGCGATTTCGACTACGAGAACCCCGCCCGCCGCGACCTCCTCACTTACCGTGACGAAGACGGCGAGGTCGCGAACCGCATCTATCAGGTTCCCCGCACCGAGGAAGACCTGCAGGCCCGGGTTGCTCTGTCGCGCGGGCTTTCCATCGTCGGCGCCGTCTCCTCGGTCTACATGGCGCTCCTCTCGGTGAAGGACCGCCTCGCCGCCGTCAATCCGGAATTCGCCGCCAATATCGAGCGCCTATGGAAATACGCCCGCGACTACGACCTGCGCGCCGCCGAGGTCATCACCGATGCCAAGGGCGACCGGTCACGCAAAGCCCATGAGCAGGACGACAAGGACCTCTATGTCCGCATCGTCGAACGGCGCAAGGACGGCATCGTGGTGCGGGGCGCAAAGCTCCACATCACCGCCGCCGCCCTCGTCGACGAACTGGTGGTGATGCCGACCAAGGCGATGCGCCAGGACGAAGCCGATTATGCGCTCGCCTTCTCCATCCCCGTCGCCACCCCGGGCGTGAAGATCATCAACCGCAGTTTCGCCGAACCCAACCTCAACGCCTTCGACTATCCGGCGAGCGCCCACCATTCCATCCCCGAGGGCTTCGTCATCTTCGACGATGTCTTCGTGCCCTGGGACCGCGTCTTCCTGGCCGGGGAAAGCCAGCTCGCCGGCGCCTTCGCCCAGGCGCTCGGCCTGTGGGAGCGCACCGGCGGCGTCATCGACGCGCTGGAGAAGGCGGAACTCTTCGTCGGGCTCGGCTCGCTGGTGGTGGAGCAACAGGGCAAGGAGCGCGACGCGGTGGTGCAGAACGCCATCGCCGAACTCGTCTGCTATGCGAAGACCATCGAAATGGGCCTCGACTACGCGCTCCGGCATTTCGAGAAGACGCCCTCGGGCATGATCCACCCCAACATCCTCGCCATCAACACCACGAAGTACTATTTCGCCGCCAACTACCATCAGATGATCCGCATCCTGCAGGATCTGGGCGGCGGCCTGACGCTCACGCTGCCGAAGGAGGCCGATCTCAGGCATCCGGTGGCCGGCGCCTATTTGCGGAAATACCTGCACAGCAAGCCCGGCATCGATGTCGAGACGCGCATGCGCGTCTTCAACCTGATCCGCGACATGACCGCCGACACCTATGGCGGCTGGTCCCAGGTGGTGGCGCTGCAGGCCGGCGGCGGCCTCGTCGCCCAGCGCATCATGATGAACCGCACCTACGACATGGCGGCGGCCCGGGCCAAGGCGCTTCGGGCCGCGGGGGTGGTGACATAGCGGTGGATCATCGCTGGACAGTTGGTACCAATTTTGATACATTTAGTCGAATGACGACACAGGAGCGCATGCAGGGGAATGAATGACCGAAGGCTTCAAGGCCCTGCCGGCGATTTTCTTTCGGGCCGCCTCGGGCAAGGAGCCGGTACGGGATTGGTTGAAATCGTTGTCCCCTGCAGATCGAAAGGTCGTCGGCGATGATATCAGGGACTGCGAGTTCGCTTGGCCATCGGTCTCCCGCTGTGCCGTCCCATGGGCCAAGGGCTTTTCGAGGTTCGCTCCAATCTTTCCGGAGGGCGTATTGCCCGGGTTCTGTTCATGATCGTCGGCGAACACATGGTGTTGCTGCACGGGTTCATGAAGAAGAGCCAGAAGACCCCAGTGCACGATCTCGATCTCGCTACCCAGCGCATGAAGGACGTTCGTCGTTATGGGCATGACTAAGGCAAATCCGCATCTCGGCTCGAGCTTCGAGGATTACCTTCGCGAAGAGGGGACATATGCCGAGACGACGGCCCGTGCGATCAAGCGTGTATTGGCGCGCCAGATCGAGAACGCGATGAAGGAGGAGGGCCTATCGAAGGCCGAGATGGCCCGCCGAATGGCCACCAGCCGCGCCGCCCTCGATCGCCTGCTCGACCCGGAAAATGAATCGGTAACGTTGAACACGCTGACCAAGGCGGCCCAAGTCGTCGGCCGACAAATCCGCTTTGAACTGGTGTGACAGTCTGATTCGCCCTTCGGGGTCGATGTCCGAAAACCGCGAGACAAGCGCCAGCCAGGCGGCGATCATCGCCGCATGGATCTCGACCACGACGCCTGCTACCGCGCCATCGCGACCCGGGATGCCCGCTTCGACGGCCGGCTCTTCGTCGGGGTGCGCACCACCGGCATCTACTGCCGGCCGATCTGCCCGGCCCGGACACCCAGGCAGGCGAATGTCAGCTTCTATCCGTCCGCCGCCGCGGCGCAGGAGGCGGGCTTCCGCCCCTGCCTGCGTTGCCGCCCGGAGACTTCGCCCGACCTCGGCGCCTGGCGCGGCACCTCCAACACCGTCTCCCGCGCGCTGGCGCTGATCGAAGCCGGCGCGCTGGACGAGACAGATGTCGAGGGGCTCGCCGGCCGCCTGGGCGTCGGCGCCCGCCAGCTGCGCCGCCTGTTCCGCCAGCATCTCGGCGCTTCCCCGATCGCGGTGGCGCAGACGCGACGGGTGCTGCTGGCCAAGCAGCTGATCCACGAGACGCGGCTGCCCATGGCCGAGGTGGCGCTCGCCGCCGGCTTCGGCAGCATCCGCCGCTTCAACGAAACCTTCCAGGCGCTCTACGCCCGCCCGCCGCAGGCGCTGCGCCGTGCCCGGTCGGGCGACATCGGCGCCGGTGGCGAGGTGAGCCTGAGCCTGCCCTACCGGCCGCCCTACGACTGGGAGGCGATGCTCGCCTTCCTCAGCCTGCGGGCCATCCCGGGCGTGGAGGCGGTGGCGGGCGATGCCTATGCGCGGACCATCGCCATCGACCGGGGCCGCGGCATGGTGGTGGCCGCGATGGGCCGGCCGGGCCGGCTCGACATCCGCATCCGCTTTCCCGATCTCACCGCTCTGCCCGGCATCATCGCCCGCCTCCGCCGGGTCTTCGACCTCGCCGCCGACCCGCTCGGCATCGGCGCCGATCTCGCCCGCGATCCCGCACTCGCCCCGCGCGTCGCGGCACGGCCGGGCCTGCGGGTGCCCGGCGCCTGGGACGGGTTCGAACTCGCCGTCCGCGCCATCCTCGGCCAGCAGATCACCGTCGCGGCTGCCACGAAACTCGCCGGCAGGCTGGTGCAGCGCTTCGGCGAACCTTATGCAGACCCGGCGGCGGCCGCGCTCGGGCTCTCCCATATCTTCCCCGATCCCGCCCGCCTAGCGGTCGAAGACGTCGCCGCCCTCGGCCTGATGCCGGGCGCAAGGGCGCGCTCGCTCACCTCGCTCGCCGCGGCGGTGGCGGCCGACCCGAAGCTGTTCGATCCCCGCCGCGACCTCGACGAGGCGATCGCGGCACTCCGCGCGCTGCCCGGCATCGGCGAATGGACGGCGCAGTACATCGCCATGCGCCAGCTCCGCGAACCCGATGCCTTCCCGGCCGCCGATATCGGCCTCTTGCGCGCCATGACCGACGCTTCGGGCCGGCGCCCGACGGCGCCGGAACTGCTGGCCCGGGCCGAGGCCTGGCGGCCCTGGCGCGCCTATGCCGCGCTCCACCTGTGGATGGGCGGCCCCGTACCGGAGAACCGCGATGCCCGCGCCGCCGCCTGAACGCCTCTTCTACGAGCCGCTGCCCACCCCGGTCGGCGAGGCGGTGATGATCACCGACGAGAAGGGCCACCTCCGCGGCTTCGACTGGCTCGACAAGGAAGATCGCCTGCGCCTGATCCTGCAGCGGCAGTATCGCGGGCTGCGGCCGGCGCAGGGCGCCGCGCCGCCGGCGACGCGACAGGCGCTGGCCGATTATTTCGAGGGCGACATTCCGCGCCTGCGCGACATCCCCTGGGCCACCGCCGGCACCGCCTTCCAGCGCAGCGTCTGGAAGGCCCTCACCGGCATTCCCGCCGGTACCACCCTCAGCTACAGCCAGCTCGCCGACAAGATAGGCTCACCGAAAGCCGTCCGCGCCGTCGGCCTCGCCAACGGTTCCAACCCGGTCGGCGTGGTGGTGCCCTGCCACCGGGTGATCGGTGCCGACGGTTCGCTCACCGGCTACGGCGGCGGCATCGAGCGGAAGCGCTGGCTGTTGAAGCACGAGGGCGCCGCGCACCGCTGAGGGGTGCCGCTACGCCGCCGGGCGGATGCGCGCTAGGCTCCGGCCAACCGAACGGGGAGAATCGCCATGACCGAGGAAACGCCGATGCCGCTCGAAGGCATCAGGGTGATCGATATCGCCACCGTGCTGGGGGCACCGGTCGCCGCCACCATGCTGGCCGAATTCGGCGCCGAGGTGATCAAGGTCGAGGAGCCGGAGACGGGCGACCTGCTGCGCCAGTTCGGCCAGCCGGTGGACGGCGTGCCGCTGCAATGGCTGCAGGAGGCGCGCAACAAGAAATCGGTGACGCTCGACCTGCGCAGCCCCGAGGGCCAGGGCCTCCTGAAGCGCATGCTCGAGACCGCCGACGTCCTGGTGGAGAATTTCCGCCCCGGCACGCTGGAGAAATGGGGACTGGGCTACGACCTGCTCTCGGCGATCAATCCCGGCCTCGTGGTGCTGCACATCACCGGCTACGGGCGCACCGGCCCCTATGCCCATAAGGGCTCCTTCGATCGCGTCGCCTCCGCCTTCGCCGGCCTCACCGAGACCTCGGGCTTTCCCGACGGCCCGCCGGTGCGCCAGTCCTTCGCCCTCGCCGACTACCTCGCCGCCTCCTACGGCGCCTTCGCGGTGATGACGGCGCTCTACCACCGCGACCTGCGCGGCGGGACGGGCCAGGAGATCGACCTCGCGCTCTACGAAGGCATCCTGCGTTCCTCGGAATCGATGCTCACCGTCTACAAGAAGCTGGGGCACGTGCGCACCCGCCAGGGCAATGGCAATCCCGGCGTGGTGCCGGCGGGGCAGTACCTCACGCGCGACAACCGCCATGTCGTCGTGCATGCCGGCACCGACGCGCTCTGGGCCCGCCTCGCGCCGCTCCTCGGCGGCGGCGCCCTCGATCCGGCCCTGAAGGCCTCGGCGGGAAGGAAGGCGGCGGGCCCGGCGGTGGACGCGATGCTGGCCGGCTGGGTGGCCGGCCTCGACGCGGCCGACCTCCTCGCCCGCCTCGACCGCGCCGGTATCCCCGCCGAACGCCTGAACACCGTGGCCGACATCGCCGAGGACCCGCATATCCGGCTGCGCAACATCCTCGAATGGGACGATCCGCGCATCGGCCCGGTCAGCATGATCGACGTGGTGCCGAAACTCTCGAAGACGCCGGGGCGCGTGCGCTGGACCGGCCCGGACAAGGGCGCCCACAATGCCGAGGTCTACGGCGCCATGGGCCTCGACGCGCCCGAGATCGAGCGGCTGAAGACGAAGAAGGTGATCTGAACCCGCCATCACGCTCTCGATGCTTCGTCCCCGCCGACGCGCCGCGTTGACCGCGGGGGCGGCGGAACTCTAGGGTCGCGCCCCATGTTCTGCCCCGGCCCGCGCAACCTCATCACCGACGTTCCCGGCATCCTGGTCGGCAATGCCGAGGATGCCCGCGCCCGCACCGGCGTCACCGTCATCCGCCCCGAACCGGCGGCGCTGGCCGCCGCCGATGTGCGCGGCGGCGCGCCCGGCACGCGCGAGATCAGCCTGCTCGACCCCAGCTGCCGGGTCGACCGGATCGACGCCATCACCCTCTCCGGCGGTTCCGCCTACGGGCTCGACGCCGCTTCCGGCGCCATGCGCTGGCTCGCCGCGCATGAGCGCGGCATCGAGGTGGGCGGCTTCCGCATTCCCCTGGTGCCCGGCGCCATCCTCTTCGACCTGACCCATGGCGGCGACAAGGCCTGGGGCGATCATCCGCCCTATCTCGAGCTCGGCCGCGCCGCCTGCGCCGCGGCGGCCGAAGACTTCGAGCTGGGCAACGCCGGCGCCGGCCTCGGCGCCCGGGCGGGGCGGATCAAGGGCGGCCTCGGCAGCGCCTCGGCGGTCGGCCCGGACATGGCGGTCGGCGCGCTGATGGCGGTGAACTGCGTGGGCTCGGTCACCGACGGCCAGGGCCGCTTCTTCGCCGCGCCCTTCGAGATCGGGGCCGAGTTCGGCGGCCGCCCGGCCCCCACAGGTGGCAGCGCTCCGGCCGCTGACCTGCCCGCCGAGGGTCGTCTCGGCGGCCATACCTGCATCGGCGTGGTGGCGACCGACGTCGCCTTGACCAAGGCCGAGGCCCAGCGCGTCGCCATCATGGCGCATGACGGCATGGCCCGCGCCATCCGGCCGGTGCATACGCCTTTCGACGGTGATACGATTTTCGTGATTTCGACGGCGAAGCGTCCCTTGCGCGGCGTCGTCGATCTCGCCCGGATCGGCCATCTGGCCGCCGACTGCGTGGCCCGCGCCATCGCACGCGGCGTCTTCCTGGCCGAGGATCTGGGCGAGTTGCCCGCCTATCGCACGGCCTGGCCGTGATCTCCCGGAGGAGCCTCAGGATGCGTTCGACCATCATACTCGGCCTGCTCGCCGCGCTGGGCATGGCCTCGCCGGCGGCACTCGCGCAGGCGAAGAAGGACACCCTCACGCTCGCCATGACGCTCGAACCCGCGCCGGGCCTCGACCCGACCACGGGCGCGGCGGCGGCGATCGGCGAGATCGTGCACTACAACCTCTTCGAGACGCTGACGCGGATCACCGACAAGGCGGCGATCGCACCGCTTCTGGCGAAGAGCTGGAGCATCTCCGAGGACCAGTTGACCTATTCCTTCAAGCTCCTCGAAGGGGTCAAGTTCCACAACGGCGAGGCCTTCAACGCCGAGGTGGTGAAATGGGCCTTCGAGAGGAACGCCGGCGAGAAGTCGACCAACAAGAGGAAGGCCGTCTTCGCCAACATGGAGAGCATCGCGGCGCCCGATGCGGCCACGGTGGTGATCAAGCTGAAATCCGCCAACCCGAATCTCCTCTTCAATCTGGGCGAGAACACCGCCTCGATCGTCGAGCCGAAATCGGCCGCCACCAACCCGACCAACCCGATCGGCACCGGCCCCTTCAAGTTCGTCTCCTGGCAGAAGGGCCAGGCGGTCACCCTGGCCAAGGCCGAGACCTTCCGCGACCCGGCTTCCGTGAAGCTCTCGAAGATCACCTTCCGCTTCATCAACGATCCCTCCGCCATGGCGGCGGCGCTGCTTTCCGGCGACGTCGACGCCATCCCCCAGGGCGGCACCGACAACATCGACCAGTTCAAGGGCGACAAGCGCTTCACCGTCACCGAGGGGCTGACCGAGGGCGAGACCATCCTCGGCATCAACAACAAGCGTAAGCCCTTCGACGACGTCCGCGTCCGCCGCGCCATCGCGCATGCCATCAACCGCCAGGAGATCATCGACGGCGCCATGAACGGCGTCGGCGTGCCGATCGGCAGCCACTTCTCGCCCAACCATCCCGATTACGTCGATCTCACCGGCGCCTATCCGCACGACATCGCCAAGGCGAAGGCGCTCCTCGCCGAGGCCGGCGTCGCACCCGGCACCGAATGGACGCTGTCGCTGCCGCCGCCCGCCTATGCCCGCCGCGGCGGCGAGATCATCGCCGCCCAGCTCGCCAAGGTCGGCATCAAGGTGAAGATCGAGAACCAGGAATGGGCCCAGTGGCTCGACGTCACCTTCAAGAACAAGAACTTCGACCTCTCGATCGTCTCCCACGTCGAGCCGCTCGACATCGTGATCTATGAGAACACCGGCTACTACTTCCAGTACGATTCGGCCGACTTCCGGGCCCTGATGCAGACGTCGCGCACCGCCACCGACAGCAAGGCGCGGTCCGATGCCCTGAAGAAGGCGCAGGCCAAGATCTCGGAAGACGCGGTCAACGGCTTCCTCTTCATGCTGCCCCGGGTCAGCTACTACAAGAAGGACCTGGTCGGCATCTGGCGGAACGCGCCGATCTTCGCCAACGACCTGACGCAGGTCCATTGGAAGTGACTTTTTGTGTCCCCTCTCCCTTGGGGAGAGGGTGGTCGCGAAGCGATCGGGTGAGGGGCACGCTATCCGATGAGTCATGCGGATGGGGTGCCCCTCATCCGCCCTTCGGGCACCTTCTCCCCCAAGGAGAAGGAAATCAGTGACCAAACCCCGCTCCGCCCTCTCCATCCGCCTCGACCTGGCGCCGGGCGTGCGCCTGGGGCCCGGCAAGGCCGACGTGCTGGAAGGCATCGCCGAGACCGGCTCGATCGCCGCCTCCGGCCGCCGGCTCAACATGAGCTACAAGCGCGTCTGGACCATCGTCGAGGAGCTGAACCGCCTGTTCGACGCGCCGCTGGTTTCGGCCGCCAAGGGCGGCAAGCAGGGCGGCGGCGCCGCCCTCACCGCACTCGGCCAGAACGTGCTCACCCGCTACCGCCGGGTCCAGGCGGCGGCGGCCAAGGCCGCCAATGCCGAAGTGGCCGCGCTGCGCCGCCGCCTCGCCGCGCGCGTTTGATCCGCTGGCCCGGGCCGATATAGTCCGCTGTCGATATCGTCATTCGGGAATAACGCGATGCGCCGCGTCCTCCTCGCCCTCTTCCTCCTCTGCGCCGCTCCCGCTCTCGCCCCTGCGGCGGCGCAGCAGGCAACCGTCACCGTCTTCGCCGCCGCCAGCATGACCACCGCCCTGCAGGAGGTCGGCCGGGCCTATGCGGCGAAGACCGGCACCACGCCCCGCTTCTCCTTCGCCGCCAGCTCGGCCCTGGCCCGGCAGATCGAGCAGGGGGCGGAGGCCGCCATCTTCGTCTCCGCCGACGAGCGCTGGATGGACTACCTGGCCGAGCGCGGCCTGATCGTCCCCGAGACCCGCCGCTCCGCCCTCGCCAACCGCCTGGTGCTGATCGCGCCGGCCGATCGGCCGCGCCGGGTGGACATCGCCCCCGGCTTCGATCTCGCCGGCCTGCTCGGCGACGGCCGCCTCGCCACCGGCGACCCCGCGCATGTGCCGGTCGGCCGCTATGCCGAGGCGGCGCTCCGGCATCTCGGCCTCTGGGCCGGCGTGCAGGCGAAACTCGCCCGCGCCGACAATGTCCGCGCCGCCCTCGCCCTGGTGGAACGCGGCGAGGTGCCCTTCGGCATCGTCTACGCCACCGACGCGGCGGTCAGCCCGAAGGTGATGCTGGCCGGCACCTTTCCCGCCGACAGCCATCCGCCCATCACCTATCCCTTCGCCATCGTCGCCGGGCAGGACGGCCCGGCCGCCCGCGCCTTCTTCGCCCATCTCCTGGGGCCGCAGGCGCAGGCGGTCTACACCCGCCTCGGCTTCGCCATCGAATGAGCGAGGGCGCACCCATCCTCGTCCTTCGAGACGACCGCGCCGCGGTCCCTCAGGATGAGGATGACTTCATTCCCCCAACCAGGCTGCCTCATCCTGAGGGCGGGCGGAGCCCGCGTCTCGAAGGACAAGGCAGCCTCGGCGCGACCGTTGCCGCGATGCCTCTCGAACGAGACGCGCGGTGACCGATTTCCTCACCCCGGACGAGCTCGCCGCCATCGGCCTGTCGCTGAAGGTGGCGCTGCGCGCCGTGGTGTTCAGCCTGCCCCTCGCCATCCTCGCCGCCTGGCTGCTGGCGCGGACCCGCTTCCCGGGCAAGGCGCTCTTCGATGCGCTGGTGCATGTGCCGCTCGTCATGCCGCCGGTGGTGGTGGGCTATGTTCTCCTCGTCCTCTTCGGGGCGCGCGGGCCGCTCGGGGGCCTGCTGCAGGACTGGTTCGGGATCCGCCTCGTCTTCACCGCCGCCGGTGCCTCGCTCGCCACCGCGGTGATGTCCTTCCCGCTGATCGTGCGCGCCATCCGCCTGTCGCTGGAGGCGGCCGATCCGGGCCTGGAAGACGCCGCCCGCACGCTCGGCGCCGGCCCGCTCGACCGCCTCTTCACCATCACGCTGCCGCTCGCCTTTCCCGGCATCCTCTCCGGTGCCGTGGTCGCCTTCGCCGCCGGATTGGGTGAATTCGGCGCCGTCATCACCTTCGTCTCCAACATCCCGGGCGAGACGCAGACGCTGCCCCTCGCCATCTACACCGCCACCCAGATCCCGGGGGGCGAGGCCACGGCGGCCAAGCTCGCCGCCATCTCCTTCACCCTCGCGCTCGCCGGCCTCTTCCTCTCCGAACTGCTCGCCCGCCGGCTCCGCGGCTGGATCGGCCGCTAGATGCTGCAGATCGCCATCCGCCGGCGGCTGGGACGGTTCAGCCTCGATGTCGCGATCGAAGCGCCGGCCCCCGGCGTGACGGCGCTGTTCGGCCGCTCCGGCTCGGGCAAGACCAGCATCATCCAGGCGGTGGCGGGCCTGCTCCGCCCCGAATCCGGGCGCATCGCCGTCGGCGGCACGGTGCTGTTCGACAGCGCGCTGGCCATCGACCTCGCGCCCGAGAAGCGCCGCATCGGCTATGTCTTCCAGGATGCGCGCCTCTTCCCGCACCTGTCGGTCGCCCGCAACCTGGCCTATGGCCTGAACCGCGCCCCAAAGGCCGAGCGCGCCATCGGCTTCGATCAGGTGGTCGATCTCCTCGGCATCGCCGCCCTCCTCGACCGTCGCCCGCGGGCGCTGTCGGGGGGCGAGCGCCAGCGCGTTGCCTTGGGCCGCGCGCTCCTGGCCCAGCCCCGCCTCCTCCTGATGGACGAACCGCTCGCCGCCCTCGATGCCGACCGCAAGGCCGAGGTGCTGCCCTATCTGGAGGCGCTGCACGAACGCCTCGCGCTTCCCATCCTCTACGTCACCCATGCGATGGAGGAGGTGGGCCGCCTCGCCGACACCCTGGTCGTGGTGGAGGCCGGGCGAGTGCTGGCTTCCGGGCCGCTGGCGGAAGTGCTGTCCAGGGCCGACCTGCCCTCGCTCGCCGGCCATGACGAGGCGCTGAACGTGCTGCGAACGGTGGTGGGCGCCCACCTCCCCGAACGCGGCCTCACCCGCCTCGATTTCGACGGCGGCACCCTCCTGCTGCCCCGCCTCGACCGCCCGCCCGGCACCGCCCTGCGCGTGCGCATCGCCGCCCGCGACATCATCCTGGCGACCAGGCGGCCCGAGGCGATCAGCCTCCGCAACATCCTCGAGGGGCGGGTGCGCGACCTCGGCCAGGGCCGCGGCGGCGCCGTGCTGGTCGGCCTCATGCTGGGACAAACGCCGCTCATCGCCCGCATCACCCAGGACGCCGCGCAGGACCTCGGGCTGGTGCCGGGCATGCCGGTCCTCGTGCTGGTGAAGTCGGTGGCGGTGGACCGGTGAGGGAAGGGCGGGCCTGACAACTCCGACTTCCGGCGGGGACAGGGGGGCAATCTCTCGGGCGACGGCTTTCAGGAATGCCAGTCGTCAGCGGTCCCGAGCGGTGCGGCGCGCGACGGCAGCTTCGTTCACCCGCTCCAACAGGGCTTTCGACCCTTCCCGCCCTTTGATCAATGTGTATTCGCCGGCCTCGATGGCGGCGATCCCCTCGGCCGCCACTTTCTCAATCACCGCGAGTGCGGCACGCTTGGCCATTTGTCCTCCTCGCATCGGTGCAGCGCTTCGCGCACCCCCTATCGGCGTTCTGATGCCGGCCAGAGGCAGCCTCGCTGTCGACGAAGTCGCTCAGCCGATCGGTCAGGCTGAACCTCAGGGTATTGAGTAGCAAACGCACCTTGGCCGGTGTGGCGGTTTTCAACGGGCCAGAGGGAAGTTCCCTCTACCGCGACTCCTCCTTATCCCATTATAGAGAAGAGCGGAGAGCGAATGCTAATCTATTTGTACTATATGCTGTATTTCGTTACAATGCGGCCCTCTGATCGAGCGGATCAAAACGCACGTGCTGTCGCTGGATTTTCCCTCCGTCGCGCCTCCAGGCGGACAGATTTGTCCGCCTCGCCCCGTACGCCATACGCCGGGCTGGCCACGCCGGGCACCGAGGAAGCGATGGCACGAACTGGCCGAGAAGGGCACCGAACCGGCTCCGCCGGGTAGCGGCCGGCTTCTACTTGGCTCGAATTGGCTCGAATTGGCTCACTTAGGCTGGAGGCCGATGCGCGGGCGCGGACAATATCCCATGTATATCAACCAGTTCGCCGATTCCGGGGTTCGCCCGCCGACGCGCCATGCAAATTTGCATCGTCCGGGGGCCGAGGTCGACCGCCCGAGGCGGACAAAAATGTCCGCCCCCCGCCCACACCCCTATCCGCGACGGCGGCCGGATCCGGCCGCGCGCGACCGGCGGACAAAATTGTCCGCGGCACCCGTCCGGCGAAGCGGCCATTTTTGGCCACGGGTCGCGATGGCGGACAAATTTGTCCGCGCCCACCACCCCCTCGCCGCACTCCCGCTCGCGCCGCGAGGCAAACGGAAGTCGCCGCCCGGCTCCGGCCCGGCCGCGACAAACCTCGCCTTGTGGCCGAATCCGCCTTTGCTATAGTGCCCGCGATTTCAGCAGTTTCCGTTTCGCTATGGGGGTTTCGGCATGGCCGAACACAAGCCGATGGACATGAAGGCGCATAAGGAAACCTACGACGGTTTCATGGCGGTGACGAAGTGGACCAGCATCTTCATCGCCATCACCCTCGCATTGATGGCCATTTTCCTGACCTGACTACCGGCCCCCCCAGGGTTCGGGGGAGCAAGGGGGCGCCATGATCATCGCAATTCCAAAAGAACGCCGGCCGGGCGAGCGGCGCGTCGCCGCCACGCCCGACACGGTGAAGAAGTTCATCGGCCTCGGCCAATCGGTGGTGGTGGAAAGCGGGGCCGGCGAAGGCACCTCGATCCCCGACGATCATTTCGCCGCCGCCGGGGCCACCATCGCGCCCGATGCCGCCGCCGCGCTGAAGGACGCCGATATCGTCCTCAAGGTGGCGCGGCCGATGACCGCCGCCGAGGGGCTGGACGAGATCGCCCCCATGAAGAAGGGCGCGACGCTGATCTGCAACCTGGCGCCGCTGCAGAACAAGGAGCAGGTGCAGTCCTTCGCCGCCGCCGGCATCCAGGCCTTCGCCATGGAACTGATCCCGCGCATCAGCCGGGCCCAGTCGATGGACGTGCTCTCCAGCCAGGCGAACCTCGCCGGCTACAAGGCGGTGCTGGACGCGACCCAGCATTTCGGCCGTGCCTTCCCGATGATGATGACGGCCGCCGGCACCGTCGCCCCGGCCAAGGTCTTCATCATGGGCGTCGGCGTCGCCGGGCTGCAGGCCATCGCCACCGCCAAGCGTCTGGGCGCCGTGGTCATGGCGACCGACGTGCGCATCGCCACCAAGGAACAGGCGGAAAGCCTCGGCGCCAAGTTCGTCATGGTCGATGACGAGGAATCGCGCTCCGCCCAGACCTCGGGCGGCTATGCGAAAGAGATGTCCGACGCCTACAAGGCGAAGCAGGCGGCCCTCGTCGCCGAGACCGTGCCGAAGATGGACGTCATCATCACCACCGCGCTCATCCCCGGCCGCCCCGCGCCGGTGCTGGTGACCGAAGCGATGGTGAAGACGATGAAGCCGGGCTCGGTCATCGTCGACCTCGCGGTGGAAACCGGCGGCAACTGCCCGCTCTCCCGGCCCGACCAGGTGGTCGAGGCCTATGGCGTGAAGATCGTGGGCTATCTGAACGTGCCGAGCCGCATCGCGGTGGATGCCTCGGCGCTCTATGCCCGCAACCTCGTCAACTTCCTGACGCCGCTGATCGACAAGGAAACCAAGGCGCTCAAGATCGATCCGGAGGACGAGATCGTGAAGGGCACGCTCCTCACCCAGGGTGGCCAGGTCGTGCACCCGCAACTCCAGGGGGCCTGAGCCATGTCCGAACTCTACTCCTTCATGTCGCTGCTCACCGTCTTCGTGATGGCCTGTTTCGTCGGCTACTACGTGGTCTGGTCGGTGACCCCGGCGCTGCACACGCCGCTCATGAGCGTCACCAACGCCATCTCCTCGGTCATCATCGTCGGGGCGCTCATCGCCGCCGGGGCGGCGCCGGATTTCGACGCCTCCAAGATCTTCGGCCTGATCGCGATCGCCCTCGCCGCGGTCAACATCTTCGGCGGCTTCCTCGTCACCCAGCGCATGCTGGCGATGTACAAGAAAAAAGAGAAGTGAGGCCGCCCCGATGCCCATCACGCTGACGGCCTTCCTCTACCTCGTCTCCTCCGTCCTCTTCGTGCTGGCGTTGCGCGGGCTCTCCAGCCCGGCGACCAGCCAGCAGGGCAATCTGTTCGGCATGATCGGCATGACCATCGCGGTGGTCACGACGATCCTGTGGATCGCCACCCAGTCGGGCGGCGCGGGATTCGGCGCCATTCCCTGGGTGCTGCTGGCGCTCGCCGTCGGCGGCGCCGTCGGCACCTATCTCGCCCGCACCATCCAGATGACGGCGATGCCCCAGCTGGTCGCGGCCATGCACAGTCTCGTCGGCATGGCGGCGGTGCTGGTGGCGGCGGCGGCCTATTACAATCCGGCGCCCTACGGCATCCTGCAGAACGGCGTCCTCACCGTCGCCAGCCGGATCGAGATGTCGCTCGGCGTCGTCATCGGCATCATCACCTTCTCCGGCTCCATCGTCGCCTTCGCCAAGCTGCAGGGCCTGGTCTCGGGCTCGCCCGTCACCTTCGGCGGCCAGCACAAGCTGAACGCCGGCCTCGGCCTCGGCATCCTGGCGCTGATCATCGGCTTCTGCATCGACCCCAACCCCGGCTTCTTTTGGGGCATGACCTTCCTCGCGCTCGTCGTGGGGTTCCTCGTCATCATCCCGATCGGCGGCGCCGACATGCCGGTGGTGGTGTCGATGCTGAATTCCTATTCCGGCTGGGCCGCCGCCGGCATCGGCTTCACGCTGCAGAACCCCGCCCTGATCGTCACCGGGGCGCTGGTCGGCTCGTCCGGCGCCATCCTCTCCTACATCATGTGCAAGGGGATGAACCGCTCGCTGATCAACGTCATCCTGGGCGGTTTCGGCTCGGATGCGGCCGGCGCCGCGGCCGGCGCGCAGACCGACCGGCCCTACAAGGCGGGCTCGGCCGACGATGCCGCCTTCATCATGAAGAACGCCGGCAAGGTCATCATCGTGCCGGGCTACGGCATGGCGGTGTCGCAGGCGCAGCATTCGCTGCGTGAGATGTGCGACAAGCTGAAGGAGGAGGGCGTGGAAGTGAAATACGCCATCCATCCGGTGGCGGGCCGCATGCCGGGCCATATGAACGTGCTGCTGGCCGAGGCGAACGTACCCTACGACGAGGTGTTCGAGCTCGAGGAGATCAACGCCGAGTTCCAGACCGCCGACGTCGCCTTCGTCATCGGCGCCAACGACGTCACCAACCCGGCCGCCCGCGACGATCCGAAATCGCCGATCTACGGCATGCCCATCCTCGACGTCGACAAGGCGAAGACGGTGCTGTTCGTGAAGCGCTCGATGGCATCCGGTTACGCCGGCATCGACAACGACCTCTTCTACAAGAACAACACCATGATGCTTCTGGCCGACGGCAAGAAGATGGTGGAGGACATCGTCAAGGGGCTCTAGGCAGAAGCCGCCCGGCGGCGCAGGAGACCAGCGTCACCGCCGCCATCAGCCCGCACATGGCGAGCGGCGTGCCGTCGTAAAGCGGGCCGAGCAGTGACGACACGGCGCCGCCGATGCCGAACTGGAAGGTGCCGAGCAGCGCCGAGGCGGCGCCGGCCCGTTCCGGATGTCCGGTCAGCGCCACCGCGGCGCTGTTCGGCAGGATGAAGCCATAGGCGGTCAGCTGCAGGAAGATGGCGCCGATCAGGCCATAGGCGCCGCCCAGCCCGCTCCAGCCCACGGCCAGCACGGTCAGGCCCAGCAGCGGCAGGAGCAGCGTCGCGGCGCGGAACACCGCCGCCGGCTGCCGGGTCTTCAGCAGGTGGCGGTTGACCTGGGCGCCGGCGATCAGGGCGGCGGCGGTGCCGCCGAAAGCGATGCCATAGGCCTGGGGGCTGAGACCGTACTGCTCGATCAGCACGGCCGGCGAGCCCGAGATATAGGTGAACAGCCCGGCGCTGGAGAATCCGCCGGCGATGGCGGCACAGAGGAACCGGCGGTCGGCCAGCACCGCGGCATAGCTCCGCAACACGCCGCCCACCGGCGCCAGCCGAACCGGCCGGGTCTCGGGCAGCATCCGCGCGCTGGCGATCAGGCAGGCCGCGCCGAACAGCACCAGCACCCCGAAGATCCAGCGCCAGTCGGCGACCAGCAGCAGGCTGGACCCCAGCGTCGGCGCCAGGATCGGGGCGACCCCCATCACCAGCATCAGCAGCGAATAGACGCGGCCCGCTTCCTGTGGCGTGTACAGGTCGCGCACCACCGCCCGCCCGATCACCATCCCGGCGCAGCCGCCCAGCGCCTGCACGAAGCGGAGCGCGATCAGGCTCTCGATCGTCGGCGCCAGCGCGCAGCCGATCGAGGCCAGCACGTAGAGCCCGGTGCCGAACAGGAGCGGGCGGCGGCGGCCGATGGCGTCGGAGACCGGTCCGTAGACCAACTGGCCGAGCGCGATGCCGATGAAGAAGGCCGCCAGCGTGTGCTGCACCGCGCCCACCTCGACGGCGAAGTCGCGCGCCATCGCCGGCAGCGCCGGCAGGTACATGTCGATCGACATCGGCGCGAAAGCGGAGAGCGACCCGAGAAGCAGGATGAACTTGAACGAACTGCGCTGTGACATATTCCGCTCGATGCAAAGGCCAGGCCGGCTAGGCCCCGCCGCGCCGGTTTACCATTTTGTTCACCTCATTGCGGCACGGTGTCGTTGCCATGAGCAGTGTCGCCCAATCCAACAGATCCTCGGACCGCGCCGGAGCCTCGACCACGACGTTCGAGTTCCAGCACCGTGTCTTCTCGGTCTCGGACGCCGTGTTCCGTCTCGACCGGACCAACAACCAGGTCGCCCTGCACATGACCATCGGCGGCATGGCGGCTTCCATGCAGATCGGCAGCATCCTCAAGGGCTTCGACATCGGGCCGGGCTCGCCCGACACGCAGATGCTGAAGATGGTCGAGAAGGGCCTGCGCTTCGTGCGCGAGATCCGGCCCGGCGACAACGTCCCGAACGAGGTGCTGGATGGCACCGCCTCCTGGAAGGTCGAGCCGCATCACGAGCAGATCGCCCGCTCGCGCCTGCTCGTTCAGCTCGTTTCCTGGATGGGCGGCGGCGAATCGGCCATGATGGACGCCTCGGAAGTCCTCAGCATGATCGAGGAGCCGAGCATGAAGGAGAAGATCAACGCCGCCTTCGAGGAGGCGGCCGCGAAGCTCGGCCTGACCGGCGACGGCAAACAGCAGGTCACCGACATGATCGAGCAGATGAGCCGCGAGATGAGCTATATCGAGGCGCTGCGCGAGAAGGTCGGCGTCTACTTCGGCATCGAACGCAAGATGAAGCTGCTGGCGCATCTGTACCGCGCCGATCGCACCATCGGCGAATCGATCCACCGGATCCAGATCCTGATGCAGGGCCCGCTCGGCCAGATGCGGCAGATCTTCAGCATGGTCGACGCGCAGACCTCCGAGATCCTCTCGGCGTTGCGCAAGCTCACCGTCACCATCGACTTCGTGCGTTCCAGCCGCGACAAGCTGCGCGACAGCGTGCTTCTCTGGGACGAGATCGGCGAATTGTGGAACGAACTCGAAGCCGAGCGCGGCGAGGATGCCGAACGGCTGATCACCAAGACCTATCGCTTCGCCGCCACCAACTTCCCACTTGCCCAGCGCTGGACGACACCCGCCAGCTGACAGTGTCGCCCACAAATTAGACAATATCGATCACATTTGTACTCAATGCCCATTCTCTGGGCAACACGATCTGCTGCTTTTCGAGTCTGTCGTGCGAACCACTGACTTTTTTCGAGGCAAGCCGCTGGCATGCCCCTTGCTCAGCGCAGTCCCGTGCCGTGCGTTCGGCACGGGGAACGACTTTGAAGAGGGGCTCATGGAATTTACATCTGGCAAGGGACGGGCGCTTGCGCTCGCCGGCGCGCTCGCCACGGCTTTCGCCTGGACGACCGCTTCCGCCCAGGCGCCGATCAAGGTGGGCGTGCTGCATTCGCTCTCGGGCACCATGGCCATCAGCGAGACGACGCTGAAGGACACGGTCCTGATGATGGTGGACGACATCAACAAGAAGGGCGGGCTGCTCGGCCGCAAGGTCGAGGCGGTGGTGGTCGATCCGGCCTCCAACTGGCCGCTCTTCGCCGAAAAGGCGCGTGAACTCCTGACCAAGGAGAAGGTCGACGTCGTGTTCGGCTGCTGGACCTCGGTTTCCCGCAAATCCGTTCTGCCGGTCTTCGAGGAGCTGAACGGCCTCCTCTTCTATCCGGTGCAGTACGAGGGCGAGGAAAGCTCGCGCAACGTCTTCTACACCGGCGCCGCGCCGAACCAGCAGGCCATCCCGGCCGTTGAATACCTGATGAGCAAGGACGGCGGCGAAGCCAAGCGCTGGGTCCTGGCGGGCACCGACTACGTCTATCCGCGCACGACAAACAAGATCCTCGAAGCCTTCCTGATCTCCAAAGGGGTCGCCAAGGAAGACATCATGATCAACTACACGCCCTTCGGTCATTCCGACTGGCAGACGATCGTGGCGGATATCAAGAAGTTCGCCTCGGCCGGCAAGAAGACCGCCGTCGTATCAACCATCAACGGCGATGCCAACGTTCCCTTCTACAAGGAACTCGCCAATGCCGGCATCAGCGCGAAGGACATCCCGGTGGTGGCCTTCTCGGTCGGCGAAGAGGAACTCGCCGGCATCGACACCAAGAACCTGGTCGGCCATCTGGCGGCCTGGAACTACTTCCAGTCCGTGAAATCGCCGGTCAACGACGGCTTCATCAAGCAGTGGCGCGCCTTTATCAAGAACGAGAAGCGCGTCACCAACGATCCGATGGAAGCCACCTATATCGGCTTCAAGATGTGGGCCCAGGCCGTGGCCCAGGCGGGCACGACCAATGTCGACGCGGTTCGCCAGGCCATGTACGGCCAGAAGACGGCGGCCCCCGGCGGATTCGAATCGGTGATGAATACCAACCACCACCTGTCGAAGCCCGTGCTGATCGGCGAGATCCAGGCGAACGGCCAGTTCGACATCGTCTGGGCTACCAAGGGCCCGGTCAAGGCCGATGCCTGGAGCCCCTTCATCCCGGAAAGCGCCAAGCTGAAGGCCGACTGGACCTATCCCTGGGTCTGCGGCAACTGCGCCGAGCCCAAGTACAAGATGTGATCTGAAAGAGGAGCGACTCCCCGTGCCGCCCGTCGGCACGGGGAATTCCCAGGGACCGGTTCCGGAGAGCGCCACGTGAAGCAGTCGAGAGTGCCGCGCCGGGGCCCCGAAAGGGGCGGGGCGGGGCAGCCCGCGGATGCCGCGCCACAATCATGGATCAGGCGTGCGGCGGCCGGTCTGGTCGCGATCAGCGCCTTTCTCCTCATCCACGTCAGCGCCTCTGCGGCAACGCTGGAGGACCTGCTGGCAAAGCTCGCGACCGACAGCTTCGCCGAGAAGGTCGAGGCGGCCGAGGCGCTCGGTTCGCTTGGCGACGGCCGCGCCATCCCCGCGCTTCGCGCCCTCACCGACGGTCGCCTGTATGCCCGGAAGGACGCCGGCCCGGTCATCGAGGACGGCAGCGTCTTTCGCGACGCGCTCACGCGCCAGCCGGTCGCCGGCCTGGCCGCGGCCGATCTCGACAAGGTCCGCGCGAACAATCGCCTGCGCGGAGTCCTCGAGGGGGCGCTATCGAAACTCTCCTTGTTCTCCGATGTGAAGGCCGAGCGCCTGGCGGCGGCCAGGGACGCCTTCAAGGTGGGTTCGGCCGAGATGGCCACGACCCTCGAGCGCGCCCTCGCCACCGAAAAGGATACCGACGTCGCGGCCGCGATACGCTTCAGCCTGACCGCGGCGAAGATCTCGAGCGGCACGCCGGAGCAGCGCGTCCTCTCCATCCGCGAACTCGCGGGCTCGATGGACCCGCAGGTCAGGAACCTGATCGCCGGCGTCCGCAACGATGCGAGCCAGCCGAAGGAAGTGAAGGACGCCGCCGATACGGCGCTCGCCGCGATGGACCGGAAGCTGATGCTCTCCGGCATCGCCGAGAACCTCTTCCAGGGCATCAGCCTGGGCTCGGTCCTGCTGCTCGCCGCCGTCGGTCTCGCCATCACTTTCGGGGTGATGGGCGTGATCAACATGGCGCATGGCGAAATGATCATGCTGGGCGCCTACACCGCCTACACGGTGCAGCTCGTCTGTCGCGCCCTTCTGCCGCCGGAATGGGTGGGATCCTATCTCCTGCTCTCCGTCCCCATCGCTTTCGTGGTGGCTGGCCTGGTCGGCGTCCTGATCGAACGCACCGTCATCCGCTTCCTCTACGGAAGGCCGCTCGAGACCTTGCTCTCCACCTGGGGGATCAGCCTGATCCTGCAGCAGGCCGTGCGCTCGATCTTCGACGCGCAGAACAAGGAAGTCGCCAATCCCGAATGGATGACCGGCGGCTTCGAGCTGATCGGCGGCTTCTACATCGCCTGGAACCGCCTCTACATCATCCTGTTCTGCTTCATGGTGCTGGGCGCCATCGCCCTTGTCCTGCGCCGCACGGCCTTCGGCCTGCACATGCGCGCGGTGACGCAGAACCGCGACATGGCCGCCGCCATGGGGATCCCGACGGCGCGGGTCGATGCCCTCACCTTCGGTCTCGGCTCCGGCATTGCCGGGATGGCGGGGGTGGCGCTGTCGCAGATCGGCAACGTCAGTCCGAACCTCGGCCAGATCTATATCGTCGACAGTTTCCTCGTCGTCGTCTTCGGCGGGGTCGGCAACCTGATGGGGACGCTTGTCGGCGCCATGACGCTCGGCGTCGTCAACAAACTGCTGGAGCCCGTCGCCGGCGCGGTGCTGGGCAAGGTCGTGGTGCTGGTCGCCATCATCCTGTTCATGCAGCGGCGCCCGCGCGGCCTCTTCGCCCTGAAGGGACGCTCCGTCGATGCGTGACCATCCGACCTATCCTCTCCTGACCCCGCGCGGCTGGCTGGTCTTCGCGCTTGTCGGTCTGGTTCTGCTGGCGGTTCCGGCGGCGAACCAGTGGGCCGCGACCGGCTCCGCGGCGCATCTTCCGGACTATCTGGTGCCGCTGATCGGGAAGTACTGCACCTATGCCATGCTCGCCCTGGCACTCGACCTGATCTGGGGCTATGCCGGCATCCTGTCGCTCGGCCACGGCGCTTTCTTCGCGCTCGGCGGCTACTGCATGGGCATGTACATGATGCGCCAGATCGGGACGCGCGGCGTCTATGGCAATGCCGATCTGCCCGATTTCATGGTGTTCCTGAACTGGAAGGAACTGCCCTGGTACTGGCAAGGCTTCGACATGTTCTGGTTCGCGGCGCTGATGGCGCTGGTCGTTCCCGGCATTCTCGCCTTCGTGGTCGGCTGGCTCACCTTCCGCTCGCGCGTCACCGGGGTCTATCTCTCCATCATCACCCAGGCGATGACCTTCGCGCTGCTGCTGGCCTTCTTCCGCAACAACATGGGGTTCGGGGGCAATAACGGGCTCACCGACTTCAAGGAGATCCTGGGCTTTCCGATCCAGGCACAGACCACGCGCGTCGGTCTCTACGTCGCCTCCGTCATCGGCCTCGGCCTGACCTTCCTGATTTGCCGCGCCGTCGTCACATCGAAGCTCGGCCGGGTCTGCCTCGCGCTCCGCGATGCGGAAAGCCGGGTCCGGTTCCTCGGCTATTCCACCACGGGCGCCAAGCTCTTCGTCTTCACGCTGTCGGCGGTGCTGGCGGGCCTTGCCGGCGCTCTCTACGTGCCGCAGGTCGGCATCATCAACCCTTCCGAATTCTCGCCGGCCAATTCGATCGAGATCGCCATCTGGGTGGCGGTCGGCGGGCGCGGTACCCTCTCGGGCGCGGTGCTGGGGGCCTTTGCGGTCAACTGGGCCAAGACCTGGCTGACCGGGGCGGCGCCGGAGGTCTGGCTCTTCTTCCTCGGCCTCCTGTTCGTCGCCGTCACGCTGCTCTTCCCAAAAGGGGTCACCGGCCTCGTGCAGCAGGTCAGGAACCGCCTGGCGACGCGTGCGATCCCAAGGCAGGCGGAGGGCGACTGAGATGGCGCGCCCTGACATTCCCGGCCGCCTGGCGGGTGAGCCGGACCCGCATCTCTACCTCTCCGGGGTCACGGTATCCTTCGACGGGTTCCGTGCTCTCAATGCGCTGTCGCTGATCATCGAGAAGGGGGAGTTGCGCACCATCATCGGTCCGAACGGCGCCGGCAAGACGACGATGATGGACGTGATCACCGGCAAGACCCGACCCGACGAAGGAGAAGTATTCTTCGCGGGAGAACACGACCTCACCCAACTCGACGAGGCAGGCATCGCCAATCTCGGCATTGGCCGAAAGTTCCAGCGGCCGACCGTGTTCGAGAACCTGACCGTCTACGAGAATCTGGAGCTCGCGGTAAAGACCGCGCGTGGCACCTTCGCCACGCTGAAGGGCCGCCTGACGGGCGAGATGCGCGATACGATCGAGAGGCTGTTCGACACCATCGGCCTTGCCGCGCGCCGACATGAACAGGCCGGCGCCCTCAGCCATGGCCAGAAGCAGTGGCTGGAAATCGGCATGCTGCTGGGCCAGGACGCGCAGCTGTTGCTGCTGGACGAACCCGTCGCCGGGATGACCGACCACGAGACGGCGGCGACCGCCGAGCTCATCCTGCGCCTCGCCAAAGAGCGAACGCTGGTGGTGGTCGAACACGACATGGAATTCGTCCGCTCCCTCGGCGCCAAGGTGACGGTGCTGCACGAAGGCTCGGTGCTGGCCGAGGGCAACATCGACCAGGTGCAGGCGAACCAGCGTGTCGTCGAAGTCTATCTGGGGCGCTAGGGCATGCTGAGCGTCGAAAACATCCACCTCTACTATGGCGCCAGTCATACGCTGAAGAATGTCTCGCTGAGCGCCGAGGTCGGCAAGATCACCTGTGTCATGGGCCGGAACGGTGTCGGCAAGTCGTCGCTGCTGCGGGCCATCATGGGCCTGAAGCAGATCCGCCAGGGCAAGGTGATCTGGCAGGGCGCCGACATCTCGCGTCTGCCCGCGCACCAACGTGCCCGCAAGGGCCTTGCGATCGTGCCGCAGGGCCGCGAGATCTTCGCGCGGCTGTCGGTGCTGGAGAACCTGAAGACCGGCTTCGCGCCGCTGCCCCGTGCGCAGCGCATCATCGACGACGAGATCTTCGAACTGTTCCCCGTGCTGCAGAGCATGCTGAACCGCCGCGGCGGCGACCTCTCGGGCGGGCAGCAGCAGCAGCTCGCCATCGGCCGGGCACTGGTGACGCGCCCGAAGCTCCTGATCCTCGACGAGCCGACGGAAGGCATTCAGCCCTCCATCATAAAGGATATCGGCCGGGTCATCCGCAAGCTCGCCGATCGCGGGGACATGGCGATCGTGCTGGTCGAACAGTATTTCGACTTCGCCCAGGAACTGGCCGATCGTTTCGTGGTGATGGATCGTGGAGAGGTCGTGCTGTCCGGCGACGGCGGCAGCATCTCGGAGGCCGATGTCCGAAAGTATCTGACGGTCTAGTTTGTTCCCTGGATCCGCTCGCGGAAGCGGCGCGGTGAGAAGCCGGTGGCGGCGGCATAGACGCGGCTGAAATAGGCCGGGTCCTTGAAGCCGAGCGCATAGGCTATCGTCGATATCGGTAGGTCTGTATAGACTAGGTTGCGACGCGCCTCGCGCACGACGCGATTGAGGATCACCTGCGATGCCGCGTGCCCGGTCGCGGCGCGCGCGACGCGGGTCAGATGCGTCGGCGTCACCGACAGCGCCGCGGCATACTGCGAAACGCTCCAGTGCCGCAGATAGTGCGTCTCGACCATCTCCTGGAAGCGCTGCAGCAGATCGGGCCGGGCTGCCGCATCACCCGTCCCATCGCGGCTCGACAGGACCCGCGCGACAAGGCCGACCAGGGTGCAGCTCAGCGAGCGCAGAAGGTGCGCCCGCGCGTAGCGTCGCCCGGCATGCTCGGCAAAGATCTGCTTCATGGCATCGCGCATCTGCGCCGAGGCGCGCTCCACCGCCGACCGGGCAAGCACGGTGTTCAACCCCTCGGATGCCAGGAGCGCTTCGTCCAGCACCTCCATCGGAATGGTCAGCACCCACCCTTGCGTGCCCGGCAGGAAGCGGAAGCCGTGCACGCTGCCGACCGGCACGTTGATGACGCGCATGGGTCCGAGGGGATGGGCGCGGCCTTCGAAGCTGGCCACTCCGCCGCCCTTGTCGATGAGCAGAATCTGGTGCAGCCGGGCATGCCGATGCGGCGCCAGTTCCCAGTCATGCAGTACACTGCGCGCCGCGATGGTCTCGCAATGCACCACATCGGGGAGTTCTTCCCGCTCTCCGAACAGGTTGTAGACCTGGATCGCTGGCTTTTCCGCTCGCGGGCGCATGTTCGAATCGTACAAGACAAAGGCAGATCCTTCCATCCACAGGCGGATGCCGATCTGCAATCGTCCGGGCCACGAGGAGGAAGCCGGATGAAAGTGCAGGTCTGCATCATCGGCGGCGGACCGTCCGGGCTGCTGCTGTCGCAGCTGCTGCATCTGCAGGGCATCGATACGGTCGTGCTCGAGAAGCAGAGCCGCGACTACGTGCTGGGCCGGATTCGGGCCGGCGTAATCGAGCAGGGCTTTGCCCGGCTGATGCATGAGGCGGGCTGCGGCGAGCGCATGGATCGCGAGGGAGAGATCCACGAGGGTTTCCACATCGCCCATGGCGGCATCCTCGACCGCGTCGACTTGAGCAAATACTCCGGCGGGAATTCCGTGCTGGTCTACGGCCAGACTGAGGTCACCCGCGATCTATACGACGCGCGCGATCGGATGAAGGGTGCCGTCGTCCACCAGGCCGAGGACGTGGCGCTGTTCGACCTGACGTCGGACGCACCGTACGTCACCTATCGCGACGGTGGGCGCACCGTCCGCGTCGATTGCGACTACGTCGTCGGTGCCGACGGCTTTCATGGGGTCAGCCGCGGCTCGATCCCGAAAGGCGCGCTCCGGGAGTACGAAAAGGTTTTCCCCTTCGGCTGGCTCGGCGTGCTGTCGCGGACGAAGCCCGTCTCACCTGAATTGATCTACACGCGGCATGCCCGCGGCTTTGCCCTCTGCTCGCTTCGCTCCCAGGTGCTCAGCCGCTACTACATCCAGGTACCGCTGACGGACAAGGTGGAGGACTGGTCGGACGATGCCTTCTGGGCGGAGCTGAAACATCGTCTCCCCGCCGAGGCCAGCGATCGCCTGCTCACCGGTCCGTCCATCGAAAAGAGCATCGCACCGTTGCGGAGCTACGTGGTCGAACCCATGCGCCATGGCAACCTCTTCCTCGTCGGCGACGCGGCCCACATCTTCCCGCCGACCGGCGCCCGCGGCCTCAATACCGCTGCCTCCGACGTCCACTACCTCTATCACGCGATGGTGGCCCATTACCGAAAGGGAGATGGGTCCGGGCTCGACTGTTATTCGCAGAAGGCGTTGACGCGGGTGTGGAAGGCGCAGCGGTTCTCCTGGTGGATGACGACGCTGCTCCACCGTTTCAGCGAGGACACGCCCTATGACGACAAGCTGAAGGAGACGGAACTCGCCTATCTGTTCTCATCGGAAGCGGCGCTACGGGTGCTGGCGGAAAACTACGTCGGCCTGCCCTACTGACCGCGGGTATCAGCGCGGCATGCGGCTGCAGCGGGTCATGCCGCGGCTGGTCTCATAGAGGGCGTCCCCGCCCCGGCTCCAGAACGTCCGCTGGGCGTCGGCATATTTCGCGCCCGAGGCTGCCGCTATGCGCTGCATCCGCGCAAGGGTTCCGTCCTGGTCGAGTGTCATGTGATCGGGGGCGGGGAAACGGGCGATCAGGCGCGTCCCGTCCTCGCAGCGATAGGGGATGGCGGTTCCCGCCGGCCCGCCGGCGCAGGCTGCGAGCAGCACTGCGGCGAACGGGACGGCGGGGCGCATCATGCGTCAGTAGCGATAGGGTTCCGGCTTGTAGGGGCCGGCCTGGGCGATCCCCAGATAGGCGGCCTGCTTGTCGGAGAGTTTGGTCAGCTTCACGCCGAGCTTTTCGAGATGCAGCGCCGCCACCTTCTCGTCCAGTGCCTTCGGCAGCGTATAGACCTTGCGGTCATAGGCCTTGTAGTTGGTCCACAACTCGATCTGCGCCAGCACCTGGTTGGTGAAGGACGCGCTCATCACGAAGCTGGGGTGACCGGTGCCGCAGCCGAGGTTCACGAGACGGCCTTCGGCCAGCACGATCAGGCGCTTGCCGTCGGGGAACTCCACCTCGTCGACCTGCGGCTTCACGTTGTGCCAGCGGTAGTTGCGCATGGCCGCGATCTGGATCTCGGAATCGAAGTGGCCGATGTTGCAGACGATGGCGCGGTGCTTCATCGCCCTGAGGTGGTCGATGGTGATGACGTCGACATTGCCGGTGGCGGTGACGAAGATGTCGCCGAGCGGGGCGGCCTCTTCCATCGTGGTGACCTGATAGCCTTCCATCGCCGCCTGCAGCGCGCAGATCGGATCGATCTCGGTCACCATCACCCGCGCACCCTGGCTGCGCAGCGAGGCGGCGGAACCCTTGCCGACGTCGCCGTAGCCGCAGACCACGGCGACCTTGCCGGCCATCATCACGTCGGTCGCGCGCTTGATGCCGTCGACCAGACTCTCGCGGCAGCCGTAGAGATTGTCGAACTTCGACTTGGTGACGCTGTCGTTCACGTTGATGGCGGGAACCAAGAGCTTGCCGTCGCGCGCCATCTCATACAGGCGATGCACGCCGGTGGTGGTTTCCTCCGAGACGCCGCGCACGTCCTTCATCAGGTCGGGATGCTTCTCGTGCATGACGACGGTGAGGTCGCCGCCGTCATCCAGGATCATGTTCGGGACCCAGCCGTTCGGGCCTTTGATCGTCTGGTCGATGCACCACCAGAACTCCTCCTCGCTCTCGCCTTTCCAGGCGAAGACCGGCACGCCCGAGACGGCGATGGCGGCTGCCGCCTGATCCTGGGTCGAGAAGATGTTGCAGGAGGACCAGCGCACCTCGGCGCCGAGCGCCGTCAGCGTCTCGATCAGC